>NZ_JBQHQI010000003.1:0-167226 GCF_052067375.1 Collinsella sp. HCP3S3_E11 | reverse complement strand
CATGCCCTCCTTCCAGTCGAACTGCAGCTGCCTGCCCGGGGGCGTCTCGAACCGCGGGTGCGGCTCGCGGCCGCCCGCGCCCCCGAAGGGCACGTCGCGGGCCCGGCACCAGGCGGTGAAGGCGCCGTACCCGGGCAGCCCCTCCCCGCGGCTCTCGCGCAGGAACGCGTAGACGGCCATCTTGGTCATCCCGGGCAGCTGGGCCTTCGAGCGGATCACCTCCTCGAGCGGGTCGAAGGCGCTGCCCCTCGCGGACCTGCCGTCGGCGGCGGACTCGCCCTCCCGCCAGTACTTGGCGACCGTGTGCCGGTCCATGCCGTGCCTCCTCGCGATCTCGCTGAAGTTCGGCTTCGCGCCGGACCCCCTGTAGACGTTCAGCTCTCCCATTACGTTTCGCTCCATATCCCGCTCCTCCCGGGTCGGATACCCGATCGGAGCATAGTTCCGTTAGCGCAGTTGGTGAAAGTACGTTAGCGGGGTCGGCGAAAGCGCGTTAGCGCATTCGGCGAGATGCGTTTGCGAAAGTGGTCAATTTTAGATTAGCGCTAACACGAGCGCCCCGTCATCCACTCCGACCGCGGCGGCCACTACCGCTGGCCCGGCTGGATCTCGATCTGCGAGGGGCACGGCCTCGCCAGGAGCATGTCCGCCAAGGGCTGCAGCCCGGACAACGCGGCGATGGAGGGCTTCTTCGGCCTGCTCAAGAGGGAGTTCTGGCACGGCAGGGACTGGTCGGGCTGGACCCCTGCCCGCTTCATCGAGGAGCTCGGGGGCTGGATCGGCCGATACAATACGGAGAGGCGCAGCGATGCGCTCGGCGGCCGCACGCCGGCCGAGTTCCGCGCCGCGCTGGGAAGGGCCGCGTAACGGTCCAAGAAATCGTCCGCAGTCCCAACCGCATCCCAGAATAGGCGCTCAAACTGGGATGATATTTCCCCAGCGAATCCCGCGAAGAGCTACAGGTAGTCATTGGGGACGTTCTTAAATGACTAGTCGTATAAGAACGTCGCAGGCGACTAGTTGCCTTTGTGGAAAAGGCCTTTGATAACGGAGGGTATGCTCTTGGCGCCCTTGGCCGTCACATCGATAAAGTCGGGCGAGCGCACAAGCTTATCCTCGTCGACGTACTTGCGAACTGCACGAAGCGTCTCTTTGTCGTCGCGCGTCGAAAACGTAAAGTGGCCGTTATCCTTGGTAAAGATAGCAAAACGCGTGATCTTCTTAGTGCCGCGCAAAACCTCGGCGGCAATATAGTCGACCTCGTCCCACGGAATTTGAATAAAATCCTCGGGATTGCGCTCGTTGTAATACTCGAACGCCTTATTGCCCACCATCACGTTGCCGTGGCTGGTAAGCCCCATCAGGCAGGTTGCCGGTGTTGCCAGATCGACCGTGCTGTTCTGAGATTGCGCCATGCGCGCCTCGCCCTCCAAATAAAACAATCGGACCGCATCCAGTGTACCCACCGGGTGCGGTCCGTTTCAATGGCTCAAAAGCCCTTGCCTAGCAACTCTCGGTCTTAAGCCGAAGCGCGATTACATGAAGCCGCAAACGCGACCGATGATACCGACGGCGAAGAGAGCCAGGATGATGACGATCGGGCTGACCTTCTTCTTGAGCAGCTTGCAGACGAACAGCGTCAGGCACACGGCAGCAAGGCCGGGGATGAGCTGATCGAGGTTAGCCTGAAGCGTGGTGACCTTCACCTGATCAAGGGCGGTAGCACCGACGGAGTTGTACATCGTCAGCGCTTCCTTGATGCCCTCGGCACCGGAAGGCAGGTTAGCCCAGTCAATGAAGGCGCCGGCAGACTGCGTGACCTTGGAGACGACCGGGGTGAAGGAGATGGACACCCAGCGCTCGACCAGGGCGCCGATGATGAACATACCCAGGATGGAAGCACCCTCGGTGACCTTGCCCATCAGACCGCCGGAGAGGTCCTTGGCGATGGAGGAGCCGACCTTATAGCCAAACTCCTGCGTGTACCACAGGAAGGCGTAACGGATGATGTTCCACGCGAAGAAGAACAGCAGCGGACCGGCGATGCTGCCGGACAGGGCCAGGGAAGCGCCCAGAGCGCCCAGGATCGGGCGAAGGGTGAACCAGAAGGCGGGGTCGCCGACGCCGGCGAGCGGGCCCATCATACCGACCTTGACGCCCTGAATGGCGACGTCATCGATCGGTGCACCGTTGGCGCGCTCCTCCTCGAGAGCGAGGGTAACGCCAATGACGGGGGCGGAAACATAGGGATGGGTGTTATAGAACTCCAGGTGGCGCTTAAGCGCGGAAATCTGGTCGTCCTTGCTGGTGTAGAGCTTCTTGATCGCAGGGATCATTGCGAAGCACCAGCCGCCATTCTGCATACGCTCGTAGTTCCACGAGCCCTGAAGGAACTGATGACGGAAGCAAACCTTCTTGCGGTCAGCCTTGGTGAGCTGAATCTTGTTCTCTGCCATATGTATCACTCCCCTCCTACTCGTAATCGTTCAGAATGTCGCCGAGCGGGTCACCGGAGCCACCGCCCATGCCGCCACCCTGCTTGGCCAGATCCTTGAGGCCAAGGTAGATGAGGGCAAGGGAGATGCCGATGAGGCCAAGAGCGATCAGCGTGAGCTGAGGGATGGCAGCAAGGACAAAGCCGAGGATGAAGAACGGCCAGGTCTCCTTGGTGGCCATCATGTTGATGACCATGGCGTAACCGACGGAGGCGACCATGCCGCCGCCGACAGCCATGCCGCCGGACAGCCAGTCGGGCATAGCGTTAAGCGCGTTGGTAACCGCCTCGGCCGGGATGATGCACAGAAGTACTGCCGGGATGGCGATACGAAGGCCCTGCATGAGGATGGCGGCGTACTGCCAGCGCTCGATGCCGGAGAAGTCGCCCTTCTCGGCGCAACCGTCCATGGCGTGAGCGATAGCGGTAGCCAGGGTACGGCAGATCATGGTCAGGAACAGACCAGCGACCGACAGCGGGACGGCGACGGCGATGGCGGCGGTAACGGCCTTGGCCGAATCGGTGGCGCCACCGTTGAGGGCGAGCACCATGATAATCGAAGAAGCGACCGAGGCCAGAGCGGCGTCAGGCGCGACGGCAGCGCCGACGTTAGCCCAGCCAAGGGCCATCATCTGGAGCGAACCGCCCAGGAGGATGCCCTCCTGAAGGTGACCGGTTACGAGACCGATAAGCGTGCATGCCACGAGCGGCTGATGGAACTGGAACTCATCCAGAATGCCTTCCATACCGGCAAGCAACGCGACAATCGCAACAAGCAGAATAGTGATTGCAGACATGTATCGGACCCTCCTTTACTATGCTTGAGCGGCCAGTTCGGCCTTAGCTTTCTTCAACATGGCGTCGAGATCCTCGGAGGAATCCGAAGGAACCTTGCGGACCTCGAACTTGACGCCCTTGGCCTTGAGGGCCTCGAGAGTCTTAACGTCGTCATCGCCCATAGCGACGGCGTTGGTGACGACGACCTTGCCCTTGGAGTGAGCCATGGAACCGATGTTGACTTCCTTGATGTCGACGCCGGCCTCGATAGCCTTGAGCAGATCCTGCGGGTTCTCAAAGAGCAGCATGGCCTTGGTGTCACCAAAGCGCGTGTCCTTGACAACCTCGGCCATCTTCTTGATGGGCACGACGTTGGCATGGACTCCCGGAGGGGCAGCCTGCTCGATCATGGTCTTGCGGAGCTCGTCGTGAGCAACGCCGTCGGAAACCACGATGATGCGGTTGGGGTTGATCTGCTTGGTCCACGTGGTGGCCACCTGACCATGCAGCAGACGGGTGTCGATACGGACGTGGGCGATCTTGATGTGCCCATCGCCGATGACTGTTCCCGGAGGGATGGCGCCTGCAGGAGCAGCGGCGGCCGTGGCCGGCTTCTTCTCCTCGGGCTCCAGAGACTCGGGCTTGACGCGCACGCCAGCCTTAGCCTCAGTCACGAGATGTTTTGCGATCGCATGTGCAGTGTTCTTTGCGTCAAAGCGCTGCGAATATGCCTCGATGAGCATAGGCAGGTTGACACCGGTGACGATAGCCCAGGAATCGTGGCCCTCGATGAGACCGCTGATCTGGTTGAACGGCGTGCCGCCCCACAGATCAACGAGGAAGAGCACCTGCTCCTGGTCCTCGAAGGAAGCGATTGCTTCCTCGACCTTGGCACGGAAGTCGTCGGGGCCCATGCTCGGCTCGAGCGAGACCACGGCCACAGACGGCTGATCGCCAAAGACCATCGAGCCCGTCTGCTTGATTCCGGCTGCCAAGTCCCCGTGGCTAGCAAGAACAATACTTACCATCACATAACCTCCTCTTTGTCTACGTATTTCCTACACGACATGAAAGGAGTATACCTGTTCGTCCTGTAAAATTATAGAGAAAAATGCGAATGGTTGGATAATTTGTTTAAACGTCTAGGTTTGTTACAAGTTGATTACGTTACTGCTTTTTGACGGATTACACGCCAAGGCGTCACTTATCAAGCCATTCATTTTACAGATACAAGCAGACTGTTCATTAATATCGATTTTAGGCAAGCGCGAATGCGCTTGTACTGCAGCTTTTTTGTTTAAACAGACATAACTTGACTATTAGCGTGACTTATGCACTAACGTAAGTAGTCATTGGGGACGTTCTTAAACGACTAGTCAAACAAGAACGTCCCCAACGACTAGGGGCTAGACGATGTGGAGGGGGTTGGCAGCGTCGACGGCATCGGGGGCGTCGGAGAGGCCGTCGGGAGCAGCATCTGGCGGGTCCTCGTCGGGGGTCTCAATCTGCTTGATCATGACCTCCTGGCCCTGCAGCAGGTATGTCTCGCCGCTACCGCAATGGGGGCAGATCTTGCCGTGCTCGACTGTCGCATAGTCGCGGCCGCACGCCTCGCAATGCGTCACGGCCTCGACAGGCTCCACAATAAGCTCCGTGCCCTCGGTGATAGGCTTTTTATCTGCCGCCCAGCGCCAAGCGTCGAGCAGCAAGTCGGGAACGACGCCCGAGACCTCGCCCAGCAGCAGCGTGACGCTCGAAACGCGACTCACGCCATTGGCGCGCGCCACGTTCTCGACATCGCGAATAATGTGATAGACGATTCCCAATTCATGCAAGGTAGAAACCTTTCAGCAACGGTTGATGCGATGTCAGCCAAACGTCAGCGAGCGGCGATCCAGGTGCCCCAGGTTGCCCCGAAACAAGGCATCCGCTGGGCTTTTGCCCGCGGCGCCGCAGTTGAGGGGCAAGATGGGGTATCTGGGCGCCGCGCAGCGTCGGCAGTGCCGCCGTTCGTTAGAACGGCGGAACCTCATTACTTCTTCCCGAATTTGATCTTGATGGCACGCTTGAGCGCGTACTTGCCCAAGCTGGGGAGCTTTTGCTCGTATTTAACCATCGTGGAGCACTCGGGGCGGTCGCGATTCAGATGGATGGCGTCGAACGCGCACTTGGTGGTGCACAGACCGCAGCCGATGCACTTGTTGGGGTCGACGATCGAGGCGCCGCAACCCAGACAACGGGCGGTCTCGGCGCGCACCTGCTCTTCGGTAAAGGTCTCGACGTACTCGCTAAACGGCGAGGCCTTCTCGTGCTCGCGGTCGACATGTGCCACCTCGCGGCTCGCGTTGTCATAGCTCTCGATCACGACATCGTCGCGGTCGAGCGCGATGTAGCGGCGCTGGTTACGGCCGATGGTGAGCGTGGAGCCCGGTTGCACAAAGCGGTGGATGGACACGGCGGCCTCGTGACCGGCAGCGATGGCGTTGATGGCAAAGCTCGGACCGGTGTAGACGTCGCCGCCCACAAAGATGTCGGGCTCGGCGGTCTGGTAGGTCTGAGGATCGGCAAGGGCACCCTGGCCACGGCCAAGCTCCACCTTGGAGCCAGCCAGCAGGTCGCCCCACACGATGGACTGACCGATCGACATGACCACGCGGTCGGCGTCGACACGACGCAGGTCGTTCTCGTCGTACTCGGGCGCAAAACGGCCCTCGTCGTCAAAGACACGCGTGCAGCGCTTGAAGGTGATACCACACACACGACCGGCCTCGTCCAGATGGACCTCCTTGGGGCCCCAGCCGCAGCTGATGTGGGCGCCGTCCTCAACGGCCTCGCGACGCTCCTCCTCGCTGGCGGGCATCTGGGCCTCGCTCTCCAGGCAGAATATCTCAACGTGCTCGGAACCCAGACGGCAGGCGTTGCGCGCGACGTCGATAGCCACGTTGCCGCCGCCCACCACGATGGTGCGGCCGGACAGCGCGTCGATCTTGCCACTGTTGACCTTGCGCAAAAAGTCGACAGCCACGGTCACGTCCTCGGCATCCTCGCCCGGAATACCGGCGAGGCGGCCGCCCTGGCAGCCAATGGCAACATAAAAGGCCTTAAAGCCCTGCTCGCGCAGCTCGTCGAGCGTCACGTCGCGACCGACCTCCACACCATAGCGGAACTCGGCGCCCATCAGGCGAATGACCTCGACCTCGGCCTCGACAACATCCTTCTGCAGCTTAAAGCTGGGAATGCCATAGGTGAGCATGCCGCCCGGGCGCTCATTCTTCTCGAACACGACGGGCTTGTAGCCCTTCTCGGCCAGGTAGAAAGCGCAGGACAGGCCGGCCGGACCGGCACCGATGATGGCGATCTTCTGGTCGAAGCCGCCGGCGCGCGTCGGGGTCACCACAGGTGGGACATAGCGGGTCGCGGCATCCAGATCGCGCTGGGCGATAAACTTCTTGACCTCGTCGATGGCCACGGCCTCATCCACGCGACCGCGGGTGCAGGCATCCTCGCAGCGGCGATTGCACACACGGCCGCAGATAGCGGGCAGCGGGTTCTCGCGCTTGATGAGCGCTAGCGCCTCGTCATAGCGGCCCTGCGCCGCGAGCTTCAGATAGCCCTGAACGGCAATGTGCGCGGGGCAGGCCGTCTTGCAGGGCGCGGTGCCGGAATCGTGTGTCTCGATGCGGTTGTCGTTGCGGTAGTTGGGCGACCACTTGGTGTGGTCCCACTTGGTGGCATCGGGCAGCTCCTGGCGCGGATACTCGGGCACCTGTCCGCCGGCCTTTTTGCTGCAGAGCTTCTGGCCGAGCTTGACGGCACCGGCCGGGCACACCTCAACGCAGCGACCGCAGGCCACGCACTTGTCCTTCTCGACCTTGGCGACATAGGCCGAGCGCGACAGGTTGGGCGTGTTGAACAGCTGCGAGGTGCGCAGGGCGTAGCACACGTTGACGTTGCAGTTGCAGATGGCGAAGATCTTGTTCTCGCCGTCGATATTGGTGATCTGGTGCACAAAGCCGTTGTCCTCGGCCTGGCGCAAGATGTCATAGACCTCCTCACGCGTCACATAATGGCCGCGGTCGGTCTCAACCACATAGTCGGCCATATCGCCCACGGCAATGCACCAGTCGGCGGGGTCGTCGGCGCAGCCCTCGCCCATCACACGACGGCTCGCGCGGCAGCTGCAGGTGCTGGCGGCATATTTGCCCTCGTATTTGTCGAGCCAATGCTCGATATGCTCGATCGGCACCGAGGTGCTCGAAGCATCGATAGCCTTCTCGACCGGAATGACGTGCATGCCGATGCCGGCGCCTCCGGGCGGCACCATCGGCGTGGCTTTGGACAGCGGCCCCTTGGACGCCTGCTCAAAGAACTTGGCATAGACCGGATGCTCCTCGAGCTGGTTCACGCGCATGTTGAGGAACTCGGCGGAACCCGGTACCAGCATGGGCAGCACCCACTGCTTGGCGCGCTCGGGATTTTCCCAGTTGTACTCGAGCAGACCCGTGTAGCTCATGTCGTCGAGCATCTTCTCGATCTGGGCCTCGGGCATGCCGGTGAGCTTGGCCATCTCGGGCAGCGTATAGGGACGGCGCATCTTCATCTTGCAGAGCACTTCGGCCTGCTCGTCGGTTGCGGCCTCGGCAAACGACCAGTACTCGTAGCCCAGCAGCTCGTCGCGATGCAGCAGACGGTTGGTGCAATGCTCGCACAGCTTGACAATGGCCTCGCGCGGATGCTCCGGCAGCGGCGGCACGAACTCCGAACCGATGTCGGGCTCGGTGTAGCTAATTCCCGGTCCGTTGAGAATCATGGTTGTCCCTTCTCTTGCCGCAGCCCGACGAGGCCGCAGCGCCCCTCTTTTTTGCAGGCCGGGCATGCCCCCATGCCGTTCACCCGCCATTGTGGACATTATGTCAAAAATAGTATTGACGAACCGTCAACACTATTCAAGACTATTAGGCGAACGGTCGGGCCCAAACGGATGAAAGGCGGCAAGCGCATGAGCGATAACGCAGCGAGCACCCCTGTGGCCGACGCCGTCCCCACGCCCGACAGCGTGGCAAAGCGCCTGACAGGTGACGAGCGCCGTCGCGAGATTCTCGCCGCCGTGCGCGCCGTGAGCTCCGAGCTGGGCGTGTCCCATCTATCCGTCTCGGCCGTGACCAAGCGAGCCGGCTGCACGCGCTCGCTGTTCTACCACTACTTCGTCGACATGGACGCCGCCGTCACCGCCGTCATGGACGAGGCAATCGACGGTTTTATCTCCGAGCTCGAGCAGTGGAATGCCAGCCGCATCGTCGGTGATATCGAGGGCGCACTCGACACCGTCGCCCCGCTCTTTAAGCGCCTGGTTGTGAGCGGCCACGAGCTGCCGAGCACGCTCACCTCGAGCAGCGGCGCGCTCTACGGCGGCTTTCTGCACAACGTGGTCCAGCGCGTGGCGCAATACATCTGCGACACCACCGTGGTGGACTTTGTCGCCCATCATGACCTGCGCATCGACCATGTCTACGAGACGGTTTACACCCTCATCATGGGGCTGTTGATGTACATCCGCACGCACCCCGATGTGCCCGACGAGACGGTTAAGGAGATTATCGCCTCGACACTCCACATCGAGGGCTACACCGCCAAGTATTCCGAGCGCAAGCCCAGGAACTGATGACATTTGGCCAAACTGCCCGCGACGGAAGAGGGGCCGCGGGCGTATGAAAGGAGAGCAGCATGCTGTTCGATGTTTGGGGTAGCGATACCCTTATCCACTGGGCCGGCTGGGCGATGGTCTTTATCGGCTTGATCGTACTCAACGAGGTCGGCCGCCGTACCAAGCTCGGCGCGGCCATCATCTTTGGCGTGGCTCCGCTGGCCATGACCATCTACTGCATCGCCATCGCCGTCGGCGTTTCGCAGGGTGCCGAGTGGGCGCTCACCAACCCCACCCATGTATACCAGAACAGCTGGTTCCATTACGCCAAGGTA
This sequence comes from Collinsella sp. HCP3S3_E11, assembly GCF_052067375.1. NCBI lineage: Bacteria > Bacillati > Actinomycetota > Coriobacteriia > Coriobacteriales > Coriobacteriaceae > Collinsella > Collinsella sp. HCP3S3_E11. The sequence continues at coordinate 157,976 of NZ_JBQHQI010000003.1, read as the reverse complement.
TACGCGGCGCTGGCCGGCTGCTGGGGCTTCATTGCCATTAAGTACCAGTGGGGCAAGATCGGCAAGGCGCATTGGTTCCGCGCATGGCCGTTTGTGATCGTCGCCATCAACATCTTGATCGCCGTCGTGTCCGACTTTGAGAGCGCCTATCACTTCTTTGTCCTGGGCGAGTCCACCTGGGTCACCTCCGAAGGTGCTACGCAGCTGGCCGGCTGGAACAACGTGTTCAACGGCATCGCGGGCATTATCAACATCTTCTGCATGACCGGTTGGTGGAGCGTCTACGCCTCCGAGGACAAGACCGACATGCTGTGGCCCGACATGACCTGGGTCTACATCATCGCCTACGACATCTGGAACTTCTGCTACACCTACAACTGCCTGCCCACCCACTCCTGGTTCTGCGGCTTTGCGCTGCTGCTGGCGCCCACCGTCGCCGCCTTTATCTGGAACAAGGGCGGCTGGATCCAGAACCGCGCCTTTACGCTGGCCATTTGGTGCATGTTTGCCCAGGTGTTCCCCTACTTCCAGGAGGAGTCCATCTTTGTGACGCACTCCACGCTCGACCCCAACGCCGCCACCGCGGTCTCGATCGTCGCACTGGTCGCCAACATCGCCGCGATCATCTACGTCGCCTACCGTGCCAAGAAGCTCGGCCGCAACCCCTACAAGCAGGATGTCTTTGAGGGCACCAGCGATTGGGAGAAGGCCACTGCCCGTCGCGCCAAGGTTGATTACGCGCACGCCGAGTAACGCGCCTGACGCAAACACCGCTTGAGCACGAAGCGGCATAGCCGGCTCCGCGCAACTCAACGCACTGCAGAGCCCCCGAAACGTGATTCGCTCGCGTTCCGGGGGCCTTTTGCTACCGTGAGGATACGGCCGAACGATTCGCTCGGGTTAAATCGGATCTTAAATTTCGCATGCGCTTTATATGACTCCATTTTTGGGTACAGTGTTGAGCCGATATTGCATTGGGGGATATATGAGCGATGAGACACGTGGCCGCGAGGATGCGACCCAGGATGCGGAAGCATGTGCCGAGGCCTTGGAGAGCCTTGACCGGATTGCGCTAGACGAGCTCTCGTTGAGCGATTTGGCCGTCGACGCGCAGGACGAGGTGCGCGAAGGCACTGAGGACGAAGGCAGCGACGCCAAAGACGCTTCTGACGAGGCCGAGGCCGAAGAGGACGATAGCAAGGACGGCGTCCAGTCGGAATCCGCCTCGGGAGAAGAGACCGCCCTGCTTGGCAGCTTGCCTGCCGATGACTCGCTCACCCGCGAGCTTCCTGGCCTGGGTTCTGCGCCGGCCGTCGACGAGACCATCGCCATGGGCGATATTCCCCTGCCGTCCGTTCCCTCGGCACGCGAAGCCAAGGCTCGCCATCACAAGATGTCGCCCAAGCGACGCAATTTGATGGTTGCCGGCGTCGTTGCCGCCGCGCTCGTTGCCGGCGGCGCGGGCTATGCCGCTTGGAACGGATACCAACAAGAACAGGCCGCCATCGCTGCCGTCAACGCCCACACCATGATGTCGGTGCAGATTGGCGTACATGCCGCAGGGCTCGACTGTTCCACCGGCTCCAAGATTCCCGTGCAGGTGAGCGGGCAAGACTCTGACGGCTCCTCCGTGAGCGAGACGCTCTATGTTGATGAGCACGGTCGCGGTATTAAGCTGCTGCCTGGCGACTATACGCTCTCCATCGCTGGGTCCCCCATCGCAGCTGACGGTACCATTTACACCGTGCCGACCACCAAGGCGCAGGTTAGCGTAAAGAGCGACGGGCAGGACCTGAGCGCTCAGGCATCCTTTAAGCTTAAGGTACCTTCGGCAGACACGGTGACCGACGACCAGATCGATGCCGCGGCCAAGTACGCCGAGGAGGGTGGCGCGAGCTCTGCCGCGGTCGCAAAGGTGCTCCAGCAGGCGGCAACCGCGCGCCGTGACGCCGCCGTCAATGCCATGAGTTCCCGCGAGGCGCAGGCGGCCCGCGACGCCGATGCTCGGCATAAGGCAACGAACCTGTATCAGCTCGATATTCCCGTTGAGTGGTACGGCAAAGTCGCGACTTGGCAAAACGGCAATACGCTGTGCATCTATCTTGCCAGCGACAGCAATACGCCGATCGTGACGCTTGTCGCAGTGCGCGACGGCGAGAGCTTTACGCCCGATAAGGGCGATACGGTTTTAGGTGCGGCAAGCCTTGGCAACGGCTACACGGTCTACGCCAGCGGCCCCGTCTATCCGTATGTGGTGCCCCAGACCATCAACGGGCGCACGCAAGACCCCGTGTCGACCTACCCCATGGACACGGCCATCGATCTTGTCGAGCTTACAACCGGCAACCGCTATACCTATAGCCAGATCAAGAACGTACTGGTCGACAAGGACGGCAAGGCCGACGCTGCCACCAAACTCGAGACCGACTACCTCGCCCAGATTCTGATGCCAAGCATCAAGGCCCAAGACTAGCCGGCCGCAGCGAGGGTAGCTAATTTGGGACGGGGCTTTTTTAGCTGCCCCGACCGTTAATCGACTAAACCGGCACATTACCAGCCGGGGCAGCTAAAAAAGCCCCGTCCCAAATTAGCTACCCTGCAGGAGTTAGCGCCACGGATCGGCTTCGAACATCGGCTCGCGCTCGGGGCGGCGATCGCTGTAGGGATCGTAGCCGTCGTCGTCCTCGTTCTCGGCACGGATGTAGGGGTCGCGCGGCTTGGGTGCCGGCTTAGGCTCAGGCTTGGGTGCGGCGGGCGCTGACTCAGGCGCCGGTGCGTTCGTCTCGTTCTCGTCTTTCATCTGCATAGCTCCTTGTCATGTACTCATGTTCAACACCATCGATTGTCGCACGAAAAAGGGCGGCGGACCCAATTGGATCCGCCGCCCTTGGCGTTTGGCTCAAAAGGTAGATTTTAAGGCATGGCCCAACAATCTACTCGGCGTCGGGCACCTCGTAGGTGGCAGACGGCGTGTTATCGCACACGACGGTAAAGGCACCGTCCTTGTCGACGTCAACCGTCACCTGATCGCCCTCGCGCACCGTACCGTCGATGATAGCGGCGGCGATGGCGTCCACGACCTCGCGCTGCACCAGACGCTTGAGCGGACGGGCACCAAAGACCGGGTCCAGACCGCCCACGGCGAGCATCTGCTTGGCCGCCGGGGTGATGGCAAGCGTCATGCGCTCCTTGGCCAGACGTGCGCGGACGTCGGCGAGCTGAATATCGACGATCTTTTCGATCTGCGCCATGCCGAGCGGATGGAACACCACGATATCGTCGATACGGTTGAGGAACTCGGGGCGGAAAGTCTGAGCCATGGCCGCGTCGACCTGATGGCGCATCTCCTCCTCGTCCTTGCCCGAAAGATCGGCGATGGCCTTGGAGCCCACGTTGGACGTCATGATGATGATCGTGTTCTTGAAGGACACCTGACGACCCTGACCATCGGTCAGACGACCGTCGTCGAGCACCTGCAGCAGCACGTTGAAGACATCCGGATGAGCCTTCTCCATCTCGTCGAGCAAGATCACGGAGTACGGACGACGGCGCACGGCCTCGGTGAGCTGTCCACCCTCGTCGTAGCCCACGTATCCCGGGGGCGCACCGATCAGACGCTGAACGCTGAACTTCTCCATGTACTCGGACATGTCGATACGCACGAGCGCGCGCTCGTCATCGAACAGGCACTCGGCCAGCGCCTTGGCGAGTTCGGTCTTGCCCACACCGGTGGGGCCCAGGAAGAAGAAGCTGCCGATGGGCTTGTCCGGATCGGAGAGGCCCGCACGGCTACGGCGCACGGCCGCGGCGACGGCGGAGACGGCCTCATCCTGGCCGATGACGCGCTTATGCAGCTCGCCTTCCAAGCCCTTCAGCTTGTCGAGCTCACCCTGCATCATCTTGGAGACGGGCACACCGGTCCAGGCGCTTACGACCTCGGCGATCTCGTCGGAGGTCACCTGCTCGTTGAGGCCTTCACCGTCCTGCTGCTTTTGTGCCTCGAGCGCGGCCTCGGAATCCTGAATCTGCTGCTGCAAACCCGGAATCACGGAGTAACGCAGCTCGGACGCACGGCCCAAGTCTCCGTTGCGCGTCGCACGTTCCTCTTCGCTCTTGGCCTCATCGAGCTGGCCCTTGAGCTCCTGCACATGGTCAATGGCGTTCTTTTGGTTGAGCCAACCGGCCTTTTGCACGTTGAGCTTTTCCTGGATCTCGGCGATTTCCTGGCGCAGGGTCTCCAGACGCTCCTTGGAGGCGTCGTCGGTCTCCTTCATGAGTGCCTGCTCCTCAATCTGCAACTGGGTGAGCTGACGCGTGGTGGCGTCAATCTCGACCGGCATGCTGTCGAGCTCCATGCGCAGGCGGCTTGCGGCCTCATCGACCAGGTCGATGGCCTTGTCGGGCAGGAAGCGGTCGGCGATGTAACGATCGGAGAGGTCGGCGGCGGCCACGAGCGCGCTATCGGTAATGTGCACGCCGTGGAAGATCTCGTACTTCTCCTTGAGGCCACGCAGAATCGAGATGGTGTCCTCGACGGTAGGCTCGCTCACCATAACGGTCTGGAAACGACGGGCGAGCGCCGCGTCCTTCTCGATGTACTTGCGGTATTCGTCGAGCGTGGTCGCACCGATCGCGTGCAGGTCGCCGCGGGCGAGCGCAGGCTTGAGGATGTTGCCGGCGTCCATGGAGCCCTCGGTGGCGCCCGCGCCCACAATGGTGTGGAGCTCATCGATGAACAGGATGACCTTGCCTTCGGATTTTTGAACCTCCTTGAGCACGGCCTTCAAGCGGTCCTCGAACTCGCCGCGGTACTTGGCACCGGCGACCAGCGCGCTCATGTCGAGCTCGATGAGGTCGCGGTCGCGCAGCGTGCTCGGCACGTCGCCGGCCACGATACGCTGGGCGATGCCCTCGACGATGGCCGTTTTACCGACACCCGGCTCACCGATGAGCACAGGGTTGTTCTTGGTGCGACGGGACAGGACCTGGATAGTACGACGGATCTCGTCAGTACGGCCGATAACCGGATCGAGCTTGCCGGCACGGGCCAGGTCGCAGATGTTGCGGCCGTACTGCTCCAGTGCCTCAAACTGGGTCTTGTCCTCGGCGGACGTCACGCGGTCATCGCCGCGCAGCTCCTCGTAGACCTGCTCGATACGCTCCTTGGTAACGCCGGCGTCGCGCAGCACGCGGCCCGCCTCACCTTTGTCCTCGGCAAGCGCCATCAGCAGATGCTCGGTCACTACAAAGCTGTCGCCCATCTTGGTGGCCTTTTTCTCGGCCTTCTCGATGACACGGACGAGCTCGTTGGACAGGCCCATCTGCTGGCCCTCGCCCGAAACCTTGGGTGCGCGGTCGATGGCATCTTGTGTGGAGTGTGCAAGCTGGGCTGGGTCGGCGCCGATGCGCTCGATAATCACGGAGATATTGCGCTCGCCGGCACCGAGCAGGGCGGACAGCAAGTGAATCGGCTCCACCGCGCCGGCCTGTGCGTCGGCAGCCGTGCTCATGGCGGTCTGCAACGCCTCGCGCGACGTCATTGCTAGCTTATCGATTCTCATGGAATCACCTCTCTTGGGGCGGCCGCCCTACGGGGCGGCTTCACGTTGTCCGAGAAGTATTGTTGCCAGCTTTGTACGATCTTATACACAAATCTAAGTCTCTATATATAAGATTTTCTGAGTGATTAAGAGATAGGGAGCAGGCACGCTCACCCGCTGCGGTCTCGTCCCCTTACTATCTCAATCTGTAACATCTAGCAGCTGTTTATGGCTCCATATGTTACAAATCAAGATGAAATGGCCAGCGGCAACCGTTTATCTCAATCTGTAACATCTAGCGGCTGTTTATGGCTCCAGATGTTACAAATCAAGATGAAATGGCCAGCGGCACCCGTTTGTCTCAATCTGTAACATCTACTCGGCAAATAGAGCTCTATCTGTTACAAATCGAGACGAACAGAAGACACCCGAATCGAAAATCTAAATCTGTAACACCAGGCCCACTTTTAGCGGCCAAGATGTTACAGGTCGAGACAAACCGAGAACCGCCACAAAGGTGCCTGTCCCCTTTGTGGCGGTTTTCGACAAAAAGAAACCGCCCCATTAACAGAGGCGGCATCAAGCAAGTCTATTTATTAGCGTCCCTCAAGACCCAACGAGAACGTCGCGGTAGCCCCGGACAAACCTTTCCCGAACGCGACCCTCGCGAAGCGCGTGAGCGGGCGGGAAAGGATAAGCCCCGGGCGGACAATTAAGTGCGTTACTCGGCAGCGGCCTTGAACTTGTTGTAGTTGATCAGGCAGCCGGCCTTGACGATGGCACGCTCCTCAGCCGTCATATCGGCAATGTAGAGCTCAATCTGCTCGACCGTGCCGTCGGCGCGCACCACGTAGGCGGCGATGTTCTGCAGGTCGCCATCGAGCGCGGCACGGATACCCGGCACGAAGACGTAGTCGCCCACCTCAAAGTTGGGCTCGGCCTCCATCTGGAAGGGCACCATGCCCCAGTTCATCACATTGGAGCGATAGCGCTTGGTGGCGTACTCGTGGACGATGTTGGCCAGACCGCCAATCACGCGCTGGCAGCTCGCGGCCTGCTCGCGGGCAGAACCGTCACCGGGCTTCTTGGCATAGAGCATGGAGCCGTACTCGGTCGCCTTGGCATCTGCCGCGACGCCGGCGCCGGCCAGTGCCTCAAACACGCCGGCAAGCTCGGCATCGAGTGCCGCCAGATCGCCCGCCGCCTCGCCGGCAACGCGGCGCTTCTCCACGGCGTCGACCTCCTTGGAACGACCCACGTAGGCCGGATCGCGGCGGCTGAGCGTAAACTCTGCCAGGCCCAGCGGGTTGGAGCGGAAGGAGCTCGTCTCGCCCGAGGGAATGAGCTCGTCGGTCGTGGTGACCGGGTCCATGATCTTGGAGCACACCTTGAGCAGGATATCGTCGCCGAGAGGCTCCATCGCGGGCCACGGCTTGATGTTGGGGCCTTCGACCAGCTCGTCGGCAGGCTCGGCCTTGCCAAAGCCCCAGTACACGCGCTTTTTATACGGCGCGTCGTCAAAGGTGTACTCGCAGGCCTCGTCCCAAGTCTCCTCGGGCAGGTCGGTCGCCGGCGTCAGGACGCCGCCGTTGGCAGCCGTCGCCGCAATGGAGCGAGCGTCCATTAGGGCCACGGCGCTCAGCTGACCATTGCCCGGCTTGGAACCCTCGCGGTTGGGGAAGTTGCGCGTGGTGTGGCGGATGGACAGGCCGTTGTTGGCAGGCGTGTCGCCGGCACCAAAGCACGGACCGCAGAACGCCGTGCGCACGATCGCGCCGGCCTCCATAAGGTCGTAGATATAGCCACGGCGCGTAAGTTCGAGTGCCACGGGCTGGCTCGTGGGATAGACCGATAGCGAGAACTCGCCGCAGCCGGTGTTGGCGCCCTTGAGCACGCGGGCAGCCTGGACCACGGAGTCGTAGTTGCCGCCCGAGCAGCCGGCGATAACGCCCTGTTGCACGTGCAGCTTGCCGTCGACGATCTTGTCGAGCAGGCTAAAGTGCGTCTTGCCCTCGCCGATCTTGGCGGCCTCGAGCTCCACCTCATGCAGGATGTCCTCGAGGTTCTCGTTGAGCTCCTCGATCTCAAAGCCGTTGGAAGGATGGAATGGCAGCGCGATCATGGGCTTGATGCTCGACAGATCGACCTCGACGCAACCGTCGTAGTAGGCGACATCGGCGGGCTTGAGCTCGCGGTAGTCGTCGCCGCGACCGTGCATGGCCAAAAACGCGTGCGTGTCCTCGTCGGTGGCCCAGATGCTCGACAGGCAGGTGGTCTCGGTGGTCATGACGTCGACGCCGTTGCGGTAATCGGTCGTCATGCTCGCGATACCCGGGCCCACAAACTCCATGACCTTGTTCTTGACATAGCCCTTGGCAAAGACGGCACGGATGATGGCGAGCGCCACGTCGTGCGGGCCGACGCCGGGACGCGGGGCGCCCGTGAGGTAGATAGCGACGACGCCGGGATAGGCAACGTCGTAGGTGTCGCGCAGCAACTGCTTTGCCAGCTCGCCGCCGCCCTCGCCCACGGCCATGGTGCCCAGGGCGCCATAGCGGGTGTGCGAGTCGGAGCCCAGGATCATCTTGCCGCAACCGGCGAAGTTCTCGCGCATAAAGGAGTGGATGACGGCGATGTGCGGCGGAACGAAGATGCCGCCGTACTTTTTGGCCGCGGAAAGGCCAAAGACGTGGTCGTCCTCGTTGATGGTGCCGCCCACGGCGCACAGCGAGTTATGGCAGTTGGTGAGCACGTAGGGCAGCGGGAACTGCTCCATGCCCGAGGCGCGCGCCGTCTGGATGATGCCGACAAAGGTGATGTCGTGGCTCGCCATGGCATCGAAGCGAATCTTGAGCGCCTCGGGGTCGCCGGACGTATTGTGTGCCTGGAGGATCGAATACGCGATGGTACCGCGCTTGGCATCCTCGGGCGTCTGCGTAATACCGCGCTCGGCAGCCTCGGCCGCAGGCACAACCTCGCTGCCGCCGCGCAGGTAGATGCCGTCCTCGTACAGCTTGACCATACTGTCTCCCACTCTGCCCAAAAGATTTGGGCGCATAGCATGCATTCGTTCAATATCGTGCCATAGAACGGTTGCGAATGGGTTACGAATCTGCACGTTCACTTTATCTCGGTAAAGTACAGGACGAGCCTGATGTGGGTCAGCAGATTTGGTGCAAGAGTGTCCCTTTCGACTAGTCATTTAAGAACGTCCCCAATGACTACCCATAACAACACCGATGTTTTGGCAACGACAGCGAGCGGGCCCCAATGACTACCAACGACTACCGCATCCGGAGCAAGGCAACGCCGCAGGTCGAGGACGGACAGAGAGCGGGCCGCATTTCCAAAGTGAGGAACGTCCCCAAGTGCCGCATCCGGACCATGGCAACGCCGCAGGTAGAGGACGGACAGCGAGCGACGTCCAGAGCGAACAAGTTGGCATGAAAAAGGCAAGGCATAGACCTTCTGGTCATGCCTTGCCTTTTGAATGACAAATTGTCGCTCTGGGCGGCGCGCAGCGTCGACCGGTCCGCCGTTCGTTAGAACGGCGGAACCTAGAGATCCCCGCCGGCTCCCAGTAGCTTGCGCATGACCTGTTCGGGATTAACCGAGCCATCGCGCGGGGCCAGGGAGGTGATCTTCTTCTGCATCTTGTACTCGTGCAGCTCGTCCTCGAGCTGGCGCATGCGGGCGCGGAGCTTTTCGTTCTCGCGCTCGCGCTCCTCGGCACGCTCCTTCATATCGAGGATGCGCACCACACCGGCAAGGTTGATGCCCTCGTCGGTCAGCTGGTTGATGAGCTCCAGGCGCTCGATATCGGCACGCGAATACAGGCGCGTGTTGCCGCCCGAGCGCTGGGGGTTCACCAGGCCCTTGGACTCGTAGACGCGCAGAGTCTGCGGATGCATGCCGGTCAGCTCGGCCGCCACGCTGATCATGTACAGCGGTTTGTTCCTATTGTCCTCGGCCATGCTACCTGACCCCTTTCCGTCTCGTTATCGTCCATCATAAGCCCGCAGGCGTGGGCGTGTACCGCGACCGCCCTAGAACGTCGCCTTGTAACGGTTGACCTTCTCGCGGTAGTCGCGCGTGTCGGCCTCGCGCAGCTTGGTCATGGCATCGCGCTCGTCATCGGATAGGTTCGTGGGAACCTGTACCTTGATCTCGACGAGCAGCGCGCCCGTACGGCCACGGTGCTTAACGTCGGGCGCCCCCATCTCCTTAAAGCGGAACTTCTTGCCCGTCTGGGTACCCGCAGGCACTTTCAAACGGACCGTCGCACCGCCGGGCGTGGGCACGTCCACCGTGCAGCCGAGCGCCGCCTCGTAGACCGAGACCGGTACCTCCATGGTCACGTCGGCGCCTTTGCGCTTAAACAGCGGGTGTTCCTCCACATGCGTGGTCACGACCAGGTCGCCGCGCTCGCCACCGGCGACGCCATACTCGCCGCGACGCTTGTAGCGCAGCTTGCCGCCGTCGACCGCGCCCGCGGGCACCGAGACCGTAATGGTCTGCTGCTCGCCTGTCGAGGGAATGCGATAGGTGACCTTGTGCGTCACGCCGCGAAACGCGTCCTCGGCCGTCACATCGACGGTCAGCGACAGGTCGCCGCCCTTGCGAGCGCGGCTGCGACCCGCGCCGGCACCGGCAGCGCCCGCAGCCCCGGCAAAGCCCGAGCCCCAATCGCTGCCCCAGGCACCGTTGCCGCTAAAGATGCTGTCGAAGATGTCGCCCCAGCCGCTGGCACCCGCGCCGGCACCGTAGCCGCCGCCATACGCGCCGCCTGCGCCCGGCATGCCGCCAAACATGAGCATCTGGTCGTACTCTTTGCGCTTCTTCTCGTCCGAAAGCGTCTCGTAGGCCTCGCTGATCTCCTTGAACTTGGCCTCGTCGCCGCCGGCGTCGGGGTGATATTTTTGCGCGAGCTTGCGAAACGCGCTCTTGATCTCTTTGTCGGAGGCGCTCTTGGATACGCCCAGGATGTCATAGAAGGTTTTGCCTGCAGCCATCGTAGCTCCTCTCCTGTTTTATCCGTCGCCCAGCGGGCGGCGGTTCATGCTTTCATATGGCACTAGGCCAGAAAGGGCCCCGGGTGTTGCCCCGGGGCCCTTCTCAATTACTCCTCGGTGCTCTCGGCCGTATCGGCCGCAGCATCCTCGGGCGCCGCTTCGGGCTCCGGTGCGGGGCGCTTTTCGCCACCGTAGGTCACCGTCACCATCGCGGAACGCAGGATGCGGTCCGCCATGCGGTAGCCCTTCTGGTACACGTCGTTGACGGTCTCGTCGTACTGCGACGAGTCCTCGACGCGACCCACAGCCTGGTGCTCGAGCGGATCGAACGCCTCGCCCTTGGGGTCGATGGGCTCAACGCCCTCGTGCGCAAACACATCGAGTAGCTTGGCATGCACCGCGTCGACGCCGTCGACGAACTGCTTAAAGTCGTCGGCAAGCTCTTGGCTGCGGGCATGGTCGATCGCGCGCTCGATATCGTCGACCACCGGCAGCAGCGCAGTGACAAGCTTCTCTGTCGCGCGCTCACGCTCGGCGATACGCTCGCTGGCGGTGCGGCGACGGAAGTTCTCCCAGTCGGCCTGCAGACGGGCAGTGCGCTCGGTGGCGTCCTTCGCCTTGTCCTCGGCAGCCTTCTGAGCCTCTGCCGCAGCATCGAGCTCATTGCGCACGTCGGCAAGCTCCTTCTGGGCCTGCTCGAACTTGAGCTTAAAGTCGTTGTCGGCGGCTTCCTCACCGGCGCGGATAGCGGCTTCCACCATCTCGTCCTCGGTCATCGTCGCCTCCTTGTTGGAATCCTCTACCTGGTTCTCGACAGCCTCGGCGGCCTCGGCCTCGTTGGCCTCGGTATCGTCGACGGCCTCTACGGGAATCTTCACGTCCTTCTCCTCAGAGTCAACGGGGGCGGCTCCAACGGCAGCCGCCTCCGTGCGAGCTTTACGGGCGGACATGATTACTTGTCCTCGTCGTCCACAACCTCGTAGTCGGCGTCGACGACGTCATCGTCGGCAGGCTGGGCGCCGGCGGCACCGTCGGTCTGCTGCTGAGCGTCGGCGTAGACAACCTGAGCCAGCTCGTAGGCCACGGACTGCAGGGACTCGCCAGCGGCCTTGATGGCCTCGACGTCAGAGCCCTCGAGCGCCTTCTTGGCATCGGCGATAGCGGCCTCGGCCTTGGACTTCACGTCGGCGGAAACCTTGTCGCCCAGCTCGTTGAGGGTCTGCTCGGTGGAGTAGCACAGGCTGTCGGTCTGGTTGCGGACCTCGACCTCTTCCTTCTGCTTCTTGTCCTCCTCGGCATGAGCCTCGGCGTCCTTGACCATACGATCGACTTCTTCGTCGGACAGAGCGGTGGAGCCGGAGATGGTGATCTGCTGCTCCTTGCCGGTGCCCTTGTCCTTAGCGGAGACCTTGACGATGCCGTTGGCGTCGATGTCGAAGGTGACCTCGATCTGCGGCACGCCGCGGCGGGCAGCCGGGATACCGGTCAGCTGGAACTTACCGAGCGACTTGTTGTCGCGGGCAAGTTCGCGCTCGCCCTGGAGCACGTTGATCTCGACGCTGGTCTGGTTGTCGGCAGCGGTGGAGTAGACCTCGGTCTTGGAGGTCGGAATCGTGGTGTTGCGGTCGATCATCTTGGTCATGATGCCGCCCATGGTCTCGACGCCCAGCGACAGCGGGGTAACGTCGAGCAGCAGGATGCCCTCGACGTCGCCGGTGAGCACGCCGCCCTGGACGGCAGCGCCGTCGGCAACGACCTCGTCGGGGTTCACGGACATGTTGGGCTGCTTGCCGGTCATGGTCTTGACGAGCTCCTGGACGGCGGGCATACGGGTGGAGCCGCCGACGAGGATGACCTCGGTCAGATCGGAGAGCTTAAGGTTAGCGTCGCGCAGGGCGTTGGTGACAGGCTGCTTGCAGCGCTCGAGCAGGTCGCGGGTGATCTTCTCGAACTCGGCGCGGGTCAGCGTGTAGTTGAGGTGCAGCGGGCCGGACTGGTTCATGGTGATGAACGGCAGGTTGATAGTGGACTGCTGGGCGGCGGAGAGCTCCTTCTTGGCGTTCTCGGCGGCCTCCTTCAGACGCTGCAGGGCCATGGGGTCCTGACGCAAGTCGACACCGTTCTCCTGCTGGAACTTATCGGCCATCCAGTCGATGACGCGCTGATCCCAGTCGTCGCCGCCCAGGTGGTTGTCGCCCGAGGTGGACAGAACCTCAAACACGCCGTCGGCGAGGTCGAGGATGGAGACGTCGAAGGTACCGCCGCCCAGGTCGAAGACCAGGATGCGCTGGTCGGAGCCCTGCTTGTCCAGGCCATAGGCCAAAGCGGCAGCGGTCGGCTCGTTGACGATACGCTTAACGTTGAGGCCGGCGATCTTACCGGCGTCCTTGGTGGCCTGGCGCTGGGCATCGTTGAAGTAGGCCGGGACGGTGATGACGGCGTCGGTGACGGTCTCGCCCAGATACTTCTCGGCGTCGGCCTTCATCTTTGCGAGCGTCATGGCGCTCACCTGCTCGGCGGTGTATTCCTTGCCCTCGATGTCGACGACGGCACGGCCACCCTGGCCCTCCTTGACCTCATACGGCACGGTCTTGAGCTCGGAGGTGCACTCGGAGTACTTGCGGCCCATGAAGCGCTTGATGGAGAACACGGTGTTCTTGGGGTTGGTGACCGCCTGGTTCTTAGCGGCCTTGCCCACGACGCGGTCGCCGTCGGCACGGAAGCCCACGACAGACGGGGTGGTGCGGTCGCCCTCGGCGTTCACGATGATGGTCGGAGAACCGCCCTCGAGAACGGCCATTGCGGAGTTAGTAGTACCAAGGTCGATACCAAGAATCTTGCCCATTAGAAATTCCCTCTCTCTTGTGCGTTTGCACCGACTCGGCGGTCTGCCAAGCGGTCTTTCGGTTTGTCTTTCAGGATGTAGTGTATCCCCTTATGGACCGGAATATACAAAATCTAAGTCAATTCATATAAGATTTCTTATCACTTAGAGTTTAGGTTCTCGAATGCGCAGGTAGATGCGCTGATTGAGTTCTCGGCAAATCTCTCGAGATCTATGTAGAGATGGCTGAGGTTTGGGCCGGGGGTGCCTGGGGCTGCTTTACGGAAAGCTCGTCCCGGTTTGAGTGTGGATTCCGGGTCGTAGTTTCCGTCTGAAGGCTCAACCGGAAACCATATCCCGTTTTGAGAGCTGATACCGGGTCGCAGTTTCCGCTAGCGGGCCCAACCGGAAACTGCGACCCGTTTTTCGACCAGATAACGGGATGCGCTTTCCGAAAGCCCACTCAATTGCTCAATAATTCGAGTCACCTTTAGCTAACATTTGCACAGCTCACCAGCCTCACCTGTGCGTTTCTTAGTAAGCCGTGGCATACTCGGCGAATGGTATGAAGATGCCGGCCAGAGGGTATTGCAAACGGTCGCTCACGTGGTATGTTTTTGCCCGAATCAAACCGGCGCGCATCGCCTGTAGCGTCGGTCAACAGAGAGGAAACTACCATGGCTCATCCCGTAATTGATGCCGACGAGTGCATCGCTTGTGGCGTTTGCGTCGACTCCTGCCCCGCTGGCGTTCTGGAGCTCCAGGACGTCGCTACCGTTGCTGACGAGGACTCCTGCGTCGCCTGTGGCGCTTGCCAGGACGCTTGCCCCGCCGGCGCGATCACCGAGATCGTCGAGGAGTAACAACTCCCCCACTTGCACACTCACAAGTACACCGTGCACAAAAAAGGAGGCCTCCGCATCGCCGCAGAGGCCTCTTTTTTGTACGGATAGCTAATTTGGCACCGTCGCAGGTTGAGCATAAGTCAGCGAAAACGCCCCTAAGCGAGCAAGGTGACGTGAAAGAGGAGGGAAGCGTACTTTTGTACGCGACCGACGATTGAACGTCAGATTGCCGCTTAGGGGCGTTTGCAGCATCGGCTACGACAGATCGTCTTCGTAGGGCATCAGGTCTGCCAGATAGCCCTTCTCCTTGAGCATAGCCTCGATCTCGTCGAGGGTTTGCTCATCCTCTGCCGCGATGCGATGGAAGTGATAGCCGCTCGTCACCGTTAGTAGTGGAAAGCTTTTGCCGCTCTCGATATCGTGCAGGTAGCGCTCAACATCGCGACGATTGCGGATGTCCAGGTCGGCCGTGATCTTACCGTACACGCGGTGATTGACGATCACGTTGAGCACGGCGCCTCCGGCGTCGACGATACTCGTGAGCTCATCGCCTGCCTGCTCCATGCTATGGCGAACCTTGACCAGGCGCGTGGGCACGGCGGGGCTGCTGGGGGCCTCCTGCAGCACGTAGCCGCGATTGGTCGCCACGATATCGTGCCCATCGGCGCGCAGCAGGGCGATGTCTTGCACGACAACCTGGCGGCTCACACCCACCTCGCGAGCAAGCGTACTGCCGGAGACGGGGTCTTTGGCTCGCTCGAGCACGCCCATGATGGCACGGCGACGCTCGCGGGCGTCCATTATTTACCGTCCAGCAGACGCAGGTGCTTAAGCGAGAGGTCGAGAATCGGCGCAGAGTGCGTCAACGCCCCCGAGCTAATAAAGTCAACGCCCAGGTCGGCAAGCGCACGGATATTGCTGGCATCCACGTTGCCCGAACACTCGGTCTTGGCGCGACCGGCAATAAACTCAATCGCGGCAGCCATGTCATCGTGGGTCATGTTGTCGAGCATGATGATGTCGGCACCGGCCTCCACGGCCTCGCGCACCATGTCCAGGTTCTCGCACTCGATCTCGACCGTCGCGGTAAACGATGCATGGGCGCGCGCCATCTCGATCGCACGCGTCACGCCGCCGGCGGCGTCGATGTGGTTGTCCTTGAGCATGACGGCCGTCGACAGATTGTAGCGGTGGTTGCTGCCGCCGCCGATCTCGACCGCGGCCTTCTCGAAGACGCGCATACCCGGCGTGGTCTTGCGCGTGTCGACGAGCACGGTCTTGGTGCCCTCGAGCGCCGCAGCCATCTGGTGCGTATAGGTAGCGATACCGCTCATGCGCTGCAGGTAGTTGAGCGCCACGCGCTCGCCCGAAAGCAGCACGCGCGCATCGCCGCGTACCTGGCCCACATGGTCGCCGGCGTGCACCTCGTCGCCATCGGCAACGTCAAACAGCACCGAGCTCTGCGAATCCAGCAGCTCAAAGGTACGAGCGAACACATCCAGGCCCGCGATGATGCCATCGGCCTTGGCGATGAGCTCCACCGTGGCGGGACGCGCCGTGGGGCACACGCTCGCCGTGCTCACATCCTCAAACGTAATGTCCTCGCGCAGAGCCTGCAGAATCAGATCATCGACGACGAGCTTCATGGTAATGGGGTTCATGGTCTACTCCTCCACGGCCTGCGTGCCGGCGGCACGGGCCAAATCATCGATTGCCAGGGTGTCGGCGCTCAGGGCGCGATGACGGCCATCGAGCGCGGGCTCGCCCGCCTGCTCCACGGCGAGCGACTCGCCGGTACGCATGTGCCACGCGGCGCGACGACCCCAGACCAGCGCCTCGAGCAGGCTGTTTGATGCAAGGCGGTTCTTGCCGTGAACGCCGTTGCAGGCCGTCTCGCCGGCGGCGTAGAGCTCGGGCATCGAGGTGCGGCCGTCCTTGTCGACCCACACGCCGCCCATAAAGTAGTGCTGCGTGGGTGTGACGGGGATGGGCTCGTCCAAGATGTCGCGGCCGTCCTCCAGGCAGCGTGCGCGAATGTTGGCAAAGTGTCCGGTCACCACGTCGCGCTCAACGGGGGCAAAGCTCAGCCACTCGTGCTCGGTACCATCCTGCTTCATCTGCTCGCGAATAGCGGCAGCGACCACATCGCGCGGCTGAAGCTCATCGGTAAAACGCTCGCCGGCGGCGTTGAGCAAAATCGCGCCCTCGCCGCGGCAGCTCTCGCTGATCAGGAAGGTGCGGCCCGGCTGCGGCGAGAACAGTCCCGTGGGGTGAATCTGCACGTAGTCCAGGTGCTCCATCTTAATGCCATGCTCCTGGGCAATGTAGCAGGCATCGCCGGTGAGCTGCGGGTAGTTGGTCGAGTGGTCGTATACACCGCCGATGCCGCCTGTCGCCCACAGCGTGTGGCGGGCATGGATCTTAAACGGCTCGCCGGCATGCACGCCCTCGGCGGCATTTGCCAGCTCGTCGGCGGGGCGAACCGAGTTGTCCTCGTCCACGGGAACGGCGACGACGCCGATGCACGCCGTGGCGCCATCACGCTCGCCCGTCAGGATGTCGGTCATGGCCACGTGCTCCAAAATCTGCACGTTATCCAGCTTGCGAACGGCCTGGAGGAGCTTGGTCGTGATCTCCTTGCCCGTAATGTCGGCATGGAAGGCGATGCGCGGGCGGCTGTGCGCACCCTCGCGGGTAAAATCGAGGCTGCCGTCGGCCTTGCGCTCAAAGTCCACGCCCATGGCCAGCAGGTCGTTGATGACCGAACGGCTCGAGCGGATCATGATGTCGACGCTCTCGCGGCGGTTATCGTAGTGGCCGGCGTGCATGGTGTCCTCAAAGAAGGCGTCGTAGTCAGAGCCTTCGGGAAGCACGCAGATACCGCCCTGCGCGAGCATCGAATCGCACTCGTCAACAGCGCCCTTGGAGAGCATGATCACGCGCGTGCTCGTCGGCAGATTGAGGGCCGCGTATAGGCCCGCCACGCCGCAACCGGCAATGACGACATCGCACTCCATGTCGGGGCATTGTTTGGTTTCCACAGGAATCCTCTCCCTTGTAATGTGGCATAAGGGATGGTCCCTCATGTCACATCGTTCTAGCGCGCCGCGTATTCGAGCATGCGGTCGAGCGTGAGCTTGGCCTGGTCGGCGGCTTCATCCGACACGCCGATCTGCACCTCGCCCTCGCCCGTCTCCAGGCAGCGCACGAGCTTTTCGAGCGTGATGAGATCCATGTTGACGCAGGTGGGCTGCACCGCGGGGAAGTAGAACTTCTTGCCGGTGCCCTGGCAGCGCCGCTCGAGCTCGTAGAGCACGCCGCGGACCGTCACGATGATAAACTCGCTCGCGTCCGACTCCTCGGCATACTTGATGATGCCGGCAGTGGAGCCGATGTAGTCGGCCTCGGCCAGGACGTCGGCCTTGCACTCGGGGTGCGCCAGCACGAGCGCGTCGGGGTGCGCCTCCTGAGCGTCGACAATCTGCTCGACGGTGATGATGTGATGGCGCGGGCAGTAGCCGTTGTTGAGGATGACGTGCTTTTGGGGCACCTGCTCGGCCACAAAGCGGCCCAGGTTCTGGTCGGGAATGAACAAGATGTGCTGCTGCGGCAGCTCGGAGACGATCTTGACGGCGTTAGAGCTGGTAACGCACACGTCACTCCAGCTCTTGATCTCGACCGTCGAGTTGACGTAACACACCACGGCCAGGTCGTCGCCATATTCGGCGCGCGCCGCGTCGACCGTCTCGTGCTTGACCATGTGCGCCATGGGACAGTCCGCGCCCGGATCGGGCAGCAGCACGGTCTTGGTGGGGTTGAGCAGCTTGGCGCTCTCGCCCATAAACTCCACGCCGCACAGCACGATAGTCTGCTGCGGCAGGCTCTTGGCAAGCTTTGCCAGGTAGAAGCTGTCGCCGACGAAATCGGCCACAGCCTGAACCTCGGGCGCCACATAATAGTGCGCCAGGATCACTGCGTCACGTTGGGTTTTTAGCTGATGAATGGCCTCGACGAGCTCTGCGGGCACCAGTGCCGCGCGCTCCGTTGCCGTCGTTGCCGATGCCAGGCCGGCCGCGATATCGCGTGCAAGCTCCGATGCATCCATGTTCGCGCTCTGTGCCATCAAGGCCCCTCTCTTTTGGCGAATCTTGGGGCTTTAGTATGACACCTGGCTTTACAGCTGACAAGACAGCTGTAAAGCCAGGTGTAAAGTTGGAATAAGGATTCAATCTTGGGGCGGG
This sequence comes from Collinsella sp. HCP3S3_E11, assembly GCF_052067375.1. Taxonomy (NCBI): domain Bacteria; kingdom Bacillati; phylum Actinomycetota; class Coriobacteriia; order Coriobacteriales; family Coriobacteriaceae; genus Collinsella; species Collinsella sp. HCP3S3_E11. The sequence goes on along the minus strand of NZ_JBQHQI010000003.1, from coordinate 139,514 downwards.
TCCATTTTCGAACTGGCAAGCTGAGGACAGTCGAAAATGGATCCGCCACACGGTTCGAGCGGCCCGTTTTATCTTGGTCCGAGAGGCGGTGGGCATAAAAGCGGGTCCGGATCGCTCGATCCGGACCCGCTGGGAGCTGGTGCGCGGTTAAGCGCGGCGCTTCATGATGGTCCACGCCAGCAGCAGGACTGCCACACCGGCAGCGAGTACGGCGCCCGCGACGACATAAGTGCTGTCGCCGGACTCAGGCAACGCCTCCTTGCTAGCCCTCTTCTTAGGCTTGGAAGTCGTAGTCGTGGTCGTAGTAGTCGTAGTGGTCTGGCCAGGAGCGGGCTTGGCAGCCTCGGCAACGGTAAAGGTCGTCTCGGCCGTGCCCGTGGTCGAAACCACGCTCAGCCTGTGTTCGCCCACGCCGAGCGTATTCAGGAAGCTCGTCTTGAGCGTCACGATCGTGGAACCCTCGGTGAGCACGTAGTTCTCGGCGGCGACCTCCTTGTCGTCGACCAGCACCTTCTGGAAGAACGCGAGCGGTGCGCTCGAACGGAAGCTCAGGTCCTTGGCGGCGTCAACCACCATCGTCTGGCCCTTACCGTCGATGATCTCGGGTACCAGAATCGCAATTTCCTCGGTTGCGCCCTGATCGCCGCAGACGGTGCACTCCTGGTGCTTCTCGCCCTTGGCCTCGGTAGTCGCCGGTTTGTCGACAACCCACTTAAAGGTATGCTCGGCCTTGTCGATGATGTCGTCGCAGCGGCAGTTATGCCAGTGGTTCTTGGCATCGCGTGCCCAGCCGGAGCCGTCGGGCTCGTGCTTAAGCACGCCCTCGACCGTCACGTTCACATCGCCCTCGACGTCCTTGAGCTCATAGGTGCCCTTGGCGGAAAGCTTAACGGCCTTGCCGTTGACCTTGACGGCGTAGTCCTTGCCCGCAAAGTACGCGCTGTCGATGCTCATGGTGAGCGTTGCGGCGCCGTGCCAGTCGAGCTCGGTTGCCGTCGCGGTGAGCGCGTAGCCCACCTGATTGCTCGGCAGCGTCACGACCAGCTTGGGACCGGCCGCCACGGTAACCTCGGTGGCGGAAGAAGCGTCGTAGTTGGCCTTGGCCTGGTAGCGCACCTCATACGTGCCGGCGGCAAGACCCATAAGCTCGGCCGTGCCCTCGTCCACCGCCTGATACTCGTCAGCACCCTTGGCACGCCACTCCATCGTCGCGTCGACGCCCGTGATCTTGCCGTCACGCTTGCCGCTCACGGTCTCGGCCGCAGCCTGGACCACCGGCGCGCCCTGGGGCGCCTTCTTGATGGAGAACTCGCACGTCAGGCCTTCGGCGGGAAGCTTGTAGTTACCCGCGTCGTCGCCCGTCAGCTCGGTGATTTTCGCCGTGTAGGTGCCGGCCTTGACCTTGGCGCCGTCGACGTACGCGGAGATATCGTCACCTTCGATGACATTGTGGAGCTTCGCCTGGGGGCAGTGCTCCTCGCCGTCGTAGGTGAACCCAGTAGTGGTGTCCCACGTTACGGCAAGCTCGCGCTTACCGATCGTAAAGGTGCCGTCCTTGAACGTGATCTTGTAGTTGGAGTTGGCGCCCTCAGGCTGCGTCAGGTGCAGAGCATAGCCACCGTCGTGCACGCTGTCGTCATCATCGCGCTCAATCTCAATACCCTGAAGGCTCTCGCCCTCAACGAGTTCGCCGGATGTGATCGCCCACGTAAACACGGGGTCGGCCTCGCCGTAGGTCTTAGAAGCGGCCTGGGCGGTGACCGTAATCGCGCGCGGCTTGACCTCGAGCGTGACCTCGCCCTCGGCGGTCGCACCGTCAATCGTCACCTGGTAAGCAACGGTCAGCGTGCCGACGTCCTTAATCTTGGGGGCCTCGAGGGACCATTTCTTGCCGTCGGTGCTGTACTGGGCCGTCGCGCCCTCGGGCAGACTCGTCGCATCAACCGTGTGATACGCACCGTCGTACTCGTCGGAGTAGCCCTTGATGCCGAAGGCGGGAATCTCGACAGACTCGCACTCGTAGCCGCACGTCTTGCAGCGCTCGTGCTTGGAACCGGGCTTATCGGCCGTGGCGTCCTGGTCGACGACCCACTCAAAGTCGTGCTGGGCGCGGTCAACGTCCTCCTTGCCGCAGGTGCAGGTGTTCCAGTGCTCGGCGTCGTCGTGCTTCCAACCGCTACCGTCGGCCTTCTTGGGGCCGTCCTTGACCTCAACCGTCAGGGCCTCAGAGGCGTTATGGTTACGGTCGGCCTTAAGACGAACGCTGTATTTGCCAGCGGCGAGGCCCTTAACCGACGTCTCGCCTTCGGCAATCCACTGATAGTCGCCGGCGGCCTCGGCTTTCCACTCGTAGGTGTTATCAATCCCGTCGATGCTGCCATCCGCCAAGGCATGTCCGGTCGCGGCCGTCGTCTTAACGTCCTTGGGAGCAGCCTGTTCGGCGGGGGTGATTTTTATCTCGAGCTCGCCCTCCACCGGCACGTAGTCGGGTGCGGTAATACGATATTTAATCGTCTCGGCGCACACGTTGCCGTAGACATCGCGCGTGACATCGGTATAGGAGGGGATTCGGTCTTCGTACAGCAAGCCACCATCGACGCTATATTCGATCTGCATGCCCTCGGGGGCGTTGTCGACCGTCACCGACGGCGAGTGATCCTTGCCATCATAGGTGCCGTCAAAGCCCTTGGCCTGAACATTCTCGAACTGCGTGCCGTAGATGCTCCAGTAGAAAAACTTGCAGGAGTAAATTGACTCGTAGGATGAGAAGTTTCCCAGGCCCCAGAGCTGGCTCCGGTACGCACCTGGATCTTTCTCCGAAACCGATTCGCCCCAAGCGAGGCGTTCGAAATCGACGCCCTCTTTAAGCTCAATCCATTCGTCGCCAAGCTTATACGTCACCTTAATGCGAGGCGTTATCTCCTCACCCGTCCACTCATAAGACGGAACGTCGTTGAGCACGTCACCGTTGCTGAACCTGACGTTATCCTTCAACTTGTCGTAGCCAATGATTTCGACCTTGCAAAGATCCTTGCGGCTGGAGTCCTTCTCCGCAAGCGAGGCGGGGTTAATCTTGAACACGCGCTCGAGCGTAACATCGCTCTGTCCCTCGATGGCAACCGTCGCCACCACGCGATAGGTACCCGCATCGCACGGCTGCGACCCTTCCATCTCGATGCCCACGGTGTCATTCTCATCCACGAAACGGTAAAAGCGTGCGCTCACAATCGTTACCTTGCCCTGGGCTACAGCGTTGTCCTTTTGAGACGGCTTAGTCGTAGCAAGCACGGCATCGCGCGGCTTGCCGTTGTAGGTAAAGCTCAGGTCGCCGCTCTTGGACGACATCAGCGAGATCTTCTCGCCATCCCCGGAGTAGACACAGTGCGAGGCCTCATACTGTCCGTTGCACGTAGCCGCGATGCTGTACCCATCCTTGTTGGTGGAATAGATCCACTCGTGCTCGTGCTTGCGATGGATAACCTTGACCTTGCCATCGGTAACGTCGTATGCAAGGTTTTCGTTGGCGAGCTTGAGCCTGCTCGCGAGATCCTCCTGCGAAAGATCGCTCGTGACAAGGTCCACATACTCATAGTAGTAATACTGCTTATTGGACTCGGGATCGAACTTGGTATCGTCGATAGACAGGACGGCTGTGCCCGTAAAAGACTCATCGACGTGAACCTTACCGTAGCTACCGACATCGGACGCGACATCGGACGCATCGACGCCCTTCGCCTTGGCCGTAGTGACCTTCGTGTTGCCGGCGAGCGTCACAGAACCAAGGGCGTAAACCGCGCAGCGCTTCTCGTCCTGACCGCTTATGTCGCGACCGTTGAATCTATCAGAGGGGAACACGAACGAATCGTCGATAACCGTACCGTTTATGGTGCACGACGCATCCTTTGCCACCGCAATGGCACTCGTCATGTGCATCTGATATTGAATACCCCACACATTGAACATATAAGAGCAGGGTCCATTCCATGACGTGTTATTTGTTGAACGGATACTGCAGTTATTCAGGGCGACTATGGCATTTTTGACGCCAATATTGCCCGCATGCACATGACCGCTCTCAACCTTCATCTCGTCGCACGCAATCATTCCCTGACTGTTGTTTTCGAACGTGCAGCCGTTCAACGTAACTTTTGGAGTCTTCGACCGCCCGACCACGCTCAAGGCGCCGACGCAGTCATCACTATTATTCTTAAACGTACAGTTGACAAACGTTGCATCCACCGCGACCTGGCTGCCTCTGATAGTTACAGGCGCCGGCGAGGCTTCGTAAATTTCATTACCCTTGTCAACCTTGAATGCGCTGTTCTTGCAGCATTTCCAACCGCTGACACTCACGTTCGTGAAGCTGGCCGTCTCCCCCGCACCCATGGTTCCATAGAGCGTGATTGCCCGATCGGTATCTTTGTTCTCGGTCCTTGAAACAAGCTTGAGGTTTTCCACGGAAAGGTTGAGGCTCTTGCCCGTATTCGGTTTATCGACACCTCCACGCGCTTCGTAATCATTGCTATCGCTCAAAAACGTTTTTCCATCGCAGCGTACCTCGGTCGGGACACCCGAATCACCGATAAACTCGACATAACCGCCCTTGAGCACAAAGAGCGGGTGTTGCGAATATGTAAGGTCACGCTCGACGGTCAGCGGACCGCCCAGAGACGAGCTGTCAGTGAAATATAGGCGGGTCGGGTTCTCCTTGGTGCCACCCTCGACCTCATAGTGGTCGATATCAACCGTGCCGGCAAACCGATAGTCTTTGCCGCCGGAAAGTTGGATTACATCACTTTCGCCATACGAAAGCTCGCTTTTCAGGTGTTTCGGTTTGATCGCGGCGGACGGATACGCCTCGGCTACCGTAGGCGTGGCGAGCGTCGTCGCCACGCCCCCAAGCGCCAGCGCTGCAGCCAGCACGCAAGCAGCAAGTCTGCGCATCCCCATCTTCTTCTCCCTCATCACGGCTCCCCTTACCCCTATGCTTTCGCAATGTTCGCTATCGCTTGGCGCCGGCGGGCGGCCTGACTCCCCGTCCGACCGCCGGCATCGATTGACATGTGTATCCATGGAGTATTGTGCGGCCGTCAAAACTGACGCCCTGCCGCTCGGCGCGAGTTGCGCACCGTGGGGCGCAAACGGGGTGTTCCCCCGCGGGCGGTGCGCACCCAATGTGGCAAAATCGAACTACTAAGGGGGCCCGAATGCTCAAGATCATCGCCTGCGACGACGACGTCGCTTTTCTAGATAGACTGCACCGGATGATCGACCGCTGGTCGACCGAGACGGGCACGGCGGTCGACGTTGCACTCGTCACGCGCGGCGAGGACCTGCTGGCCCGCCATGCCGCATCGCGCGCCGACATCATTCTGCTCGACATGATTATGCCGCTCGTCAACGGCATGGACACCGCGCGGGAGTTGCGCCAATCCGATACAGCCGTGCGTCTGGTGTTCCTCACCTCATCGCCCGAGTTCGCGCTGGAGTCCTATGAGGTCCGTGCCTTCGACTACCTGCTCAAGCCCGTAACGTACGAACGCCTAGCGCAACTGCTCGACGAGCTTTCGAGCATGCGACCTGACGCGACCGATGAGCTCGTGACCAAAACGTCCTTTGGATACCATGCTCTGCGCCTGTCCGATATCGAATACGCCGAGGCCCGCAACAAGCACGTGGTATTCCACCTGCGCGACGGGCGCGACATCGAAGCGCTCGAGCCGTTCCGCAACATCGAGGACCAGCTGGCCAAAAACGCGAACTTCTTTAAATGTCACCGTAGCTACCAGGTCAACCTGCGCAATATCGACCACTTTAACCGTACGGATATCGTCATGCGCTCGGGCGCTTGCATCCCGCTGGCGCGCAGCTGCAAGCAGGGTTTCCAGGATGCCTACTTTGCGGCACGGTTCGAGAGCGGGAGGCGCTAATGCTCCCCGCGGCCGAGATGGTACTTTGGGCAATCCACCACGCAACGACCCTGCTTTTTGGCGTTTTTGCCTCGGCGGCGCTCTGCGGTATCGAGATCAACCGGCGTCATGCGCTTGAGCTGGTGATGGTCGGCGCCGTAACCGGATGCGCATTCGGCCTCGCCAATGCCGTCGGCGGCGAGCTTTTCGCCCGTCAGGTATATCCGCTCGTCGTGCATCTGCCGCTCGTCATCTACCTGTGCGCGCGCTATCGCCTGAGCCCGCTGCTCGTTATGCTGGGCGTCACCAGTGCTTATCTGAGCTGCCAGTTCAGCAACTGGATGGGCATCGCCGCGCTCGCCGCCACCGACTCGCAAATCGCGTACTACGCGGCACGCATTATCACCACGGCCGTCGTCTTTGCAATCCTGCTGCATTGGGCCAGCGACATCGGTCCGCGCCTGGCGGTTAAAACCCCCACCGAGCTCGAGATTCTGCTCATCCTGCCGCTCGTCTATTACATCTTTGACTACGCCACCAACGTCTACACCACGCTCTTCCACTCGGGCTCCGTGGTGACGGTTGAGTTTTTGGCATTTGCGCTTTGCGCGTTCTACCTCATGTTTCTTACTGTGTATCTGCGCGAATACGAGGCAAAGGAAATCGCCGAGCGCGAGCGCTGGATGCTCGCGACCCGCGACAGCGCAGCCATCAAGGAGCTCGAGGCCTGGCGCCAATCTGGACGTGAGCTTTCGGTTCTCCGCCACGACATGCGGCACTTCCTGCGCGGCCTTGCGGCTTTGATCGAGGAGGGCCGCACCGACGAGGCGCTCGAGCGCATCGACGAGCTCTGCGAGACAAACGACCGCACCGCTGTGCGCCGCTACTGCGCCAACGACACGGTCAATATCGTGCTTTCGTCATTTAGCTCCGATATCAACCGAAACGGCATCACCGCCGATTTGCGCGCCGCCGTGCCCGAGAGCGTCCATGTAGCCGACGTCGATCTGTTTAGCGTACTCTCGAACGCCCTGGACAACGCCATCGTCGCCGCAAGCGCCGCTCCCCAGGGCAAGCGATTTGTCGATCTGGACCTGCGTTGCGAGGACGGGCAACTGCTACTTTTGGTTTCCAACACGTTTGGGCGCCCGCCGCGCATGGTCGACGGCATGCCCGTTGCCGAGCACACCGGACACGGCTTTGGAACCAGGAGCATTAAGCTTGCCGTCGAGCGCATGAACGGCAACTGCCAGTTTCGCATTCACGGCGATCGGTTTGAGTTTCGCGCAGTGATGTAAGGGCGCGACAAGTCGGCGCCGCGCTCGACCCATCAGGACCGCCTTGCCGGCGCCAGTCCGCTACAGCGGCGCGGCGGCCGGGGTCAGCTGCTTGATGTAGGCCCACATGCGCTGCTTGTCGGCCTTGTCGGTCAGCGCGGCCTCAAAGCCGTCGAGCGCGAGTACGCGACGACCCTGCACGTGGGCGACCAAGCCGGGCTTGAGCATGGCGGTATCAAAGTCGTCGATCGCCACGAGCATGTCTGCGTAGGTCTCGCGCATGGTATCGGCCGCGCGATCGTCCAGCAGCAGGACCGCCTCGGGATCCAAGGCCTCGAGCGCCTCGCGGAACAGCTCGCACGGCAGGTCCTCGCCTGCCGCAACCGCCCCGTCGCCCGCGCCGGCAACACTTGCCAGCACGCAGAAATCCTCGGGCGCGTAACCGATGGCGCCGAGCGCCTTACGCAACGCGGCGCCGTCTGGACCGGCAGCCAACTCGCCACCCGCACGCTCGGCATCGTCTAAATCTCCTTTTACCAGCACAATCGGCGAGCACGCGTTGCCCGCGATACGCACGCCGCGACCCGCGAGCGATGCGAGCTCCTGCTCGGCCGCCTGGGCGATGGCTTCTTTTTTCTGGCTTTGTGACGTGGGCATGCGCTCTCCAATCGTTTGCATGCCCACCATTATATAAAAGAGCCGCCCGCGAGTGGTTGCATTGCGGGCCGTTGGGTATAAGCACAGTCGTACTGAGTTTTACGCGGCAGAGCCGCGTCGCATTATGGAGGTCACTATGGCTGACATTAAGCAGATTACCCCCGAGAATTTCGATTCCGTCGTTAACGGCAGCCTTCCCGTGCTGGTTGATTTTTGGGCACCGTGGTGCGGTCCCTGCCGTTCGCTCTCGCCCATTGTTGACGAAATGGCCGACGAGCTGGCCGGCAAGATTACCGTCGCCAAATGCAACGTCGACGACAATCAGGACCTGGCCATGAAGTTTGGCGTTATGAGCATCCCCACGCTGGTTGTCTTTAAGAACGGCGAGGAAATCGACCGCTCCGTCGGTGCGCTGCCCAAGGCCAGGCTGCAGGCGCTGCTTGAGAAGCACCTGTAATGCGCCGGTCATGTGTTGCCGTCCATGAGTGGTTTTGTGCCGCTCGCCGGAGAGCCGGGTGTTGCACCCGCGACCACGGATAGTATGGTAATCACAAACAGCCCCCAGTGAACGGGTGCGGGTCAGACGGACTCGCACCCGTTTTCTTATGCGGCGATGCGTAAAGCGGGCGTAGTAGAATCTGAACCACTGATTAGACCCGTACAAAAGGAGATTCCCATGCATGACGTCGGAATGAACATGAGCCAGCTTGCCATGAGCGTCAAGCAGGTCGACGACACCATTGAGCTCGCCCACGAGTGGAGCCATCAGCTGCTGCATGCGACCGAGAACTTTGACATGGAGCGCATTGGCGCCAAGCTCGAGGCCGCCATGGCGGCGCTCCACGAGGCGCACGACGCACTCGAGGGCTACGAGGAGGCCATCGAGGCCGACCATAACTCCGTTGGCTCCGTAAAGCTGGTGTAGCGTGGCCGAGCACGAGCACGCCTGCGAGCACGAGCATCCGCACGGGCCGACCGGCGACGTGGGCTGCCGCCTCAGCGGCTCCGCCTCCGAGCTGGTCCGTTTTTCGGTCACCGCTCCCGACGACCTGTTGCGCCGCTTTGACGAGCAAATCGCGCGCCGCGGCGACGTTGCCAACCGCTCCGAGGCCGTGCGCGACCTGATTCGCGCCTCCATTGCCAAGGAGCAGATGCGAACGCCCGACGAGCAGGTCATCGGGTCGCTCACCATGATCTATGACCACCATACCGGCGATCTGACGCGCCGTCTGGACGAGGTGCAGCACGACTACACCGACGAGATTGTCTCGACCATGCACGTGCATCTGGACCACCACAACTGCTTGGAGATTCTGGCGCTCAAGGGTCGCGGCGAGCGTGTCTACGAGCTGGCTGACCGTCTGCTGGGCCTGCGCGGCGTTAAACACGGCGAGCTCACCTGCGCCGCCACCGAGCAGAGCCTGGGGCTGTAGCGGGTCTTTGCGCGGCGCACCTGCCAAAAAGGGACAGGTTTGTTTTGGCAGGTTTAACGTTTTACCGACCAAAATAAACCTGTCCCTTTTTGGCAGGTCTCGATGAAGGAGGGTCGCATGCGACATGTGCATATCCATGTAACGGGCATTGTGCAGGGCGTTGGCATGCGGCCATTTGTGTATCGCGAGGCCATGGCGCACGGCATTTGCGGCTGGGTGCTTAACGCGGGCGATGGCGTGCATATCGAGGCGCACGCTTCGGTCGAGGCGCTCGACGGCTTTGTCGCCGCGCTATCGGAGCATACGCCTGCGGCAGCTCGTGTGGAGCATGTCGAGGTTATGGACCTAGCGCCCGGCGACTGGGACGCCGCCAACGAACGGGGCTTTCGCATTGTGGCATCGCAGGATCAAACCGCCCACACGACGCTCGTCTCGCCCGACATCGCCACGTGCGACGACTGCCTGCACGAGCTGTTCGACCCCGCCGACCGACGCTTTCACTATCCCTTTATCAACTGCACCAACTGCGGACCGCGCTTTACCATCATCCGGTCGCTGCCCTATGACCGAACGGCCACCTCGATGGATTGCTTTCCCATGTGCCCCACCTGTGCCGCAGAGTATGGCAACCCGCTTGACCGGCGGTTTCACGCGCAGCCCGATGCCTGCTTTGATTGCGGGCCGCACATTACGTGGCGCGAGGCCGGCGAAGCCGCCGCGTCGCTGACCGTCGGCACCACGCGCAAGACCAGCGACGCCATTATCGACCGCTGTGTTGAGCTGCTGGCCAACGGCGGTATCGTCGCCATCAAGGGTCTGGGCGGATTTCACTTGGTATGCGACGCCTCCAACGAGAAGACGGTAGCCGAGCTTCGCCGCCGCAAACGCCGCAGCAACAAACCGCTTGCCGTTATGGTGCGCGGCCTTGCCGATACTGAACGCCTGTGCCATGTCAACGACGTTGAGCGCGGCCTGCTGGCCGGCAGCATTCGCCCCATCGTGCTGCTGCGCCGACGTGCCGTTTGCGAGAGCGGCGGCTCCCCCAACGCCCTCGCGCTCGCGCCATCCGTCGCGCACGATCTGCCCGAGCTCGGCGTTATGCTCCCCTACACCCCGCTTCAGCATCTGCTGCTTGCCGCGGCAGAAGCCCGCGGCATGCACGCGCTCGTCATGACCAGCGGAAACCTGAGCGAGGAACCTATCGAGACCGATGATACCCTTGCATGGGAGCACCTTGTTGCCGCCGGCATCGCTGACGCGCTACTTGGCAACGACCGTGCGATTCTCTCGCGCTACGACGACTCTGTGGTGCGCGCGGCGAACGGCGCCGTTATGCCCGTTCGCCGCGCTCGCGGATATGCACCCCAGCCGCTGCCGTTGCCGGCGCTCGACGGCGCTCCGTCCTGCGTGCTCGCCTGCGGGCCACAACACAAGGCCACGATTGCGCTCACGCGTGAAGGGACGAACGGCGAGGCAACCTGTTTTGTGTCGCAGCATATCGGCGATGTTGAAAACGGCGGGACCTTCGATGCCTGGAACGCCGCGCGCGCACGCTTGGAAGATCTCTTTGACTTGGCGCCCGCCGCCTTGGCCTGCGATCTACACCCCAGCTATCTATCGAGCCAGTGGGCGCGCGAGCAGGCGCGAAAATGCAATCTGCCGCTCGTCGAGGTGCAGCACCATCATGCGCACATCGCGAGCGTAATGGCAGAGGCGATTGCCGCGGGCCAGCTTACAACCGACGCGCGCGTCCTTGGCATCGCCTTTGACGGCACCGGCGCCGGCACCGATGGGACCATTTGGGGCGGCGAGTTTCTTGTTGCCAGCCTTGGCGGCTTTGAGCGCGCCGCGCATTTGCGCACCTGGACGCTCCCCGGCGGGGCGGCCTCCGTGCACGACGCCCGCCGCAACGCCTTTGCCCTGCTCAGTGAGCTCGGCCTGCTTGAACATCCGGGGGCCGAGCGGCTCTTGGACGGCCTAGACGAGCAAACACGCAGCGTGACGGCAACGATGATCGAGCGGAACATCAACAGCCCACGCACGAGCAGTATGGGGCGTCTCTTTGACGCCGCCGCTGCAGTTTTGGGCATTTGCGGGCAGGCAACCTACGAAGGCGAGCCCGCCATCGAACTCGAAGCCGCCGCCTGGCGCGCGCTCGGCAGCAAAATTACCCATGTTCCCGGCGATAAAGACGGCTGTTCCGCATCTGACCCATTGCGAATGGACAGTTTGTTCAGATTTGTATTAAAAACAGACCCTTTAACCAACGGTTTTGGCTCAGATTACCCCGAAGAGGGCTCTCCAGGCACCTCATTTGCGGTTAATTCGCCCGCCGGATACCCCAAATCAACCCATTCGGGGCCCTCGCAGACGATTTATACCACCCATTACCACTCTAAAAAGTACAAATCTGAACTAACTGTCCAAGCTACCTCGAGCAGGTCTCTCGTCCTGAGCCCCAGCTCACTTTTTGCGGCGCTTTTGGAGGGAACCAGAGCCAGTGTGCCCGCCGACAGGCTCGCACTCGACTTCCATGTCGCCGTCGCGCGCTCCTCGGCACGCATCGCCAGCGAGATCTGCGCGTGCGAGAGCATCGACACCGTCGCGCTCTCGGGCGGCGTGTTCATGAACCGACTTCTGCTCCAGCTCCTCACCCGCGAGCTCAAAAGCGCAGGTCTTACTGTCCTTATCCCCCATACCGTGCCCGTCAATGACGGCTGCATCGCCTACGGTCAGGCGGCGGTCGCAAGCGCTCGTCTTGCGCAGATCGCATCGCAGTAGCTCGCTCTCGCACACCGCTGTGCCCAGCCGTCTCACAGGCGTAACGCGTTTGCCCGCGAACCCCGCGAGCGCTACCATCAACTGATGGATTATTGAGCGCCTATCCAGCGCAAAACGTATAAAAGGGGAACAATATGTGCCTTGCCGTCCCCGGTAAAGTAGTCAAACGCGACGACGGCCTCAAGGCCACCGTCGATATGATGGGCGTCGAGCGTCCGGTGTCGCTGCGACTCGTGCCGACGGCGCAGGTTGGCGACTATATTCTCGTGCACGCCGGCTTTGGCATCCAAATCGTCGACGAGCAGGAAGCGCAAGAAACGCTCGAGCTCGTTAACGCCATGACCGAACTGGCCGAAGAAGACCAACTGGCCAGCAACCCGGCCGAGGCATACTAGTGGCGGCCGGACAGCCGGTGCGCTCCGGTATCGACTTTTCGGCATTTCGCGACCCCAAGCTGGCTCGCGAGCTCATCGAACGCATTCGCGGTCTTGTCGGCAACCGTACCATCAACCTTATGGAAGTCTGCGGCACGCACACCGTGAGCATCGGCCGCTATGGCTTTCGCTCCATTATGCCGGCCGGGCTCAAGCTGCTGAGCGGCCCGGGCTGCCCCGTCTGCGTTACCGCCAACCGTGACATCGACCACGCGATCGCGCTCGCCAACATAGACGGCGCCATCATCACCACCTTTGGCGACATGATGCGCGTGCCCGGATCGTCCACCTCGCTCGCTGCGCAAAAGGCGGCAGGGCGCGATATCCGCATCGTCTACTCCCCGCTCGATGCGCTCGACATTGCCGAGCAAAATCCCGAACGCCCGGTCATTTTTATGGGCGTGGGCTTTGAGACTACGACGCCCACCATCGCCGCTGCCATCTTGGAGGCCGAGGCGCGCGGGCTTTTGAACTTTTCGGTCTATTGCGCCCACAAGACCACGCCGCCGGCGTTGCGCGCCATCGCCAACGATCCCGAGACCGCCATCGACGGCTTTATCCTGCCGGGCCACGTCGCCACTATCACGGGCTTGGCGCCCTTTAGCTTTTTGGTCGACGAGTTCGATACCCCGGGCGTGGTCACGGGATTTGAACCGGTCGATATCCTGCAAGGCATCTGCATGCTGGTCCAGATGGTTGCCGAGGACAGGCCCACGATCGACAACGCCTACCGCCGTGGCGTCAACGCAGGCGGCAACCCCGTGGCGCGACAGCTGGTCGAGCAGGTGTTTGAGCCATGCGACACCACATGGCGCGGGCTGGGGCCAATTGCCAACTCGGGCCTTTCCATCCGCCCTGAGTTCTCGCGCTTTGATGCCCATGCTCGCTTTGACGTGCCCGTTGAGGCGACGGTCGAGCCGCGTGGGTGCCGCTGCGGCGACGTACTGCGCGGTGCCATCACGCCGAGCGACTGCCCGCTCTTTGGCCGCACTTGCACGCCCGATCACCCCATCGGCCCGTGCATGGTGAGCTCCGAAGGCAGCTGCGCGGCGTACTACCGCTACCGCGACTATTAGGTTCCGCCGTTCTAACGAGCGGCGGACTGGTCGACGCTGCGCCTCACCCATATAATTCCACCCACGATTGGAGTTTTGGATATGTCCCATAGCATCACCGATAGCACCGTCCTTTTGGGCCATGGCTCCGGCGGTCAGATGATGAAACGCATCATCGATGAGGTCTTTTTAGATGCCTTTGGGACGCCCGAGTTGCTCGAAGGCAACGACGCCGGCGTCGCCGCGCTGCCCGCGAGCGGGCGCATCGCCATGTCGACCGACAGCTTTGTAGTCTCGCCGCAGTTCTTCCCCGGTGGCAACATCGGCCGTCTCGCCGTGTGCGGAACCGTCAACGATGTCGCGACCTCGGGCGCCAACGTGCGCTACCTATCGTGCGGTTTTATCCTCGAAGAGGGCTATCCCATGGATAAGCTCCGCCAGATTGTGCAGACGATGGCCGAGACGGCGCGCGAGGCGGGCGTGTCCATAATCACGGGCGACACCAAGGTGGTCGAGCGCGGCGGGGCCGACGGCGTCTACATCAATACCGCCGGCGTGGGCGAGGTTCCCACGGGCGTGGCGCTCAGCGGCGCCAACTGCCGCCCCGGCGACGTTATCCTGGTGTCAGGCACACTAGGCGACCACGGGATTGCCATCATGAGCCAACGCGAGGGCCTGGCGTTTTCGAGCACGATCGAAAGCGATGCTGCGCCGCTCAACCACCTGATTGCCGACGTTTTGGCCGCAGCGCCCGGCACGCGCTGCTTCCGCGACCCCACGCGCGGCGGCCTGGCATCCACACTCAACGAGTTTGCCCAGGCCAGCGGTGTTGCCATGGAGATCGACGAGGATGCCGTGCCCGTGCGCCCCGACGTGCAGGCCGCATGCGAGATGCTCGGCTACGATGTGCTGCAGGTGGCAAACGAGGGCAAGATGGTCGCCGTGGTGCCGGCCGAGCAGGCCGATGCCGCGCTGAGCGCCATGCGCGCCGCCCGCTACGGCGAGAATGCCGCGATCATCGGCCGCGTGCTGCCGCTTGCCGAGGGCTCCCGTCCCGCCGTGCGCGTGCGCACCGGCTGGGGCTCTACCCGCATCCTCGACATGCTCGTGGGAGAGCAGCTGCCAAGGATTTGCTAGGGCGGAATCGCACGGTCGGCGCGATGTCACCTGATATCCCTGGAGATGTTCAGATTCCAAGCACACCCAACGCGTAAGCCCAGTATTATGGGGTGCGTTTTGAAACCCAATGACGGGAGCTTTCATGGCAGCAGCTTTTTCCCATGTGATCTTTGATCTGGACGGCACCATCCTCAACACGCTCGAGGACCTGGCAGCCGCCGGCAACCATACCTGCGAGGCGCACGGCTGGCCCACGTTTGCCGTTGACGAGTACCGCTACAAGGTGGGAAACGGCATGCTCAAGCTGGTTGAGCGCTTTATGCCCGCCGAGTACGCGGGCGACGGCCGTATGTTTGAGCAGACGCTTGCCGAGTTTAGGGCTTATTACGGCGAGCACAAGGAGGACCACACCGCCCCCTATGCCGGCACGATCGAGATGCTCGACCGCTTGCGTGCCGCGGGTGTGCAGCTTGCCGTGCTCACTAACAAGGACCACGTCTCGGCGGCCCCGCTTATCGAGAAGTATTTTGGTTCCGAGCGCTTTGCGCTGGTACAGGGCCGTGTCGATGCGTTTCCGCCTAAGCCCGAGGCACCCGTCACGCTGCATGTGATGGAAGAGCTGGGCGCCGACCCGGCGACCACGCTCTATGTGGGCGATTCCAATGTCGATATCCTGACCGGCCACAACGCCGGTCTTAAGAGCGCAGGCGTCAGCTGGGGCTTCCGCGGCCGCGCAGAGCTGGAAGCCGCCGGCGCCGACCACGTGGTGGACAGCCAGGCAGAGCTCGCGGCGCTGGTGCTGGGCGAGTAGCGAGCGGGCACCAGAGCGAACAAATTGGCATGAAAAGAGGACGGCATAGACCTTCTGGTCATGCCGTCCTCTTTGAATGACAAGTTGTCGCTCTGGTGCCCACGCAGCGTCGAGCAGTTGCGGCGTTTGGTAAAACGCCGCAACGAACTAGTTCATCATCGCATTCATCATCTCGGTGGTTGCGGAATCGTCGGCAGACCACTCGTTATCCTCGTTGGCGGAATACTTAAAGGTGACCTTGGTGTCCTTGGTCTTAGCGGCCTTGGTCACGTCGACCATCACCTGGCCGGCCATCTTGTACAGCTCGTCCTCGGAAGGCATCGTATCGAGTGCGGCGATCTTCTCCTGATACTGGGTGGCGAAATCTTCGACGATCTTGTTCATGGACTTGCAGGTGATGGTGACCTCGGCGGTCGCGGTGCCCTTGTCCTCATCGACCGTCACATCACCGATCTTGTAATCAAAACCCTCGAGATAGCTCTTGGCATACTCCTCGGGATCGATGCCCAGCTGCTCAAACTCGTCGCCCGAAGCCTCTTCCAGGCCGGAGAGGAAATCATCGCCGCCGTTCTTGATCTCGTCAAACTGACTCGTAAGGTCGTCGGTGATGAGCTCCTCCACCGAAGGCCCTCCGCAGCCGGAAAGCAAAACCACGCACGCGACCAGGGCAGCCATCAGGGGCGCAAGCAGCAGCTTCTTTTTCATGACATTCCTCCAAACAAGCGGCGCTGCGTTTCCCGCGCAGCGCACGTCGTAACAGTAGGTCCATATTAGCGGCTCCGTTCAACCCCCTACGTCGCAAAAGCGTAGGCGGCTCAATTTGACGAGTGAATGGCCCATAAAGCAAGCCCCCTGCAATAAAATGCGCCTACTCGGCCTACTAAAAAAGGGTGGCCGGATAACCCGACCACCCTTGTGCATCTTCTGGATGCCGCAGACTACTTGCGGACGACCTTAACGATGGCGTCACCGGCGGCGACGGCAGACTCGGCCTCGACGGCGAGCTCGACATCGGCAAACTCGGCGGTGTTGGACACGGCCACGACGACGCAGTCCTTGTAACCGGCGGCAGCGATCTTGGCGCGGTCGATCTTGAGCAAGGGCTGGCCGGCCTTCACGACGTCGTCGGCCTTGACGAAGCCCTCGAAGCCGTCGCCATTCATGTTGACGGTATCGACGCCAACGTGCACCAGAACCTCGATGCCGCTATCGGACTGCAGGCCCACGGCGTGACCCATGGTGACGGTCACCTTGCCGTCGGAGGGAGCGTAGACCAGGTCGTCCTCGGGCCACACGGCGCAGCCCTTGCCCAAAACCTCGCCAGCAAAGACGGGATCGGGCACGTCGGCCATCTTGATGACCTTGCCCTTGACGGGCGAACACAGCACGTCGGCGCCGGCAGAAGCAGAAATGGAGGCCGGAGCAGCGGCAGCCACGGGCTCAGCCTTCTTCTTGAACATATCAAACAGACCCATACGTTTTCTCCTCTTGATTAAGCGCAACGTTATGCGCATACCTATGGTGATTATAGTGCCAAATGGCCAAAATGCTAAGGCAAGGGCCCGAATCACAAGCCCTTCCAAGCCCTTCCAAGCCCTTCCAAAACCTTTTCCCCAGTGGCACTCATATTGTCGATTAAGCCTCGATAAGCCCCGGGTGAACAAAAGCGTTCCAGATGCCGTCGTCATCGACGTCGGTGGTCACGTAGTCGGCGGCCGGTCCGGCGTTCGGCGGAACGCCGGGGCTCAATTATTCCAAGCCCTCGGTGCCGTTGGACTTGATGATCTTCTGGTATGCGAAGAAGCTGTCCTTGCGGCGGCGCTCGTAGGTACCGGTGCCGTCGTCGTACTTATCGACGTGAATGAAGCCGTAGCGCTTGCGCATCTCGCCAGTGCCGGCGGAAACCAGGTCGATGGGACCCCACCAGGTGTAGGCTATCAGGTCAACGCCATCGGCAATGGCCTCGCCCATGGCCTTGATGTGGCTCTGCAGGTAGGCGATGCGATACGGGTCATGGATGGAGCCGTCCTCCTCGACCTCGTCGTAGGCGCCCATGCCGTTCTCGACCACCATCAGCGGAATCTCGTAGCGGGCGTAAATCTCGTTGAGGGCGATGCGCAGGCCCAGCGGATCGATCTGCCAGCCCCAGTCGGTGGGGACGTTCTTAAACGACTAGTCAAACAAGAATGTCCCCAACGACTAGTCGTTTAAGAACGTCCCCAATGGCTACTCTGGCAACGGCAGCGAGCGGGCCGCATCCGGAGCAAGACAACGCCGCAAGTAGAGGACGGACAGCGAGCGACGTCCAGGGAGAACAAGTTGGCATGAAAAAGGCGAGGCATTGACCTTCTGGTCATGCCTCGCCTTTTGAATGACAAATTGTCTCCCTGGGCGGCGCGCAGCGTCGGCCGGTTACGGCGTTTGGTACAACGCCGTAACTACTCCTGTGCTCCATACTGCTCGTAGTAGGCGTCGATGGCGGCCTTAAGCTCGTCATCGATGACGACCTTGCCATCGATCTCGTGGTTGTAGAGGGTCTCGACGACCTCGGCCATGGAGACGATGCTCGCGACGGGGAAACCGTACTTTGCCTCGATCTCCTTCTGAGCGGTGGTCACGCCACCCTTGCCGACCTCCATGCGGTTGAGAGACACGATCAGGCCCTTGATTTCGACGTCGGCGGCAGCCTTAACCTTGGGATAGGTCTCGTCGATGGACTTGCCGCTGGTGGTAACGTCCTCGACCATGACCACACGGTCGCCGTCCTGGGGCTCATAACCCAGCAGGTTGCCCTTATCGGCACCGTGGTCCTTGGCCTCCTTGCGGTCGCAGCAGTATTTGACCTGCTTGCCGTACAGCTCGTGGTAGGCAATTGCGGTCACGACGGCCAGCGGAATACCCTTGTAGGCCGGTCCAAACAGCACATCAAAGTCGTCGCCAAAGTTATCGTGGATGGCCTGGGCGTAATACTCGCCCAGCTTCTTGAGCTGATAGCCCGTCACGTAAGCGCCGGCGTTCATAAAGAACGGGGACTGACGGCCGCTCTTGAGCGTAAAGCTGCCGAACTTAAGGACGTCGGACTCAACCATAAACTTGATGAACTCTTGCTTGTAAGCCTCCATGCGGGCTCCTCTCGTAATCGCGTACGTGCTCTCCAGTTTAGCGCAGGCGAAGCGTCGATGCGGGTGCGCTTTGGAGCCACATCCCCCCCCCCGTTAGAGTAAGGAACTGGGCGGCGGCTCATACGCTAGTCCTTGGGTGCCCAGGACCAGAAGAAGTTGATAAGGGCCACACGCGAGGCGGTACCGGTCTTTCTGTTGATCGAGGAAATGTGGCGGTAGAGCGTAGAGCGCGAAAGGAAAAGCGTTGCGGCAATGTCCTGAACGCTCTGATCCGAAACGACCAAGGCCTCAAGAATATCGCGCTCGCGCTCTGTAAGCCCAAAGGTGGTGACGAAGGCATCGAGGCGTTCATCGGGCGTGGGCTCCGCTGCCTCCACAAGCGCGGGGTCGGAACATGCGGGCGCAAGATCTCCACCAAGATTGTCGGCAGCAAGCGCCAGCCCGTCCTGCATCACGGCATCATCGGCCCGTTGCCCCAACTGTCCCAACAGCGTAATCGCAATACCCACAAACATCACGAGTGCCGCGCCGAGCGCCCCTGCAGCCGCTACGCCCAGGTTGCCGTGACCGTGGCGTAGCAGGGGCGGCGCCCACATTCGGCATGGAGCATCCCCAACTGCCACTCATTTAAGTACGTCCCCAATGAGTGGCCAATGAGTGGCCGAAAATGGGCCATGTGTCCCAGTTGTGGAGACTCGTTGAGCCGTCTGGGTATCGTGAAAGATCGAGCGCTCACCCATCATCAAAAGTGACACACGCTACCTGTTGATGGGAGGCAGCCATGGGCTTCTTTGACAAGATGTTCGAGAAGAAAGAGTGCGCGATTTGCGGTACCGAACTGGGGATTTTGGGAAAGACCAAGATCAACGAAGGCTACCTGTGCAAAGAGTGCGCAGGCAAGCTGTCCCCCTTCTTTAGTGGTTGGCGCTCCAGCACCGCGGACGATATCCGCGAGCAACTCGCCTACCGCGAGGCCAACGCCGAGCGCCTGGCCTCGTTCAACCCAACGCGCACGCTCTCTGCCGGGCGCACCAACATCATGCTCGACGAAGACGCGGGTCTGCTGATCATCACTTCGCAGAGCCGCTGGCGCGACGCCAATCCCGACATCATCGAGTTCTCACAGGTACTCGGCTGCGATATGGATATCGACGAGCATCGCACCGAGATCTATCGCGAGACCAAGGACGGCGAGCGCGAGAGCTACAACCCGCCGCGCTACGACCTGGATTACGACTTTAACCTGACCATTCACGTCAACACGCCGTACTTTACCGAGATCAACCTGCGCGTGAACGACTCCACCATCGATCAGCGTGGCTCCATCGAATATCGCGAGGCCAAGCGCCAGGCAACCGAAGTCCGCGATGCGCTGGTACAGCTGCGTCAGGAGACACGCGACAGCGTCGTGGCCGCCAAGGCCCCCAAGACCGCGGTCACCTGCCCCTTCTGCGGTGCAACCACCATTCCCGATGCCAGCGGACGCTGCGAATACTGCGGCGGCGCCATCGGCGCATAGCCTCCGGCACGGAAAGGACCGATCATGGCCTTCGAGAGTGTCAACTATCAGTGCCCCGCGTGTGGCGGCCCCCTTCACTTTGCCAGTGCCGAACAAAAGCTTGTCTGCGACTACTGCGATTCGCGTTTTGAAGTCGAGGAAGTCGAGGCCCTCTATCGCGAGCGCCAGGACAAGGCAGATGCCAAAGCCGATGCCGCAGCCGCGGCCCCCAAACCTGCTGTCGACGATGCCGTGCAGGATCTGGCCCAAAACGCCGGCTACATCTGCTCGTCGTGCGGCGCCGAGCTGGTCTCGGACGGCACCGTCGCCGTTACCACCTGCCCATACTGCGGCAACTCCGCCGTGGCGCCCGGCCAGCTCTCGGGCGACTTCTCACCCGACCTGGTGATTCCGTTTAAGCTCGGGCGCGATGATGTCATGGCAGCACTCAAAGAGCATTACAAGGGCAAAATCCTGCTGCCCAAGAGCTTTGTCACCGGCAACCACATCGACGAGGTCCAAGGCGTTTACGTGCCGTTTTGGCTCTACGGCGCCCGCGTGGATGGCGAAGTGTACTTCGATGCGACCAACGAGACCGTGACCGAGGAATCCGACCGCACCGTCACGACCACCGACCACTACGACGCCTACCGTAAGGGCAAAATCTCGTTTGAGCGCGTGCCCGTCGACGGATCGTCCAAGATGCCCGACGGCCATATGGATGCTATCGAGCCGTTTGACTACGACGCGCTGCGCCCGTTCTCGGTCGCGTATATGCCCGGCTACATCGCCAACCGCTACGATGAGGATTGCGAGACCTGCAAGGCGCGCGCCGAGCGTCGTATGGAAGAAAGTACGATTTCGGCCCTGCGCGAGACCGTCGTCGACGAATATGACGATGCCAAGGTCGAAAGCAAGCAGCTCGACTACACCTGGGAAGACAGCAACTACGCTCTGTTCCCCGTGTGGATGCTTTCCACCTCGTGGAACGGCAAGAGCTACCTGTTTGCCATGAACGGCCAAACCGGCCGCATGGTCGGCGAGCTGCCCTGCTCCAAGCCCAAGCTCGCCATCGCCTCGGTGCTGTTCTTTGTGATCGGGTTTGTCCTCTCCCAGATTCTCTTTATGGGCGAGAACGCCTTCGATCCGGACTACCTCACCTTTGATATCGAGGGCATCCTCATCAACATCGTCGCACCGCTGATTATCGTAATCATCGGAGACGTGCTGCTGGTAGGCCAGCTCAAGACGGCCAACGAGGCCACCCACGCCGATTGCTACTGCGGCGAGCTCGACTTGACCGAGAAGCACGACACCTTCAGCCACACCGAGACCACCGTTGTCATGAAGGACAACAAGGACGATTAGCCATTCTGACCAATACCACCCGGCCTTTGACGAGAAAGGAAGATCACCATGGGACTCTTGAAAGCTGGATTGGGAGCTGCCGGCGGCGTCATGGCCGACCAGTGGAAGGAATATATCTATTGCGAATCGATGCCCGCTGACGTCTTGGCCTGCAAGGGCAGCAAGCGCACCGGCGGCCGCAGCTCCAACACGCGCGGCGAGGACAACGTCATCTCCAACGGCTCCGTCATCGCCGTCAACGACGGCCAGGGCATGCTCGTGGTGCAAAACGGCAAGATCATCGAGGTCGCGCTGGAGCCCGGCGAGTTTGTCTTTGACACCGGCAGCGAGCCGAGCGTCTTTAGCGGCAACCTGGGCGACTCCATCAAGGAGACGTTCGCCAATATCGGCAGCCGTTTTGCCTTTGGCGGCGACGCGGGCAAGGACCAGCGTGTCTACTTCATCAACACCAAGGAGATCATCGGCAACAAGTACGGCACCGCCTCGCCTGTGCCCTTCCGCGTGGTCGATAACAACATTGGCCTGGATGTCGACATCTCCGTTCGCTGCAACGGCGAGTATTCGTACCGCATCACCAACCCGCTGCTGTTCTACACCAACGTGTGCGGCAACGTGACCGATAGCTACACGCGCGATAAGATCGACAGCCAGCTTAAGTCCGAGCTGCTCACCGCTCTGCAACCCGCCTTTGCCAAGATCTCGGAGATGGGCATCCGCTACAGCGCTATCCCCGGCCACACCACCGAGCTCGCCCGCGCGCTCAACGAGGTTCTCTCCGCCGACTGGCGCGACCTGCGCGGCGTCGAGATCGTGAGCTTTGGCGTCAACTCCATCGCCGCCTCGCAAGAAGACGAGCAAATGATCAAGGACCTGCAGAAGGCCGCAGTCATGCGCGATCCCACCATGGCAGCCGCCAACATCGCCAGCGCCCAGAGCGATGCGATGCGCGCGGCAGCCGCCAACCCCAACGGCGCGATGGCCGGCTTTATGGGCATGGGCATGGCGGGCGGCATGGGCGGCATGAACGCCAGCCAGCTGTTCGCCGCCGGCCAGGCGCAGCAGCAGGCCGCCCCACAGCCGGCTCCGGCACCCGCCCCCGCACCAGCTCCTGCCGCTGCCCCCGCGGCCGGCACGTGGACCTGCAGTTGCGGTGCCACCAACACCGGCAAGTTCTGCCCCGAATGCGGCAGTCCCGCACCCGCCCCGGCACCGGCCAAGTGGTTCTGCCCCAACTGCGGCAGCGAAAACGGCGGCAAGTTCTGCAGCAACTGCGGAACGCCTAGGCCCTAACCCCTCTATCTGGTAATTGGCGGGGGGTCCGCCACCCCCGCATTTGCTTCTATGGGTTTCGTTCGATAAAGGAGGACACCATGAAGACAACGTTCAAAAAGTCCGTACTCGCATTTCTGACATGCGTCCTGGCGCTCGCCTTTGCCCTGACGGGCTGCAGCGGCGGCGGCAAGGACCCCAAGGCCAACTTCGTCGGCAGCTGGGAACTCTCGGGTGGAACCCTGGAGGGCGAAGAGCTCACCGATGAGTACATGGATATGCTCAAGGAGTGGGGCCTCAACTGTATCCTGATCCTCGACGAAGACGGCACGGGCGTCCTCGACATGTTCCTTGAGGTCGCCGACCTGAAATGGGAGGCCAAGGACGCCACCACTGCAACCATCACCGCCGACGGCGATTCGCAGGACATGAAACTCAAGGACGGCAAGCTCGTCCTCGAGGTGGAGGGCGACAAGCTTATCTTTACGAAGTCCGACAAGGATCTGTCCGGTACGGTAAAAAAGGATCGCGAGGCGGCCGAGAAGGAAGAGGAGATCGATGAGGCCGTCGAAGACGACGACGTCCAGAGCGTCGAAATCTCCCCCGCCGTCACCGTCGCCGATGACGATCTGTGCACCATCACCATCACCGAGAAGTTCAAGGACGAATGGGGCGACATCGGCTTTGTCGTCAACATCACCAACAAGAGCGACAAGGACCTGACCTTCTACGCTCCCTCCGGCAAGACCAACGTCAACGGCACCATGAAGGAACCCTGGTTCTCGGCTAACCTGATGCCCGGCACCAACGCCACCGAGGAATTCACATTCTCGAGCGGCGAGCTTGACAGCCTTGACGACCTGGTCAACACGACCATCGGCATCGACGCCTATCTGACCGATTCCTACGAGGACGTCGCCTCCTACACCGCAACCATCGCGTAGCGGCACGTAACATCAGCCACGGATTGGCGGACACATCCGCGCACTTGCCAGGCGGGGCCGCAGGAGTTGATCCTGCGGCCCCGTCGTTTTAATGCCGACAGCACAGCCGCACAAGCAGGCCGCCCGTCGTTTTCTGATGCAAAACGGCGGGCGGCCTATCTTTACGGCGCCGGAACACGGCGAGCGCGTCGATTACGGGCGCTCCATGTTGGGAACGATGCTGCCCTCCGTTACCGCGCGCACGGCAAGACGCATGATGTTGTCGTAGCCGGTCTTGCTCAGAATCTCCGAGATGCGACGCTTGATGGTACCCTCACTCATAAACAGCTCGGCCGCGATCTCGCGGCGGCTTTTGCCCTCGCAGGCAAGGCGCAAAATCGACAGCTCGACATCGTCGAGTGCCGCCGTGCCCGAAAAAATGCTCTCGGGCGGCTTGGGAAACGTGCAATAGCCCGCCAGCGTGGAGCGCATCACGGCGAACAGCTCGTCGATACCGACGTTCTTGTACACAAAGCTATCGACGCCCGCCTCGCGAGCCTGATCGACAAAGGTGATCTCGGGCATGCCGGTCATGATGATGACGCGGCACTCGGGCAGCTGCTCCTTGATGCGCGCCGCCGCCACGATGCCGTTTGAATCGTGTTCGGTGCACACGTCCATCAGTATCATGTCCGGGCGCTCCTTGAGCGCGACACCCAAGGCCTCGGAGGCATCGGCGATCGCGGCGACGACGGTCATATCGGGCTGGTCGCCAACGGAGCGCGCCAGGCTTTCGCGCAGAATGGCCTGATCTTCGACAATTAACACGCGGATCATGAACTTCTCCTTTGGACCGTGGCGTTGGGGCTCAGCGGGATGGACACCGCAAGCGTAAAGGGCTGGGCGGCGTGGACTTCCAGGCCGCCGCCCAAATCTTGCGCGACATGCCTCATACCTGGGATACCCGTTCCCTCGCGATACGATACGGGGGCCGGGGACCCGTCGTTAGAAATCGTCATGCGCGCGACGGCGCTAGCATTCGTCCCCTCCTGCCACAGGCGCACGTGGACCCGATGCGCCTGCGCATGCCTGGTGGCATTGGTCGAGGCCTCGCGGATAATCTGCAAAAATGCGGCGGCGACACGCGCGTCCTCAGGCAGCGCACCCTCAACATCGATCTGCACACTCACCAAGCCAAAGGCGTGGACGATATCGCTCAGCTGCTCTGCAGGCTCGCTGGCACCGCCACTGCGCAAATCGGCGGCGATTGAGCGCAGCAACGGGTCAATCTGCTCGAGCGACTCATCATCCAGACGTCCCTCCTCCAAATAGCGATGAAGAATGGACAGGCGCTGGCCGATCACATCGTGAACGCGGGCACGCATACGTAGGTAGGCCGCATTGTCGGCAACCTTTTTGGCTTCTTCGATCTGGGCCTGGAGCTCTTGGCCAGCACGCTCAAGCAGGTGGTTGGCTTGCGCCAGACGGTCGTAGGCGTGTGCGTATTCCGTCACGTCCAGGCCGACGACGCGCTCGAACGGACGGCTCGAGACCGTAACGGAGTCACGCACGAACAGACGAATCTCGGAAGGAGAGATCTCGACCACGGCGCGATCCCTACCAAAGCGATCAAGGTCGATATGGGCGCGATTAGCGCTGCTTTCGGGCATTTGCATGCTCAGTTTGCGCAGGTCGTTCCATGTGCTGCTCATGTCGCCCAGGTCAGTGGGCATATGGAGCTCTACGAGGTTTTTGCGCATGCAGCGGTTCATGAGCAGCGGACGGCCCCTCGGGTCTAGATACAGGATGCCCACGGGAATCACGTTGATGGTCTCGATCGTCGAGAACAAGGTGATATCCTCTTGGCGGTTACGGACGTCCATCAAGAGCGCCGCGATGGAACGGAACAGGAAGAACGCTCCCTCTGCGATAAGGACAACGGTCCACGCCGAGCCCATGGCAAAAACCACCGGTGGTGTAACGGCGACAACAAGCAGCAGCTCGACCAGCATGACGGGACGACGATAGTGCACCATAAGTACCACGCCATAGGCAAAGATTGCGGCATTGAGCCACAACGCTCCGCCCATTGCCCTGGCGCAAACGTCAAGCGGCGCCACCAAATACGAGCCAGACGACGTGAACAAGATGAGCGCCGAAATCATCAGGTGAAGCACAAGACTCGCCTCGTAGGCGCAAATCACCTTACGGTTATAGGACGAGCGGCGCGATGCGATGAGCGGGACGTGGATCGTCTGCAGACACGCAGCCAGGGCAAAGACAACATCGAGCGCAACGATTTGGGGAAGTATGAGCGAAATCTGCATCGTCACTCACCCGCCCTCGGCATCAAGACGATCATGCGCAGCTGACCGGACTCGCCCTCAAGGCGGTATGCCACGTTGCGCCCTTGCAAAGCGCTTTCGAGCTCTTGCGCAGCGGGCGTCTGCGAAAGATCTTCATCATCGTTGGAAAAAAGTGTGGCGCGCAGCTCGACGCTGCATCGGTCATGGTCGCCCAAGTGATACATAAGTGCCGGATGATCGGTGGTGTAGGCAAAAAACGAAAAGTCATACACGCAGTCGTACAGCGCGCTTACCGTACTGGCGTGCATCGGGCGCCGTATGGCAATAATCGAGGCGCAATCGACATCGATCGTGCGCAGGTCGCTTGCGAGCTCGTTGGCAATGAGCTGAATGCGGTCGCGGTCAAAACCGCTCTCCCCGTGCTGTGCCAACGTGAGCGACCCCTTCCGTTTGCAATAGGCAACGAGCATCTTGGCGCGCTGCAGCATGCGGTAACGCTCGCGCGAAGATTCCTCGTCAGTCAACGGCGGCAGCGAGCTCAACAAGTCGTACATCTCTTCGAGCGCGCGGGCAAGCGCCTGGTCCACGTCTTGGACTAGCAAGGTCTCGGCCTCTTGATCTGCCAAATGTGTCTTAAGGTCGTAGTCGGCGGCAAGCAGCTCGTTTTGGCGTTGCAGCTCCATGCGACGATGTGCCAGTTCGCGATTGAGCTCGTTGAGCTCCGATACGTCTTGGGCAAGCAGGGCCGATCCCCCCAGCAGCGGAAAAGCACGATACATCACATCGGGATCGGACGCCACGGTAAAGGCATGGGCGCGGCCGTGCTCCTGGTTCCGCAACTCCTCGCGCACGCCTACCGGCATTGGCTTTGACACCGGCGTGGCATAGACCTCCTGCAGGTCGCGCGTTAGAACTTTGAGGTCAAGCGGCAAGGTGTCGAAGATGCCGGCGATATCGTGGTACGACGGAATGACACCGCAATCGAGACAGATTTCCATCGCCACCACGCACAGGATGCAATAGACGAGCGAAAAGTTGAGCCTCCATGCCCAGGGCACGCGCAGAACATATGAGATGGCAAAGAATGCGCCGCCCAGCAGCACGAGCGCCGCCGTGCCCGAGAAACGTTGGATGCGAAAGGACGAGGACCGACCAACCAGGACAAAAAAGGCCACGAAGTTAAAGGCCGTCCACACGAGGAAGGCGAAATAACCCCGGCCGTACGTGTAATCGTTGCTCCAGGTGTCGCTTGTACGGTCAAAGCGGAAGACCTGCTGGTGAAAATCGTTGGTGAGCACAAATCCGATAAGCAGGATGGCCACAATCCACAGCGCAGCACGGTAGCGGCGACCCAGGCGGCGTTGCTCCAGGCCCGCAAGGCGCAGGCCGCAGAGCTGGTAGAGCAGCGGAATGAGCGTCATGGGCACGTAGTACAGGTACCACAGCAAGGTGGCATAGAACGGCGTGTACGACTTGTACTTGAGAATGACCTCGATCATCCACAGGACACAGATGGTGGCGATGGCAACAAGGCGGCGGCGCAACACATAGTCCAAACAACGCAGATAGACCAACACGCCCCAAATTGAAAATACAATTGCGGCGACAAGCAGCGGGAGAGGGCTCGAATGGGTGAGCGCATCCACGACCTCTTCGGACACCTCGCTATAGGCGGGCACGGCGTTAGAAAGTTTGGGGTCGAAGGCGAACAGCACCGGCAAGATCGCCAAAAGCATGAGGAACAGCGCGGTGATGGCGCCGGCGATAGCAAAGACGCGGTGACGGTACACCTGATGCGTTATGCCAACAAGGAATCGCGGCATGGCGAAGAGCCTGCCGCCCCTGGGATCCGCAACCGGAGCGGTCCGGGCGGCCGCGTGGCCGATATGTCGCTCGCGGGTACTCATAGTCCCTTTAGTGTACCGACAGGCGGGCCCAAAAAGCGGGCCGCATGTCCCAAAATCCGCAGACGGCAAGACGCCCGGCGAGCAATAACTACTCGCCGGGCGCCTTGGTTAGAAGGCTATGAAGTTGAGTGTCTCAGCTTCCTTAGGACAGGTCCTCACCATTAGAAGCAATAACCTTCTTGTACCAGTCGAAGCTCTTCTTTTTGGAACGCTTGAGGGTACCGTTGCCGGCGTCGTCGCGGTCCACATAGATAAAGCCGTAGCGCTTGGACATCTCACCCGTGCCGGCAGACACCAGGTCGATCGGGCCCCAGGTGGTGTAGCCCAGCAGGTCAACGCCGTCCTCGGTCACCGCATCGCGCATCGCGGCGATATGCTGGCGCAGGTAGTCGATACGGTAGTCGTCGTTGATGGAGCCATCCTCCTCGACAACATCCTTGGCGCCCAGACCGTTCTCGACCACAAACAGCGGCTTCTGATAACGGTCGTACAGGTCGTTGAGGGTGATGCGGAAGCCCAGCGGATCGATGGCCCAGCCCCACTGGCTCTCCTGCAGGTAGGGGTTCTTGGCGCCGGCGAAGGCGTTACCCTGGGTGCGCTCGACATCGGGGTTATCGGCACCGGCAGAGCAGCGGGTGCTGTAATAGCTAAAGCTGATGAAGTCGACGGTGTTAGCGGCCAGGATCTCGCGGTCCTCGTCCGTCATGCCCACATCGATGCCTAGACGCTCGAGCTTCTTGACGGCATATGCCGGGTAGTAGCCGCGGCTCTGGACGTCGACGAAGAAGTAGTTGTCCTGGTTATCGAGCTGCGCCTGGCGCACGTCGCCCGGACGGCAGCTGTAGGGGTAGTAGCTACCCGCGGCGAGCATGCAGCTTGGCCAGGCCGCGGCCGTCCACGTCGTAGGCACCCTCGCACTGGTTGGCAGCCGTTGCGCCGCCCCACAGGAAGTCATTACGGAAAGCCATGTATCAATCCTTTCGCACGCTGTTGTCATAGGCTCAGTATCCCTGCAAACGGGGTACCGCTCAACGGCAACGGCACAGGCCGATACTTCTTTTCGCGTGCAGGCGCCCGGCAGCCACCCCACCTGACACTTTTTGATACCCGCCTGCCCAAGCCGCCACCAAGGGGACAGGCACCTTTGTGGTGGGTTGGGCCCGTTTGTCTCGATCTGTAACAGATAGGCCGCCAAAACCGGGCCTGGTGTTACAGATTGAGATTGTTCGGCCAGTCCTTTGCAGTTTGTCTAAATCTGTAACAGGGAGAGACGATTTAGCCCGCTAGATGTTACAGATCGAGACAGAAGATTCTAGTCACAGGCGATGTCGAGGTTTTTGCCGATGAGGCCTACGTAGCCGCCTTCGCTCAGCAACTCATTTGACTGAATAGGAAAAAAAGGAAAAAATAGGAAAAAAAGGAAAGGAGACTTATGACTGAAACCATCTTCTCCCCCTCATTTGGAAATCGCCCGTCCTATCTGGTGGGACGCGGGAGCGTGATTTCGACATTCATCTCCGGCCTTGAGCAGGAGCCGGGCAATCGAGACCGAGCCATGCTCATGCTCGGCCAGCGAGGCAGCGGCAAAACGGTTCTGTTGTGGGAACTTGCCGATCGCGCCCGCAAGCTCGGCTTTGTTGTCGCCACGCCCACCGTAGCCTCCGAGGATATGCTCGAGCGCATTGTTGAGAAAATCCAGGAAGCGGGCGAGCCTTACGCCAACAAGCATCGTCTCCCCAAACTTACAGGTGGCAGTTTGAGCGTCTTCGGTTTCTCAGCCGGCCTCGAGTTTACGCGCGACGTACAGGAAACTAAGAGTTTCCAGTTCAAATTCACGCAGTTGGCACGCAAGTTAACCGAGCAGGGACACGGCATCCTCATCCTCATCGACGAGCTCCAGGCAAATTCACCCGAGATCAGACAGCTCGTCACCGCCTATCAAGAGCTGGTCGGCGAGGGACTCAACGTCGCGCTCGTCATGGCGGGCCTCCCGGGAGCAGTCTCCGCGACACTCAACGACCGCGTACTGACATTTCTCAACCGCGCACGCAAAGTCACGCTCGAACCGCTTTCAGTCGGAGATGTCGATGCCTATTATCAGCGGGCTTTCGAAGAGCTCGACCTTGATATTCCAGGCGATCTTCGCCTCCGTGCCGCTCGTGCAACCCAAGGATCGCCCTATATGCTGCAGCTCATCGGCTACAACATCGCCAATCGCTGCCAGGCAGGAGAATACGTAACGCCAGAGCAAGTCGACGGAGCTATCGAAGCGTCAAAGGCCGATTTCGAAAACGATGTTTGTGAAACGACGCTCGCCGCGCTGTCGGACCAAGACGTCGCGTTTCTCGACGCAATGACTGATGACAAAGACGGTGTGTCGCGCATCTCCAATGTGGCCGAGCGCATGTCAGTCACACCCGACTATGCGCAAAAGTATCGCCGACGCCTCATCGACGCCGGCGTTATCGAACAGGCACGCCGCGGTTACGTGCGTTTCGCTGTTCCATATATGGCTGACTATCTGCGCAGCCAGCTCTAGACAGCCACCACAATGGGGACAGGCACCTTTGTGGTGGCTGGGGGGCGGTATGTCTCGATCTGTAACAGGTAGAGACGATTTAGCCCGCTAGATGTTACAGATCGAGACAGAAGATTCTAGTCGCAGGCGATGTCGAGGTTTTTGCCGATGAGACCTACGTAGCCGCCTTCGGCTGCCTTGGGGCTGTCAGCATGGCAGAGAACCCACTTGTCGGCCTTCCAGTAGCAGTAGCCGTCGCCGGCAGCAGGCATATCGGCCGCAGCCTCGGGACGCGGACCGTTGGTACCGGCGGGCAGCGCCACCATCACCTGGAAGCCACCGTCGTCGACCATGCACGGCGTGTAGTGGAGCGTGGTGCTGAAAACCTCGACGACCTTGCCTGCCGGCACGCGGAACGCCTTGACGCACGCGGTATCGAGCTTGCCGCCCTCGATCTCCCAGCGATGCGCCACGAGCAGGATAAAGTCACGCGCCCCCAGGTTGAACTCGCTCGCGCGGTGGTACTCCAGGCAGTTGAGACGCGTGTTGTGCCCGTTGCACCAGCCGAGCTGGAAGGGACGGCCACCAAACATGAGAAAGCCCAGCTTGTCGGCATCTTTGACGCCCTCGAGCTCCGGCGCGCGCGCCACGTACTTACTGCCCTCGGGGATGGGCGTAGCGGAGAGTGCCTCGACGAGTGGGGCGGTCAGGCCGGACGGGACGTCGTCCCACACGCGGCCATAGGACTTGAACTCGAGATCGTTGACAGAGTAGATATGCATGTTCACTCCTGTTCGTAAATGTGACTATACGAACATTCTAGAACAAACATGAGCGATTTTGAACGCTCGTCCAGACCACTCAACAAAAAGGCGCCCCCGCATAAGCGAAGGCGCCCAATGCGCGCGTTTTGGGCGATAAAACCCTTACGCCTGCTGATAGTGCAGGTGCTTCTCGTCGATATCGGCCAGGTCGCGGTCGAGGTAGCGGCGCGCGAGCCAGTTTGCCATGGGAAGGTTCTGGTCCAGGTAGTTGCCGCACTCCTCGGGAGCGGCTCCGGGGACATCTCCCTCAAAGTCGGCGACAAACTCAAACAACTCACGCACGAGCGGCAGAATCTCCTCGCTCGTCACCTCGCCAAACACCACCAGGTAAAAGCCCGTGCGGCAGCCCATGGGGCCAAAGTAGACAATGCGGCTCGACCACTCGGCATGGTTGCGAAGGAATGTCGCGCCTAGGTGCTCGATGGTGTGGCACTCGGCCGTGTTCATGACCGGCTCCTTGTTGGGCGTGGTCAGGCGCAGGTCAAAGGTGGTAACGACAGCGGCGGTCGCCGGATCGCGGTCGATGCGGCTCACATACACGCCGGGCTCAAGCAGCAGATGGTCAACGGAAAAGCTCGCGATGCGCTCCATGGCAGATCCTCTCGATAGTCAATTTGGGACGGGGCTCTTTTAGCTGGTTCGAATGGTCGCACCAATCATACCAGTCAAAAAAGCCCCGTCCCAAATGAGCTGCCCGAGACGGGGATCAATGAATTTTTAATCCCGTCCCAAAAAATCATGCTAGGCAGTGTACGAAATGGTCGCGTCGACGGCTTTGCCGCCCTGCGGCCCGGCGTTGCCTTTGTCTAGATCTCACGCACGCTCTGACGCTCGACAAAATAGGTCGATACGGCTGTCTTGCAGGTATAGCTCTTGGGATTGCGGATGTTGCCCACCAGGCGGCGCACCGCGATCTCGCCCACCTCGTGCTTGGGAACGTGCACCGTGGTGAGCGGCGGGTTGGAGAAGGCGCCCAAAGACAGATCGTCAAAGCCGATGATCGAGACATCCTCGGGCACGCGTATGCCGTGCTCGTTGAGCGCGCGCATGGCACCCACGGCGAGCACGTCGTTTTCGGCAAAGAAAGCCGTCGGCAGGTCGTCGCGCGAGACGCTGTCGAGCCATGCGCCCATGTCGCGATAAGCACCTTCGAGCGTGGTGCCCAGCGTAACGCGCCATGTCGGGTTGGCCTCAAGGTCTGCGTCCTCAAGCGCTTGGCGATAGCCGCGCTCGCGATCCTTAAAGTTGCGGATGCGAAGGTCGCCTGCCAGATAGCCGATCTGCCTGTGACCTTTCTCGATGAGGTGATCCACGGCGCGCAGCACCGAGTCGGTGTTGGCAATGACCACGGCATCGAAGTACTGACGATCGCTCCAGCCATCGAGCACGATCAGGTGGGCGGCAGCGTTGGCAAACAGGGCGTAGTCTTCCTCACCCAGCTCGGTACCCATCAGCACGATAGCGGCGGACGGATCGGCGATCAGGCCCTCGACCTGCGGACGCACGGCGTCCAAGTCGCTAAAGTCGAGCGAGACAAAACTCGTGCTCATGCCGTGACGACGCGCCTGGCGCTCCACGCCCTCGATGACCGCAGGATGGAAGGTGCTCTCGTCCAAGATGGCACCCGTCTTGCGCGCGAGCACAAACTGAATGCTCTCGAGCTGCGTCGACTGCTGATAGCCAAGCGATTGCGCGCACTCCAGGATGACCTTGGCGGTCTCTTCACTCACGCTGCGCTTGCGGTTGAGCGCGTTGGACACGGTCGCAGGCGAAAAACCGGTGATGCGGCTGATCTCGCGAACACTTGCTTTGGCCATTGTTCCCCCTAGCAACGGCCGTGGCGGAGCATCGCAACTTGATGACTCGACAACTAAACGACCGCAAATTCAATCTAAACAGAATAGTAAATGTTTATGAGCTAGTTTAGCCTGTTGTCAAGCGAAGTGGCACGACTATTCCCCCAACGGGCGCATTTACTCGGTAGCTAAAAAAGCCCCGTCCCAAATTGACTACATGGGGCGGGGCACGGAAATCATCTAGCCAAGAACACGGGCCATGCGCGTCTTGAACTCGGACAGGAAGCGCGGGGCATCCACGGTCAGCGCCACAAGCGCGCTCTTGTCCGGATCGGACAGGCGATGCTCGTCGCAAATGGTGCGGCCGCGATACTCGCCCAGCAGATCAACACGCAGATTGCAGCCGAGCGCACCCACGAGCGTGGGGTCGATCGCCACGGCAACGGCCAGCGGATCGTGCAGCGCACAACCACCCAGGTAGGGAGCGTTCATCTCGTACGAGCCAATGTAGTGCTCGACCATGCTCGCAAACGCACAGCCCGCCATGGTGCCCGAGCCCGTCCATCCGGCAATGTCGCGACGCGTGAGCACCACGCGATGCGTCACATCCAGTCCCACCATGGTGAGCTTGCGGCCCGAACGCAGCACGGCATCGGCCGCTTCGGGATCGCTTGCCATGTTGGCCTCGGCGCCCGCGCTCACGTTGCCGGGCACGGTCAGGGCGCCGCCCATCACCACCACGCGGCCGATAGACATCACCGCCGTCGCATCGCGCTCCAGGGCAAGCGCCAGATTGGAGAGCGGGCCGGTCGCTACGTAGACCAGATCGGGACCATAAGTGCGCGCGGCATCGATTAGATAATCGACTGCAGCGTTGCCATCGACCGACGTCGCCCCCACCGGCTCATAGGGCGACGCGGGCACGCTCGCGCCGCCGATGCCGTTCTTGCCGTGGATGAGTACGGTGGACGCCGGCGGCGTATAGGGCTCAGTCGCCTGCAGAGGACGGTCAGCACCCAGGTACACCGGCACCTCGGGACGGCCCAACAAGTCGAGCACCGCCAGGCAGTTGCGCGCCGACTGGTCGACGCGCACGTTGCCAAAACACGTGGTAATGCCCACGAGCTCAACCTCGGGGCTCGCGATGGCATAGGCAAGCGCCATCGCATCGTCCACACCCATATCCAGATCAAGGATCAGCTTCTTGGTTGCCATTGTTCTACTCCGCTTCTCCGTCTTGTACTAAATCGTCTAAATCAAACACGCGCTCAACTTCGGTGCGCGTGGGAATCGACTGCTGCGCGCCCAGGCGCGACACCGTCACCGCCGAGGCGCGAGCACCCGCGGCCATGCACTCAAAGAGCGGCAGGCCCTCCAGACGAGCCGCGGCAAGCGCACCGATAAACGTATCGCCCGCGGCCGTCGTATCGACCACCGCGCTCGAAAGCGCCGGCATGCGCAGCAACTCGCCGTCGTCGCCGAGCGTAACCGAGCCGGCGCCGCCCAGCGTGATGACCGCAGCTCCGGCACCTTTGGCGAGCAGGGCATTGAGCGCCGCGACGCAGCTCGCATCGTCTGCAGGCAAGATGCCCGTCAGTACCTGGCACTCAGTCTCGTTGGGACAGACCAGGTCGACCGCAGGCCAGACCTCCGCAGGCAACTCGCAGGCTGGCGCTGGATTAAAGACCGTATAAAACCCCAGCTCGTGAGCGCAAGCAAGCGCCTCGGCCGTCGCTGCAAGGTCACATTCGCCCTGGGCGATAAAGACGCTTCCGGCAGCCGGGGCAATCTCGCTGGCGTTGCCATCGAGCTCATCGGTCACCAGACGCCTCAGCGCGCGGGCAACGTCCTCGCCCGCAAGTGCATGGTTGGCGCCCGGCGATAGCACGATGCGGTTATCGCCCTCACAGCGAATGATGGTCGCCGTTCCCGTCTCCACGTCGTCGCGGCGCGCCACAAAGCCACAGTCCACGCCAGCATCTTGGAGCCCCGCCACGAGCGACGAGCCAAACGCGTCGCGGCCGACCGCGCCGATCATGCGTGTGCGCGCACCCATGCGCGCAGCTGCTACGGCCTGGTTGGCGCCTTTGCCGCCGGCGTTGGTGATAAACCCGCTGCCGCCGACGGTCTCGCCCGCACGCGGCATGCGCTCGCACGCCACCGAAAGGTCCATGTTCATGCTGCCGAACACCGCAACGATGCCGCAATCTGCCATGAAAACCTCCTCGTCCGCGGGCCCCGCACCCGCTGTCGGCCGTCAATCGTGCGCTCTCGCACCTCTATAACTTTAGTTCACTTTGATGTGGACGCGCGCTTGAGCTTACGCCAGCAGCAAGCATTCACAGGAGTAGGCGGCTACAATGAAAGCGTGCTGATTATTCTCGTCATTGGATGATGTTTTATGGAACAATTCCCGCGATCGAGCTCGCGCAGCTCACGCCATGCGAGCGATCAACAAGCGCCGCACGAACGTTCGCGCACTAACCGCCAAACCACCGAGCCGCGCCGCGCTGCAGGCTCCCATCGCTCGCCCGCCAACAAGGGCGCCCGCACCGACAGCGCCGCAAAAGAGCAGGCGCCCACGCGTCCCAAATCTCGCTACATCCCCGCCCTCGACGGCCTTCGCACGCTCGCCGTTGTCGCGGTGGTGCTCTATCACCTCAACCTCACGTGGGCTCAGGGCGGCCTGCTCGGCGTCACGATCTTCTTTGTGCTCTCGGGATACTTGATCACGCGCCTGCTCCTCAACGAAATCGCAAAGACCGGTCGTATCGATCTCAAGAGCTTCTGGATCCGCCGCATCCGTCGCCTGTTCCCCGCCGTGGTAACCGTCGTGGTGGTGACCTGCGCACTGTGCACTGTCTTTAACCATGTGATGCTCACCAAGATGCGCCCCGACATCCTGCCGTCGCTGCTGTTCTTTAATAACTGGTGGCAGATCATGCAGGACGTTTCGTACTTTAACGCCCTGGGCGACCCCTCGCCGCTCACGCACTTTTGGTCGCTTGCCATCGAGGAACAGTTCTATCTTATTTGGCCGCCACTGCTGTTTGCAATGGTATCCATGCATGTGAGCAAGCCCAACACGCGCCGCGTGGTCCTGGGCCTCGCCGCCGTCTCCGCCGTCGCCATGATGGTGCTCTACAACCCCGCCACCGACCCCAGCCGCGTGTACTACGGCACCGACACCCGCGTGTTCTCGTTGCTGCTGGGCGCCTGGATGGCCTTTATCCCCGACCGCGACCTGGCGCCTGCGCGCCTTGTCCGCCATCTGGGGCTCGACCGACTGGCCGGCGCCGGCAAGCACGACAAGTCAAAGAGCGACACCGCCGAGGCCGCCACGACAAAGCCAAGTGAGCTCGCACGCTTTTGTTCCTCCCCCGCATCCATCGATTTGATGGGCGTCGTTGGCCTGGTCGGACTCGCCGCCATGGTCGCGCTCACCAACGGCTATACCGCGTTTCAGTATCGCGGAGGCACGCTGCTGTGCTCCATCCTCACACTGATGGTTATCGCGGCATGCGTGCAGCCCCAGGGCATGGTCGCACGGGCCTTGGCCGCCGAGCCGCTCGTATGGATCGGCAAGCGCTCCTACAGCATCTACCTGTGGCATTATCCGCTGCTGCTGCTTATGAACCCGGTCGCCAACATTAACGACACGCCCTGGTGGCACTACATTTTGCAGGTGTTGTTGGTGGTCGCCGTGGCCGAGTGCTCCTATCGCTTTATCGAAACGCCGTTTAGGAAGGGCGCTTTTGGGCGCACCGTTTCCGAGCTCCGCGACGGCACCACCACGCCCGCCGGCTGGATGCGCGCACATGTCCCCACCTGCGCCGTTTGCGCCGTCGTGCTTGTTGTGGCGCTGGGCGGCCTGGTCTTTGTGCCCGACACATCCGCGCTGAGCGGCGAGGGCGCCGAAATCCTAAACAAGGAGGCCAAAAATGCAAAGCCTCAAGATCAACAGGCGGCCGACGACTCCGACAAAGACGACGACGGCTTCCCCGACGGAGCCTACGACCTGCTAATGATTGGCGACTCCGTGTCCCTGCGCGCCGTCGATGCCTTTGACGGCGTGTTCCCGCACAGCCACATCGATGCCGAAAAGGGCCGCCAGTTTGATGCGGGCCGCGCGACATTTGAGGGCTATATCCAGCAGAACCTTGCCGGCAAGATCGTGGTCTTTGCCCTGGGCACCAACGGTTTGGTAACGGACGCCCAGGTCGACGCGATCATGGCCGACGCCGGTAATCAGCGTATTGTCGTGTTTGTAAACACGCGCAGCCCGCAGCCGTGGGTCGGGTCCACGAACCAGGCCATCGCCAACGCCGCTACGCGCTACAACAATGTACGCGTTATCGACTGGTACGGGCACAGCGCCAACCGCAACGACCTGTTCGATGGCGATGGCACGCATCTTTCGACCGCCGGCGTGACCGAGTACCTTAAGCTCATCCACGATGCCGTCAAGAAGGACCTACCCGTGCACCCCGAGGACCACGTTAACGATCCGCAGCCGGCGGCTGTCAAATCCGCTGCCGAGGCACTCGTCAACGCCCTCGCCTACAAACCGCACAAGCTAGGCACCGACAAGTAACGCACAGCCAAATCTGCTTACAATCCGGCACTTGGGACCACTTCCGCGACTTACAAAGCCGCCTCTGGGCTGTTAATTCACCCCAGAGGCGGCTTTATAGCTGCACATCGGTATATAACTAGCACCCTATAGCAGACAAAAACAGGCCGCAGCCCATGGCGGCGGCCTGTTTAGAGTCCAAGAGAGGTGCTACGCGCTGTAGCCCATCGCTTGCAGAACAAACATGACGACCGTCAGCACCGTAATAACGCCGATAGTCGCCCAAGTGAGCACATTCCACACACGGCCGTTGCGGTTGGCGCCCATAATGTGTCGATCGGCGGCAATAACCACCTGGAACACCAGAACCACGGGCAGCAACACGCCGTTGATGACCTGCGAGGTCATCATAATCTGGAACAGGTCGACGCCGGGCATGAGCACCAGCACGGCAGAAATGCCAATGATTGCCGTAATGATGCCGCGATAGACCGGGGCTTCGTCCCAGCTGCGATCGGCACCGCGCTCCCAGCCAAACGCCTCGCAGATAGCGCTGGACGTAACGCCCGGCAGCACACAGGCGGCCAAGAAGCTCGCCGCGACCAGGCCCGAGGCAAACAGCACCGTGGACCACTGGCCCGCAATGGGCTCCAGCGCGCGGGCAGCGTCTGCAGCGTCGCTAATCTGAATGCCCGCGGGGAACAATACCGTACCGGTCGTGATGATAATAAAACCGGCAATGACATCGGCGGCAATCGAGCCGCTCACGGTATCGATGCGCTGCAACACGATATCGTCCTCGCCCGCATTCTTATCGACCACGTTGTTCTGTGCCAGGAAAATCATCCAGGGCGCGATGGTGGTACCG
Source organism: Collinsella sp. HCP3S3_E11 (assembly GCF_052067375.1). Classification (NCBI taxonomy): domain Bacteria; kingdom Bacillati; phylum Actinomycetota; class Coriobacteriia; order Coriobacteriales; family Coriobacteriaceae; genus Collinsella; species Collinsella sp. HCP3S3_E11. The sequence goes on along the minus strand of NZ_JBQHQI010000003.1, from coordinate 101,066 downwards.
ATCGTCGCGACCACAAGCGACACGTAGCTGGGGTCATTTTGAATGTTGGGTACAACCAAATCGACCGCCACCTCGCCCCAACTGGGACCAGCCATAATTGCAGCGACAATGTAGGTCACAAACACGCAGCTCACCAGCAACAGAATCTTCTCGATGCGCTGGAAGCTACCCGACATGGTAAGCATCCAAACCATCAGCGCCACAAGCGGCACCGAGATGCTCGCCGGCACGCCAAAGAGGGCAAGGCCGCTCGCGATACCCGCAAACTCCGAAATGGTCACGGCTGTGTTGGCAATCAGCAGCGCCGCCATGGCCAGCACGCTCTTGCGCACGCCAAAGCGCTCGCGAATGAGCGAGGCCAGGCCCTTGCCCGTCACGCAGCCGCAACGCGCCGCGGTCTCCTGCGTCACGATGAGCAGCACGGTCATGACGGGAAGCATCCAGAGCATCTTGTAACCATAGCTGGCACCGGCGCTGGAATACGTGGCGATGCCGCCGGCGTCATTGCCCGAAAGCGCCGCCAGAAGGCCAGGACCCATGGCACCAAAGATGGCCGCGATGGTCAGCTTTTGCTTGGTGCCCTGCTTTTGCTTGCTATTTTGCACGCGACCACCTAACCCATGACCGACATGGTGTGCAGCACCGCAGCGGCACAGTACGCCACGCACGAGATCATGACGGCAATGACGTTCATGGCGGTACCCGACGTATTGAGGTCGTGCTCGTCGCGCCAGAACAGCACCATCAGGTAAATCACAGCGCTCATGTTGCCAATCAGGCAGACGATGGCCGCGATGTTAAAGCAGCCGGTAAAGAGCTGTTCCTCAAGCATGGGCGCGTCGGGGAACGCCGTGGTGCGCACCAGCTGAGCGCACAGGTAGGTCACGAGCGACAGGATCAGGCCCATGCCCGTGCTCTGGAAGAAGAATCCCAGATACGGCTTGGGTTCATCGTCATGGCCGTCGTACTCCAGGAAGTAGTTCTTGACGAACGACACCATACGCGAGGCAGCCAGCAGCACGAGCGGCATGGCGCACATGGGGAACACCACCAGATGTGCGGAGCCCAGCGCCGTCCCCAGCACTGCCGCCATGATGCACGAGGCAATGCCCCACACGACAACCCAGTACTGGCGATGCACAAACCAGCTGAGCACATTCGTCGAGTCGTCGGACGCGCTATCGCCCGAGCCGACGCCTGCGATCTGCAGGTCCTCCTGGTGCTCCTCGGCGATAACGTCCATGGCGTCGTCGAAGGTCACAATGCCCAAGATGTGGCGGTTCTCATCGCAGACGGGGATGGCGACCAGGTCGTACTTGGTCATCTCATCCGTTACGTCTTCCTGGTCCTCGTCGGGCGACACATAAACCAGGTCGCGGTAGGCCAGCTGGCCCAGCGTGGCGTCGCGGTCGGCCACGATCAACGTGCGCAGCGAGAGCACGCCGGTCAGCATACCGCTCGGATCCTCGGTATAGACGTAGTAGACGCTTTCGAAATCCTCGTCGAGCTTGCGGATCGCCTCGATGGCGTCACCGACCGTCGCCGTGGCAGGCAGGGAGACAAACTCCGAGGTCATAATGCGGCCGGCAGTGTTTTCCTCATAGCCCAGCAGGTTACGAATCGCCTTCTCCTCCTGAACGCCCATCAGGCGCAGGAGCTTCTCGGCCTTCTCGTAATCGAGCTCGTCGATCAGGTCGGCGGCGTCGTCCGGGTCCATCATGGCCAGCATCGACGACGCATCCGTGTCGGACAGGCCCTCGAGCATCTCGGTCATGAGCTCGTCGTCATCGAACTCCGAGATGGCCTCGGCGGCCTGGGCGGTGTCGAGCTGCGCGAACACCTGCGCGCGCAGGCGAGGATCGAGCTGCTCGATAATGTCGGCAATGTCGGCAGGATGCAGCTCGCCGAGCGTCTTATGCGACACCGACAGCTGGATGTTCTTAGTCGAGCGATCGAGCAGGTCCATGTAGGACCAGGCGATGATGTCCTCGCCGAGCGGTTTGCCCAGGTGTTTCATAAAGCCCTCGACGACATGTTCAAGAGCGGGGCTGATTGCGCGCAGCAGACCGCGGGCACCAACTTCGGCACCCAGCAGGCGCAGCTGATTTTCGCCTGACATGGAAAACTTGATGTCGTTTACGCGCACAACCTTCATGCCCTGCGTGTCGACGATTTGTTTGTTGAGCACGTCGCGCGCGAGCAGGAGTTCGGTCGGCTGCAGGTACGAAAAACGGATTTCGGTGGCCGACGTCTTAAGGTATACGCCCGTCTCGTCGATACGGTCGACCCATTTTCGCCAGCTGATCATAAACGGCGTCTTGCCGGGACCGCGGAACGCGAGCGACGTCACGTGCGGAAAAACTTCGCCGGTAGCAATGCCAAAATCGTTCACAACGCCGAGCTTTTCGCCATCGACGTCCAAGACCGGCAGCTTGAGCATCTCACTCAGATAATTCACTGGTGCTCCCCATCATTATTCCTTCGGACCGTGGCCATGCCGGCACGCCATCCGTGGACTTTTAGATATGTATACGCATGCGCGGGCGGCACACCGCTCGGCGCTCACACCCCGTGCATGCGCAAGAAGCACCTGCAAGGGGTCATCGACTGTATGGTCGAGGTTTGGATTTCACCTGCAACCTTTCTCTTGACCCTTGTTATCCGCAGTAACTATAGCATCAGCATCGCGCCGTGACGCCAAATTTATGCTCCAAACATCGCAGGCATATCAAACGCTGACGCATCCGTGACATAGTCGTTTAAGAACGTCCCCCGTGACTAGTCTGTGGTGTCGTTATCTTCGGCGAGCTGGGGAAACACGGCGTTCTTGGGCATGGAAGTCTTCGTTAGCGAGGTGAGTTTTTTGCTCAGCGACGTATCCGTCTTAACCAAATCGCTCAGCGTCACGATCTTGTAGCCCTTGGCGACAAGGCCATCGATGATCTGCGGCAGCGCTTCGAGCGTCTGTTCGGAGCACTCGTCGCTATCGGTGAACAAAACAATGTTGCCCGGAGTCACCGATTCGAGCACTGTCGAAACCTGTTCGTCGGCGCCGTTGAGCAGCCAGTCGCCCGAATCGATATTCCACGAGACCACGGCAGACACCAGGTCCATCGCATCGATCCAGTTTTGCTCGTCAAACGCGGCGTAGGGAGCACGCAGCAACATCGTCTCGACGCCGGTCGCCGACTTAATCGCCTCGGTGCCCTTCGTGATCTGCTTGCGCACCGCCTCGCGATCCTTGCCCTTGAGCGAATCATCGCTGTAGCTGTTGGAGCCGATCTCGCATCCGGCATCGACAATCGCTTTGGCAGTAGCGGGCGAGGCTTCCGCAGCATCGCCCGAAAGGAAGAACGTCGCCGTGACGCCCTTTTCCTTGAGCACCTGCAAGACCTGCTTGGTCGCGCCGCTCGGACCCTCGTCAAATGTCAGGGCCACGTACTTTTCGTTGCCCTTGGGCGCTACGCTCGCGCACTCGACTACACAGTCGGTGGCGGGCACGACCTCGCCGCGGTCCTGCGTCTTGCCCGACTGCTCGCCGACCCATACCTCGGAGCGGCCCTGAACGCCCCAGGTTTTAACGTATTCGATAGCGCCCGTGCCCTCGACCTTCAACTTGGGCTCAATGGTCGTGACCTGGACCTCGTGCTTCTCGTACGTGTCGCGGCCGTCTTTGACCGTCACTTTCTCGCCGCCCGTTAGCTCGCGGCTATTCCACTTGCCCTGCTTCACCCGTTTGCCGTCCACCTTCACCGACAGCTTTTCGCCGCCACGGCGGGTAAGCACGCTATCGTCGACAGCCAACAAGTCGCCGGCATCGTAGGTGTCGGTCAGGCCTTGATCATCGATAAGGTTCTGCAACGTGGAGCCCACGCGCACCGAAGCCTGCTCCCCATTGAGCACAATGTCCACGCTGCGATTGACATAGCCCACGACGGCAGCGATAAACAGCACGAGCGCACAGCCGACAGCGATGAGCGCATAGGGCAGGCGGGACGGTCGGCGCGGTGAGCGCCCGTTGCCGATGCGCGCGCTTCGATCGCTAAACCCACGGCTATGGTTGAGGTACATCGCGCCGGGTTTACGGCGACGTCGACGCTGACCGCTGGGCAGCTGCCCCAGGTCGCGTCGCGCCGTCGGACGCGCACCCGAGCGCCCGTTTAAGTTAGATCCGTTTTGGCGCATGTGCCCTCCCCCATAAACACAGCGAGCCGGAGCAACATGTCTCCGGCTCGCCTCCCATCATTTGGTACGTCGCTATTTGCTAGCTTTTGACGAGCCCCCGCTCGCCTTTTGATATTCGTCCTTAAAGGCCTTGAACATACCGCGCGTCTTGCCGAGCTGCTTGCCCAGTGCGCGACTGCCCTTGTCCACGGCGGCCGATCCCTTGTCATCGAGCACCTTGGCGCCCTTCTTGACCTTATCGCCCACCACGACACTGGCCTCGGCAGCCTTGGCGGCCGCGCCACCCGAATACCCGAGCAACTTGACCTCGTCCGAGACAATCATCGCGCCGTTCTCGTAGCCGCGCAGCATCGTCGGCGGCATCTGTGTGTCGCCCACCAGCACACTCGAGGCAGTGCCGGCGGTCACGTAGAACGTCTGCACGATACCCGAACGCGGCTTGAACTCAACGTCCGAGCAGTAGCCCACGACATCGCCCGATTCCGTGCGCACGTCCATGCCAACCCAGATGATGCAGTCGTCCAGGTTGATATCGAGGCGCTTGGCCGCGGCGGCATCGTAGGTGCCCTTGACGTCGTCGACCGCGACAGCACCCTCATAGACGCCGATGGCATCGAGCGCCACAAATCGATCGGGGCGCTCGATCATGCCCGCGATATCGGACTGGCGAACCATAAAGCCCACCACGCGCGTACCGCCCGGGGTAAAGACCGGAAAGTGAATCTTGCCGAGCTTTTTGGGGCTGCGCGGCGTGCCGTCCTTTTTGGTGCGCTTGTCTTCGGCAGGCTTACGATAAACCTTGACGCCGACAAAATCCCCTGCGCGCATTATGCCTCGGTCGAGGGCTCCGTGGCCTCGGTGTCGGCCTCAGTGACGTTCTCGACCACGACGTCGGCAGCGGGCGTCACGTTGCCGCCCGAGATGGCGTCGTTGAGCTGCTCGCGAAGCTGGTCCATGCGCTCGCGGGCCAGGTCGACCTTGGCGCGCAGGTCATCGGTCTTGGCGTCGACCATCGGACCAAAGTCGTTGACCGCGGCACGAGCCTCCTCGGCACCGTGCTCGTAGGTGTCGCGCATGTTGTCCCAGGCATCGTTGGCGATATCGGCGGCCATGGCACGGGTCTCGGCACCCGAGCGCGGGGCCAGAGCAACGCCGATGATAGCGCCGGCGGCAGCGCCAAAGAGCGCACCGGAAACAAAGCTGAAAGTCTTTCCCATGATCATTCCTCTCCTGCGGGCACCTCAATGCCCACCGTTTGAATGCTGTCCATTATACCCGCAGCGCAACACTTGCCGTCGCGCTCATCTGCGTACGGTAAAAGCGCAGGTACATGATGGTGATAAGCGAGTGAGCCTACTCCTGCGGCATGGCAGGCATGGCCACCGTGGCCGCCGGGTCCTCGCCGGCGCCATCAACGAGCGGAAGCGCACCTTCCTGTGCGGGACCTGCCGGAACCGTCGCCGCGCCACCGTAGACGGCAGCGGGGGCCTCGTGGCTCTCGGCGGTCGCGCCCTCGGTATCGATTGCCTCCTGCGGCTCATCGTCAAAGCTCGGGACACCCTGGGGCTCCGCGGGCTCGGACTCGACAGCTTCCTCAGCAGCTGCCTCGACGCCGGGTTCGGAATCGGCAGGAGCCTCGCCTTCGGCCCCGTCCTCGGCGTTTGCGGCGGCGATGGCCTCGTGCGGATCCTTGCCCTCGGCCTCGGCGCGCATACCCAGCACCAGGTTGCGCAGGCCCGCGACCGTGCCCTCCACGTCAGGGGCAGGCTGGTCGGCGTGCAGATAAGCCCAGTCCATCATAAAGGTCGCCGAAGACAGCGCGCCGATGGCCAGCGCGTCATCGGGGCATGAAAGCTCAACCTCAAAGACACGCTCATCGTGCTCGCTTACGCGGGTACGGCCGCACGAAATGCTGCCGGCGAGACCGGTCTCGTTCATGAGCTCCACTGTCACGTGCTCCAGCAGATGGCAAAGCTCGGTCTGGCCCATGCAGTCCTGGAATTCACGACCGGAATCGCCTAGGCACAGGTGCTTGGCAATCGCGGGCACCAGGTAATACACGCGCGCCGTGGCCTCGATGTCCTCCGAGGTCATGAGCGGCATGCCGGGGTTCACCAGCACATGCGCGCAGATCTTGTCCTCGCTGACGGTGACCTTAAGGATGTTGAACAGGCCTGCCATAACTCTCCCCTACTCTTCCTTGCCCTACTCGTCGCCGTCGTGCGGGACCGCAGAGCCCGCGCCCGGCGTCGCCGGCTTATCTGCCGAGGACTCGGAATCCTTCTTATCGGTTTCGGCCGGAGCGATCACGCGAATAAGCGAGATGCGCTGGCCACGCATCGACTGCACCTTGAACTTGTACCCTGCAACCTCAAACACCTCTCCGATGTCGGGCACCGAGTCGCAAAGTTCCAAAATCCAGCCGGCGATGGTCTCATAATCATCGCTTTCCTCGAGCGGCCAACCAAGCTCAATCGCATCATCGCACGAAAAACGCCCATCGACGAGCCACTCACGGCGCGAAAGACGCGTGAGGTACTTGTTGTCGGGGTCGAACTCGTCCTCGATCTCGCCCACGATCTCCTCGACGATGTCCTCGATGGTAATGATGCCAGCCGTGCCGCCGTACTCGTCCACGACCACCACGATCTGGTCGTGCGAAGTCTGCATCTCGGACAGCAGCGGCAGGATGTCCTTGGTGTCGGGCACAAAGGTGGCGTCGCGCAAATAACCGGCGATGGGCTGGTCGCCCTCGCCGTCGAGCGAGGGCTGAATCAGGTCCTTGATGTGCGCGATGCCCGCCACGTTGTCGGGATCTTCGTGATAGACGGGGATGCGGCTAAAGCCGGTCTGGCGCATAGTGGACAGCACGTCGGCGACCGTCTCGTCGTCCTCGCACATAGTGGTGTCCACGCGCGGCACCATAACCTCGCGGGCAACGGTATCGCCCAGGTCGAAGATCTCGTGGATCATACGCTTTTCCTCGTCGAGCAGGTCGTCCTGCTCCGAGACCATGTACTTAATCTCTTCCTCCGAGACGTTTTGGCGATCGTCGGCGCTCTTGATGCGCAGGATGCGGGCCAGACCATCGGAGCAAGCACCAGTCAGCCACACGAGCGGACGGGCGATCTTTTGGAAAAACGACAGCGGCCCCACGACCTGCTTGGACACGCCTTCGGCATTGGCCAGACCAATGCGCTTGGGCACAAGCTCGCCAATCACGATGGACACGAAGGCGACCGCAACGGTGATGATGACCGGCGCCAGTCCGCGCGCGATGGCAGAGAGCGGCGCGATGCCAAAGCTCATGAGCCACGTGGCGAGCGGGTCGGACAAGCTCGTCGAGGCGACGGCGGACGAGGCAAAGCCCACGAGCGTGATGGCGACCTGGATGGTGGCGAGCAGCTGGTCGGAGTCGGCGGCCAGCTTAACGGCGCGCTCGGCGCGTTTGTCGCCTTCCTCGGCCTCGTGCTCCAGCACGGCGCGCTTTGCCGTGGTGAGCGCCATCTCGGACATAGAGAAGTAGCCGTTGATGAGGGTCAAAACGAGGGTGGTGATAAGGGAGATGGTTATGTCCATCGGGAGTTTCTCGAACCTCCAAGATTCGGGACGTTAGGTAGTAAGCGTAGATAACGGATAGGGCAGTTGCGTCCGGCGGCCGCTTGGATGGGTCCGCAGGCACAGACGTGATCGCTAGATTACGAAGAGGATCACCGCCATGAACTGGAAGATACTGCCGGCGAGCACCCACAAGTGAAACACACTGTGCAGGTAGCGCACGTTTTTAGCGATGTAGAACGGCACGCCCACGGTGTAGCACACGCCGCCGACAGCGAGCAGGGCAAGTGCCACGGGGTTGAGCAGCGACACGAGCTCGGGCAGCTTAAAGACGACGAGCCAGCCCATCAGCAGGTAAACCAGGCCGCTTACCCAGTGCGGTTGACGCTCGCGCATAAAGCACTCGAGGGCGATGCCGATAATGGCGATGGCCCATACGGCAAAGAACAGCATAGGGCCGCCGTCGTTTGCGAGCGTGATGAGGCAAAACGGCGTATAGCTGCCGGCTATGAGCAGGTAGATGCAACTGTGGTCGATGATGCGAAACACGCGCTTGGCGCGTGCGGGCTGAATCGCGTGGTAGAGCGTAGAGGCTAGGTATTCGAGGATAATACTGACGCCATAGACAATCGCCGCGGCCATGTGAGCCGGGCCTCCGCCGCGAAGAGCGGCAAATACGATCAGGAGCACCAGGCCCGCGATGCCCAGCAGGCAACCGACACCATGGGTGACGGAGTTCATGATCTCCTCACCCACCGTGTAGTGTGGAACGGCCGCGGCCTTGGGTCGCGGCTTGGAACTGTCGCTCGAATCGGACATGCCGGTTACATCCTCCAAGTAAATAGTTCTCAACACTATATCAAAGCGTCTGGGTACGTGCGAAATTTGCACCATACGTGACCCCTTGTTTACCCATTCTTTTCTTGTTGACGCATCAACGGCGAACAATCATGGTTGATTACAGCGCTGGAGGACCGTTTTGGCTCCCGCCTTCGGAAGTATGCGGCAAAATCTGGAACTGCCGACCAGACCGCAGTTTTACCAACAATTTATCAGGGGTTTTGTTGCCAAAAACGCCTTGTGGTCGGCGGTATTCGACTTTTCCCCGCACTTCCGGAAAGCCGCCCGCGAGCGCTGTACTCGCGAGCGGCTTTTGCTCGAATTACGCCACAAAGGCGCTTATATTGTCCAATAGCTAGGCGCTATTTGACCTCGATAAGCTCGTACTTACTCGTGCCCAGGCCGATCTTCTCGGCGTGCGCGATGCACGCGCGCCAGTCGGTGTCGGGATGCGTGATGCAGAAGGGGTCACGCGCCTGCTCGCCCTCCAGATGCTCGTGGTTATGCTCCATCTTGGCCGCGCTATCGGTGAGCTCGGTGTTGGGCAGTGGCTCGGACGCCATGACGGCATCGGCACAGGCCTGGTCGATGGCGACCGGGTCGAAGCTCGCGAACATGCCGATATCGTTGACGATAGGCGTATCGTTTTCGGGATGGCAATCACAGTTGGGGCTGATATCCATGGCAAGCGAGATGTGGAAGCTCGGGCGGCCGTCGACGACGGCCTTGGTGTACTCGGCGATCTTGCAGTTGAGCACGTCGGCCGCGGCGTCATAGACGGGCTTGATGGCGTCCTGGTTGCACACGCCGATGCAGCGTCCGCAGCCCACGCAGCGATCGTGGTCGATGGCGGCCACGTGCACCGTACGAGTAGCGCCGCTGGCAAGCTCGCGCTCGCGGGTGTCGTCGAACGAGATAGCGTTGTGCGCGCAGATCTTTTCGCAGGCACGGCAGCCAATGCAGTGCTCGGTCGCGACGTTCGGCTTGCCGGCGGCATGCTGCTCCATCTTGCCGGCACGGCTGCCGCCTCCCATGCCCAGGTTCTTCATGGCGCCGCCAAAACCGGCCTGCTCATGGCCCTTAAAGTGGGTGAGGCTGATCACGATATCGGCATCCATGAGTGCCTGACCGATCTTGGCCTCGTGCACGTACTCTCCGCCCTCGACCGGGACGAGCGCCTCGTCGGTACCCTTGAGACCGTCGGCGATGATGATCTGGCAACCCGTGGCATACGGGGTAAAGCCGTTCTGATAAGCGGTATCGATGTGCTCGAGCGCGTTTTTGCGGCTACCGACATAGAGCGTGTTGCAGTCGGTGAGGAAGGGCTTGCCACCCAGCTCCTTCACGACATCCGCGACGGCGCGGGCGTAGTTGGGGCGCAAAAAGCTCAGGTTGCCCAGCTCGCCAAAGTGAATCTTGATAGCGACGAACTTGTTCTCAAAGTCGATCTGCTCAATACCGGCGCGGCGGATGAGGCGCTTGAGTTTGTCGAGCTGGCTCTCGCGAGCATGCGTGCGCAGGTTGGTGAAGTACACCTTAGCGGGTGCTGCGGGTGAAGTTGCGGTCATAGATCTATCCCCTCGGTCTATATGGCGTTACAGACATAGAGGATGGTACCCGTTAAAGCGGGGTCAAAGTCAAGTACGGCGCCTAGTCATTGGGGGCAGACTTATTGGGGACAGACTTAAATGACTGAAACCACTCATTGGGGACGGACTTAAATGAGTGCCTCGCCACCTGGCAGCTAGGGACGTTCCTTTCCTGCCGGCAGCTGGGGACAGTCCTTGGCAACCCTGCCGGCGAGCCGGCGAATCGGCAAAGGCTGTCCCCGATGACTAGTCGTTTAAGTCTGTCCCCAATGACCACTCTTGGTCGTTTAAGTCTGTCCCCAATGAGCACCCAATGACTAGGTAGCTAGGCGTGGGATTTGGCGCGTGCGAGGGCTAGGCCTACGGCGGCGATGGCCGCGGCAAAGAGCACCGTGACGCCCAGATCGCAGGCGATGTCTCCCAGCACGGCGGACGTCAGGTCCGACGAGAGCGCCTTGCCGATTGCGTCGTTCACCCAAAACGTCGGTACAAAGTGCGCCACCGTCTGCACGGCCGGGCCCATCAGCGACAGCGGCATCCAGGCGCCGCCCAAAAACGTCATGAGCATGCCGAGCAGGTTACCCACACCGTTGAGCAGCTCCTCGCGCGCGCCCAGGCTCGACAACGCAAAGCCAACGGCCAGCGGCGTGCACGCCAGGGCAAACGTTGCCGCCAGCGCTAGGCACACACGACTCGCGCCGACCTCGGCGACCGCGCCGGCAAAGCCCACGACGCCCATCATGCTCGACACAAACCAGATGCAGACGGCGAGCACGGCGGCGGCCGCAAACACGGCAAGGGAGCGCTGGCGCTCGGAGATTGGGCCGGCCTCCATGCGGCGCACGCGCTCGGGCTTGTTCATGCCCGAGAACACCAGCCCCACCGATACGATGACCGACGAGATAATCGCGTACGTGCCAAAGTTGAAGTACGACTCAAGCGTGGCGGCGGCTGTCGAGTCGACCTTGACCTGCTCAATCTCGACCTCCGCGCGCTTGGCGGCGGCATGCTCGGCGGCCTTGGCGACGTCACCGTCGGAGGCAGTAGGATCAAGTGCGGCCGCAGCGCCCGCGAGCGAGATCCAGCGCGAGGCCTCGGCAGACGAGAGCGCCGCCGCCATGGTGCCGGCACCGTAGGTCACATCGAGCTTGGGCAGGGACTCCCCCGCTCGGGCGGCTGCAACGAGGTCGTCCTCAAACCCTTCCGTGATAAAGAACACGCAGTCGGCGCTGCCCTTGGCGCTGTTGCTCTTGGAGAGCGCGTCCGCAAGGTCGTAGGTGTCCTCGCCGATACCCGTGACCAGATCAAAGCGCGAGCCCAGGTGCTTGGTAAGCGCACGCGAAAGGTCGCTGTCGTCGCGGTCGACCACGATCACGTTGGTGTCGTAGGGCTCGTACTCGGTGAGCTGCGACGAGTTCCAGCTCACCGATGCCGCGATGAATACGCCCATGAGCGAGATGAACACCGTATAGATGAGCAGGTAGAACGGGTGCGCCAGCGCCATGCGAAGCGCAGTCTTAAAGGTGCTCATAGCGGCTCCTTCCAAAGATCAGCGTGGCGACGGCAACGAACAGCAACGCCATAAGGGCCAGCGCGCCAGCGCGAACGGCAAAGGGGCCCAGGTCCTCAAAGAAATACAGGCGGTTGAACATGTCGCAGATGAGCTTGACGGGATTGAGCCAACTCTCGGCCGGGCAGGCGCGGGCGACGTCGTCGGCAAGCGCCATCGCCGGCTCGCCATAAAGCCCGGCGAACAGGGCACACGTGGTGGCAAAGCCCGTGAGGATGCCCGACTTGGACGCCTTGCCGCCCTTAACGGGAAGCGTGCCCACAAAAAGGCCCAGACCCGTGGCGGCAAGCGCGGACACGGCGCCGCCCACCAGGCAGAGCCCCTCGCGCCCGCCAAAGTCGACCCCCACGACCAGGCGCACGTAGCCGATCGCGATCGCCATCGAGGCAAAGGAGACCAACCACGCGCCCACAAAGATGCCGGCCAGCGATGCCGTCTTGGAAAGACCGCCCACGCAGCGACGAGCGCCAAGGCCCGACAGATTGGGCTGCAGGTCGACGACGCTCAAGGCGGCAAACTCGGCAGACATCATCGCGACCAGGCCAAAGAGCGCGTAGTAGTAGATGACCGTGCCATCGGGCGTGGCACGCGTCAGGCTCACACGGCGGGTTCCGCCCTCAAGCGACAGGGCGCGCGCAACCACCTCCGGGTCGGCGAGCGCCGCCGGGTTGTCCTGGGCAATCTGGCGCATGAGCTCGGCATTTTGCGTATACGAGCTTGCCACCGTCTCCAGGATGCTGCGGTCGGTGAGCACCGACGTCGCACGCGAGCTGTCATAGCTCGAAAGCAACGTGAGTTTGGGCGTGCCCGCGGCATCGACCGTATAGATGCCCGCGACCTCGCCGGCTTTAAGCGCACGGCTCGCATCGACTGCGTCGTCGCACTCGTGGATCTCGAGCAGTTGGTCGTCGCCTTCCTTGGCAAGCGACGTCGCCACGTCCTTAAAGGTCGAGGCGCCCCAGGCCTCATCCGCCACGACGGCCACCGGCACCGGGTCGACCGTGCCGTCGGAGCTCAGATTCGCAAACATAAACATGAACATCGTGGAAAGCGCGACGGGAAAGATCGCGCCCCAAACCCACGTGCTCGGCCGGCGCAACAGCGTCTTGACCGTAATGATAATGGTGTTGAACATGGCCGCCCCCTAGTCGCGCAGCTTGCGGCCGGTGATCTCGAGGAACACGTCGTTGAGGGTCGGCGGCTCGCTCCACACGCGGCCGAGCGCCACGTCGGCAGTGCGCAGCGTGTCGAGGATGTCAACCAGGTTGTGCGGGCTCGCTTCGCAGGTGCAAACGAGCTCGCCGCCGGAAAGCTCAACCGAAAGCACGTGCTCGAGGGCGCGCAGTCGCTCGACCGTGGCGAGCTCGACGGCGCCGACCTCGACGGTCACGCGCTCACCCATCTGAATCATGCGCTTGAGCTCGTCGTTGGTGCCCTGCGCCAGCACGCGCCCGCCGTCCATGATCATGATGCGGCTGCAGATCTGCTCGACTTCCTCCATGTAATGGCTGGTATACACCACCGTGGCGCCTTCGTCGCGCAGGCGGCAGATGCCCTCCAGGATGGCATTGCGGCTCTGCGGGTCGACGGCCACCGTGGGTTCGTCGAAGAAGATGAGCTCGGGCTTGTGCGCGATGCCGCAGGCGATGTTGAGGCGACGCGCCAGACCGCCCGAGAGCTTGCCGGGGCGAAACTTGGCAAAATCGCCCAGGCCGACAAAGTCGATGGCCTCGTCGACCAGCTCGCGACGGCGTTTGCGGTCGTTGACGTAAAGGCTGCAGAAATAGTCGATGTTCTCGCGCACCGTGAGCTCGTCGAACACCGCCACCTGCTGCGGCACCACGCCGATGCGGCGCTTGAGGTCGTAGCGGGTGGGCGTCATGGGCTCGCCGAACAACTCGATGGTGCCTTTGTCGTAGGCGAGCAGCTGCAGAATGCAGTTGATGGACGTAGTCTTGCCCGAGCCGTTAGGGCCCAGCAGGCCAAAGATCTCGCCGGGGGCGATGTTCAGGTTAAAGTGGTCGAGCGCGATAAGATCGTCGTAGCGCTTGACGAGGTTTTCGACGTGGACGATGTCTGTCATGAGGTGGCCCTTCTGTTGATTTCGGCCCGGTACGATTGCATCATCGCAGGTGCGGGCGGCGCGCACCAGTGAGCTTTGTCACGAGTGCGGCGGGGGCGGGCGGGAGGAATGTCACGGTTGCGGCACCCGAGCAATCGTCGCGCGCACCATCGCGTACAATACCCGTATGAACAGGCTATTCGACAAATCGATCATGCTGGCGTGCTGTATCGCGGCCGCTCTGGGCCTTGCTGTGGATGCTTGCTTGGTCGCGGCGTTTTGTCTTGGCGTCGCAGTCGCCTCGCTTACGGAAATTGCGCAAGGCGAACGTGCCCGCCGCGCCGGTGAGGCCGCGAGCTACGCTTACATTATGGTGGCCGTCTTTGTGCCGCCGTTTGTGCCGTTTGCGCCCCTCGCCCTCTATGACATCGCGCGATACGTGCGCCGTGAGCACGCCTGGGTCGCGCTGGGCGCCGGCGCCATCTTTGTCTGCGCACTCGTCGCATATGCCCACGCCGGCGCGCTTCCCACCCGTGCGCTGCTGTTGACCGCCATCCTTTCAGTCGCCGCCACCTTGCTGTCTCTGCGCACCGCTCAGCTGGAGCGCGAGCAGGAGCGCATGCGTCGTACCCGCGACGAGCTGCAGGAGCGAGCCCTCGCGCTCGAGGCGCGCAACCGCGACCTTGCCGACCGCCAGGACTACGAGGTCGAGCTCGCAACGCTCGCCGAGCGCGCCCGCATCGCACGCGAGATCCACGATAACGTGGGGCACCAGCTCACGCGCGCCTCGCTGCAAACCGAGGCCCTACGCGTGGTCCACGCCAACGAGCCCGGCGTCGCCGCCGACTTCGCTGACGTCAAGCGCACCGTGGACGAAGCGCTTCAGCTCGTGCGCTCGAGCGTCCACGCGCTCAACGACAACGCGGCGAATCTCTCCGTACAGCTCGAGCGCATCGTGGAGGGCGCGCGCTCAGATGGCGGGCCGCAGATTGAACTTGAGGTTTTGGCCGAGCATGCGCCCGCAAATGTCGCCAACTGCTTTACGGCGGTCCTGCGCGAGGCGCTCTCCAACACCATGCGCCACGCTTGCGCCCAGACCGTCACCGTACGATGCATGGAGCATCCGTCGTTTTACCAGCTCATCGTTACCGACGATGGCGCGGGCGGGGTCCAAGCAAGCAGCCGCGGCACCGCAGAGGGCATGGGGCTCGGCTCCATGCGCGAGCGCGTCGAGGCGCTTGGCGGCACCTTCACCGCCGGCCCGCGCGCCGGCGCCGGCGGCTGGCGCGTGTTTGCCACCGTTCCCAAACAGCAAGGAGATGAGGGCCGATGAGGCTCATCGTTGTCGACGACGACCGCTTGGTGGTCGATTCGCTCAAGATAATCCTGGGCGCCCAGCCGCAGATCGAGGTGGTGGGTACCGGCGCCAACGGCAACGACGCAGTGGCTCTTTATGCCGAACACGCACCCGATATCGCGCTGCTCGACATTCAGATGCCGGGGCGCGACGGGCTTTCGGCGGCCCGCGAGATCCTTGAGCACGACCCTGCAGCGCGGGTGGTGTTTCTGACGACATTCTCGGATGACGAGTACATTGTGTCGGCGCTCAAACTGGGCGCCCGCGGCTACCTGATCAAAACCGATGTCGCCGCCATTCCGCCGGCGTTGGCCCAGGTCATGGACGGCAAACGCGTGCTCGAGGGCAAGGCAATCGAGGATGTCGACTTTGATGGGGCGGGCGTCGAGGTGGGCACGACCCGCCGGCCCGCGGCCTTCGTCAGCCTGACCGACCGCGAGTTCGAAGTCGCCGAGCTCATCGCCCGCGGACTCGATAACAAGGAGATTGCCGCCACCGCCTATATGGGCGAAGGCACCGTGCGAAACCACATCAGCTCAATCCTGGCCAAAATGGGCCTGCGCAACCGCACGCAGATCGCCATCGCCTACCTGCGAGGGTAGTTGCCCGAAGACCGACCGCCCCGACATAACAAAATGTCTGCTACCGGTTTAATGCCATTTCAAAACGATGCCGGTTTACTACGATGAATCGCCCACCTTCGACCACAGCAAATTGCGAGCTTGCAAAACCGCAGATAGAACGCTTGCAACATTTAGAAAAATGCAGTCATGGTCGGGGATGTCGAATTTATCGTAGTAAACCGACATAGTTTTGTTCGGGCGCCCCTGCACGAATGCCTCCGCAAGCCTCGCAGGACCAAAGTGATCCGTTTTCTTCCGCCCGCGGAGATCGGCTGACGGCGCCCGCCACGAAATCGGCCCATCTACTACGTTTAGTCCTGCACCCCCGACCATAACCGCGTTTCATGAAAAACCACAGGAGTTTTACCTGCGGTTTTTATTTCGCATTATTTGCCATGGTTGAGGGCGACGGCTTAAACGTAGTAGATAGGCCCATTTCGTGGCAGACGGGTCACGAGGCGGCCCTCGCAAGGTCAAAATGGTCCGTTTTCCTCCGTCCACGGGAGATCAAAGGCTGTTACGGATATGGTGCCATTTCAAAACCATGCCGGATTACGGAGCTAAAGTCGAGACCCTCATCCATACCTTCATTTTTTGGAAAACGGTAGGCTGTCTACCTGCGGTTTTGTTTTTGCAATTATCTGCATGGTCGGAGGTTCGCTATCCAGCCCCGTAAACCGGCATAGTTTTGTTAGCGGCAGCCTAACCGCGCGTTCACGCGCGGGGCCGGCGGGGCATTTTTGCCCCACCGGCCCCTATTCCAGCGCTATTCCTGCTTGGTTTCTACCGTGGGAGTCTTGTTCGCCGCAACCGGAGTACGGGCGGTGTCCATAGTCAGGCAGTGCTTGGGGCAGCTCTCGATGCACTCGCCGCACACCACGCAGGCGTACGGATCGATCGACCAGGTACCACCCTTGCGATCGACCGCAAGCGCGCCTGCTGGGCAGCGACGCGCGCACATGCCGCAGCAGATGCACGCGTCCATATCGTTGACGATATGCCCGCGCAGGCGCTCGGGCGCCGCCAGCTTCTCCTGCGGATAGCACACCGTGACCGGCTGCTTGACCATAGAGCCCAAGGCCGTCTTGGCAAATGTCATCAAACTCATGCCGCGCCTACCTTTCCGTGCAACTAATGCAGGGGTCGATGGTCAGGATAATCATGGGCACGTTGGCAATGAGCACGCCCTGCAGTGCATGCGTCAGGCCCGCCAGGTTTTGCGACGTCGGCGTGCGCACGCGGAAACGGTCCAAATTCTTGGTGCCGTTACCGCGCACATAGTAGTACGCCTCGCCGCGCGGTTGCTCAATCATAACCTCGCCGCGTGCGCCATCGGCCGGCGTAAGCTTGGTGCGCCCGCCGATGCCGTCGTGCGGAATCTTGCCCACAAGCTCCTTAATGATGTCCATGGCCTGCGTGACCTCGGCACAGCGCACCTGGCAGCGGGCATAGCAGTCGCCATCGGTGGCAACGATGGGCTCAAACGCAGCCAGGTCCGCATAGGCACCGTCGCCAAACATGCGCACGTCGTAGTCCACGCCCGAGGCGCGCCCAAACGGACCGACCATCGACAGGTCCAGCGCGTCTTTCTTGCTGATCACGCCCACGCCATGCAGGCGCTCGCCGCAGCTGTTGTCGTCCAAAAACGTATGCACCAGGGCCTCGTAGTCGGGGCGCATGGCATCGAGCGTCTGGACAATGCCCGCCAGCTCGGAGTCCTCAATGTCATGCTTAAGGCCGCCGATCTCGTTAATCGACAGAATCACGCGACCGCCACACGTGCTCTCAAAGATCTTGAGAATCTGCTCGCGCAGGGTCCACGAACGATAGAACAGCGCCTCGAAGCCAAAGGCATCGGCGAGCAGGCCCAGCCACAGCAGGTGCGAGTGAATGCGCGAAAGCTCGTGCAAAATGGTACGGATATACTGCACGCGGCCAGGCACCTCGATATCGAGCATGCGCTCGCAGGCGCTGGCATAGCCGCAGCTGTGACCCACGGCGCAAATGCCGCAGATGCGCTCGGCGATGTAGCCAAACTGGTGCATGTCACGCTTTTCGGTGAGCTTCTCGAGTCCGCGGTGCACAAAGCCGATCTGAGGAATAGCCTCGATAACGCGGTCGTCCTCGAGCACCAGGTCCAGGTGAAGCGGCTCGGGCAGCACCGGGTGCTGCGGGCCAAACGGAATAACGGAGCGATGTGCCATGGACCTTACGCCTCCTTTTTCTGCTTATCGCGGGCGGCTTTGGCGGCAAGCGCCGCGCGAACCTTGGCCGCTTTCTCGGGATCCATGGCGGCGAGCTTTGCCTCCATCTCGACAGCCTTGAGCGCGGCCTTGGCGGCAGCCTCGTCATGCTGAGCATCGGAGCCGGCAGCCGCAGCGGGCTGAGCGACGGCAGCGCCCGCAGCATCGCCAGCGCCCTCCCCCGCAGCGGCCGCGGCAGCGGCGGCCTTCTCGGCCGCGGCCTTGCGCGCCTTGGCCTCGGCGGCGGCACGGACCTTCATGGCCTTCTCGCGCGCAGCCTTAACCTCGGGCGTGATGACGCTCATGGGCTCGGCAGTCGAGACCTGGTAGAAAAAGCCCTTAAAGTCAATCTGCATGTCGGTAATGGCAAGCCCAAACAGGTCGTGTGCCTCATTTTCAAACGGGAACACCGCAGGGTAGTACGAGCTGATGGACGGAATCTCCTGGTACTGGTCGATGCCCTCGACTACCAGGTTCTCAATCGCATAACTGCCGTCCTGCGCGATCTGCTCCTGGGCAGCACGAACGTTGATGAACGTATAGACCAAGCGATACGTGCCGTCGTCCACATTGCGCTCGGCGTGCATCTGTACAAAGCGGGCACCGGAACCCTTGAGCGCCTGGACATGCGACAGCAGTGCATCGAGCTCGACGGTGGTATAGATTGCCTTTTGCATTACTCGGCCCCCCTTGCAGCGGCGGACGCGGCGGGCGTCCCAGCAGGTGCGTCGCCAGCGGCGGGCGCGTCGCCGGCCTCAGCCGGGGCCACAAATCCGTCCTCGCCCAGCTCAACACCACCATCCCAGGTAGCGGCACCGCCCACGGTAAGCGGGTCGCCGCCGGCGCGCATCACGGCCTCCTTCTGGTCCAGGATGCCGCACGCCTCCACGATGGCGTCGATCACCGTCTCGGGGCGAATGGCGCATCCGGGCGCGTACACGTCCACGGGAATTGCGCGGTCCACGCCACCGATCACGTTGTACGCATCGCGGAACACGCCGCCCGAGCACGCGCAGATGCCGCACGCCACCACGCACTTGGGCTCGAGCATCTGGTTGTAGATCTGGCGCACGACGGGCAAGTTCTGGGCGTTGACCGACCCCGTCACCAAAAAGATGTCCGCATGTTTGGGGTTGCCGGTGTTGACCACGCCAAAGCGCTCCGCATCGAACAGCGGCGTGAGCGAGGCCAGCACCTCGATATCGCATCCGTTGCAGCTCGAGCCGTCGTAATGAATAACCCACGGCGAGCGCGACATTTTATGATCCATGGATGCCGCCTCCTAAATAAACACGTCGACGAGGATGGGCATAAGGTTGAGCAGGCCAAACACCAGCGCCACACCCCAGCCGAGCTTAAAGCAGCTGCGCCAGGTGCTACGGGCGAAGGTGTTATCGATCAGTACCTCGGCAAAATACGTCATGACCATAACGACCAGGGCAACGACCCAGCTCACCGGGTTGTCCCAAACAAAGAACATGCCCACCCACATCAAAAACAGCACGGTCTCGCACCAGTGCATAAGGGTCATCTTGGCCAGCGTGCCGCCGCTCATCTCGGTGGCGACGCCCTGGACGATCTCCTGATGCGCGTGATGCGAGTACGAAAGGTCAAACGGCGACTTGCGCAGTTTGATGGTAAGCACCGCGAGCAGCGCGAGGAAAATGGGCGCGCTGTACACGATGATGGGGGCCGACTGCCCCGTCACGGCGATGGAATCGAAGCTGTCGGTGGCAAGGTACAGGCCCACACTCATCAGCAAAACGGCGGGCTCGTAACTCATGACCTGCAGCAGCTCGCGGTCGGCTCCGACCTGGGCAAACGGGCTTTGCGTCGAGGCGGACGCCAGCACCACAAAGATCGCAGCGAGGGTAACCATAAAGGCGCATAACAGTGTGTTGGAACCCGACACAAAGATGCCGCCGCCCACCACGGTAAAGATGAGCGCGCACGCCATGTAGGTATCGTCCACGGTGTTTACGCTGGCAGGGGCTTTGCGCAGGAGCTTGGCTACATCGTAGAACGGTTGCAGCAGACGCGGTCCCACGCGGCCCTGCATGCGAGCGGACAGCTTGCGGTCGATGCCGTCGATCAGGCCACCAACCAAAGGCGCCAGCAGGGCAAACGCCACGGTGCCTATAAAGATGCCCACGACGCCCGAGCCTTCGAAATACTTTCCGCGCAGTACCGAGGGCTCGCCCATGGCGAGCGTATCGGGACCAATCCATACGCAGCATAGCAGCGCGAACAGGATGATGCTGCAGCACACGATGCTGCCCGCGGGGCCAATGCGCTTCTCGCCAAGGGCGTCCTCCAGGTACCAATTGCGCTTTTCGGCCTTCACATCGTGTCCCATCGAGCCGCGGAAATGACGGTAATTGTCGGTTCCCACACCCGAAAGATATACGTTTACGTGCGGTTTGTCGCTCACGCGGAATGAAGTCAGCAGCACCACGGCGATAAAAGCCACGATAACCACCATTAGATACATGGCATCCTTGCCAATAACATACGGCACGCGGCCAAACACCATGGCCAAGTAAGGCGACACCAGACCGCTCGAGATAATCGGGAACGCTACACAGCACAGAATCAGCAGCGCGGCGATAGTGTTGAGCGCTATCCATTCGGTCTTATGGACATTGCCCTCCACGTTTTCGGCCGTAGAATCCACGCCCGAGAGCTTGGCGAGCCACTTGCCCCAGAAGAAGAACGTCGCGGCCGAGCCAAAGGCCAGCACCATGATCATGAGCACATTGCCGGTCTGCGCAAACGCCACCAGGGCGCCCCACTTAGACACGAGCATGCCAAACGGCGCCACGAACATGCCCATGATGCCCAGCATCATCAGGCGCGTCAGGTGCGGCATGCGACTGAACATGCCGTCCATGTCCTCGATATTGCGGCTGCCGATATGATGCTCGGCCGTGCCCACGCACAGGAACAGCAGCGACTTTGCCACCGTATGGAACAAGATCAAGAAGATGGCGGCCCACACGGCCTCGGGCGCGCCGACACCCAGGCAGGCACTGATGAGGCCCAGGTTGGAAATGGTGGAGTACGCGAGCACGCGCTTGGCATTGCTCTGCGAGACGGCCATGAGGGCGGCGAGCAAAAACGTGATGGCGCCCACGCTCGTGACCATAAAGCCGGTCACGGGATAGGTGGCGTACAGCGGGCTCAGCTTGACCATCAAAAACACGCCGGCCTTGACCATGGTGGACGAGTGCAGCAGGGCGCTCGTGGGCGTGGGGGCGACCATGGCGCCGAGCAGCCAGGTGTGGAACGGCATCTGTGCGGCCTTGGTAAGCGCGGCGATCGACAGCAAGACGACCGGCAGCACCAGCAGCGCGGATTGCGCGGTTCCGGCGGCGGAAAGCTCGATCATGCCCGAGATGGTCAGCGGCACGCCGTTGACGTGCAGGAACATAAGGCCCGCCAAAAACGCGATGCCGCCCAGCATGTTGAGGATGATCTGGATAAAGGCATTTTTGATGGCCTCGGGCGTGCGCGTATAGCCAATCATAAGAAACGAGCACACGGTGGTGATTTCCCAGCCGCAGAACAGCCACTCTAGGTTGTCGCTCGTCACGATGACGAACATGGCCGAAAGGAACAGGAACATAAGCGCCAGGAACTGCGGGCGTCGGTCGGGCGCGGTCTGCCCACGCAGCGCGGCCTCGTGCTCATCGTGCGCCTGGAAGTCCTTCATGTAGCCCAGGGCATACACGCAGATCAGGCTGCCGACAATGCCAACGGCGAGCACCATGATCACGCTCATATAGTCCAGGTAGAGCGGCGTGGCGGTGACGACCTCGGCCGTGGGCAGCGTCATGGCAGCGAAGGCAACCGAACCCACCAGCTGCACCACGCCGAGCACGCCGGTAAGCGCGTTCCTATATTTGAACGCGTTGTACAGGATGACGGCGCACAGAATTACGTCGATGACGGAGCTGATGATCGAGAGCACATGCGAGGTGCCGGGGGCAACCTCAAAGCCCTGCGGACCCGTGCCAAAAAATAAGACGGCAACTACAACGGTCACCGCCATAATAATGCCGGAGCCTACAAGCCCTACCGCATCGCGGGCTCGGTCACTGCGCGCGAGCAGCATGCCCATCGCCGGTACCAGCGGAAACAGGGTAAGGAAATACAGTAGCGTCATACCATCACTCCCCCATGCAAAAACGCTGCAATTATTTAACGTTATAGCTCAAATTGGGAGTTCAGGCGGCAGGTTTTCGGTCAACTGGGGAGTTTTAGGCGTATGGGGTAAGGACATGTCCGCTTTGGAGTAGAGAGGCAACGCTCCCCCTCTCGTAGCGGCGGGCGCACGGGCCACTGCGCGCGGTTTATTGACCACTTTGAAGGATGTCCCGATAGACTCGCGGCGGTCCAAAAAGTTGGCGCGGCAAGAAAAATGCGCCCCTGCGGACGCACCATCCCGTTCGCTATTCCGCCTTTTTAACGCGCGGTTTACGACCCCGCGGCTTATCGACCAAGGCGGCCTCGCCACCGTCGCGATACTGTCGGCACCAAGCTTTAACCGAAGACTCGCTGGGGATCTTGTGCTTGACCATGACCTCACGCACCGTCAGACCATGTTCCAAGCGGTCCTTAACCACGGCAAGCTTAACGTCAAACGAATATGTGTGGTGATGAGAGCCCGCATTGAGAACGGCGTCGGCGCCGCCCACGGCATACGCACGGGCCCACTGACGGGCTGTGGCCTGGGGGATGCCAAGCTCTGCGGCGAGCGCGCGATGGCCGACCCCTTCTTGGAGGATCTCGACAGCGCGCTGCCTAATCTCGGGCGCATGCGTGCGAGTCCTTGTTGTTTCTGACATACCTGCCACTTCTACTTCTTAGCCTTAAACGTTAAATTGCTTTCTTACGTGCAAGTTAGATAGTAGCATTTTACTGTTTGCTCAAAGCAGTTAATTAAAATAGACGCGGCGCTATCTGGGAATTTGACACCAATTTACGACATTTCTTTATTGATTATTTACGCTGGTAACTAGCTCGCAGCTAATCGTCATTCGCTTGCCAGCAAAATTGGCATCTCTTTATATCCTTTGGAATAGAGGATATGATTATTAACCCCTCCTCCAATAATTTTGAGCAGTCTGCAAGGCAGTAGACGCCTCACTCCCCATGATTAGCGCGCATTGTCGTCCACCGGGGCAAAACAAAAAGGGCGGGACCTGCTGCGCTTGCAGGCCCCGCCCCGATTGACACCCGATGGGACGCGGCCGGGCGAGACAGATCCGTGCTACCGCCCCACCTGGCCGCGATGTTCAACTACAGCTCGTTGGCCGCGTGATATGCCGTGCGAATGGCGTTCGCAATGTCGGCGGTGCGCTCGCCCGAGCAGTCGCCCACACAGGTCACGGGCACCGTAACGCCATCCAAGTCAAACGCGTTGGCCTTGGAACCGACAGCCATCACCACGTAATCGCAGGCGATCTTCACCGGCTCCTCGGCGCCGTCATCGGCAGTGCGCACGGCCTCCACGCCCTCGTCGGTAATGGCGGTCAGACGGGTCTTAACATGCTGCTCCACGTTGTGCTCTGCAAAGTCGCTCATAATCAGTGGCAGAATGGTCTCGGACTCGCCTGCGGCAATCTTGTCGAGCATCTCCACGATCGCCACTTCGCAGCCGTGCTGCAGCAGGTACTCGGCAGTCTCGGTGCCCACCAGGCCACCGCCAATGACGGCGACGCGGCCCGTAAGCTCCACTTTGCCGGCCAGCACGTCCCAGCTCGAGACGACCTTCTTAGAATCGGCACCCGGAACGGGGATGACCACGTCGTGCGCGCCCACAGCCACAATCGCGGCGTCGGCGGCGTTGAGGTCCTCAGTGGTAGCGACGTGGTTGAGCTCAACCTTCACGCCCAGGCCGGGCAGAATCTTCTCGTAATACTCGACCGAGCGCATGATTTCGTCCTTGCGCGGAGGCGCGGCCGCCAGCACAATCTGGCCGCCCAGAT
Organism: Collinsella sp. HCP3S3_E11; assembly: GCF_052067375.1. NCBI lineage: Bacteria > Bacillati > Actinomycetota > Coriobacteriia > Coriobacteriales > Coriobacteriaceae > Collinsella > Collinsella sp. HCP3S3_E11. Next base: position 77,049 of record NZ_JBQHQI010000003.1, on the reverse strand, counting down.
GATCGCTCGCCTCGTAGACGGTCACGTCGTAGCCGCGCTTGGCCGCCACGCGTGCGGCCTCCAGACCGGCAATACCGCCGCCCACAACGGCGATCTTCTTGTCACCCTCGCCCGGCTTAATGGAGATGGTAGCCTCGTCGCCGTTCTCGGCATTGAGCACACACGAGATGTACCTGCGGTTTTGAATCGCATCGACGCAGCCCTTGTTGCAGTTGAGGCACTCGCGGATGGGCTCGCCCGTGGCGGCCTTCAGCGCAATGTCGGGGTCGCACATGAGCGAGCGACCATAGGCGATGATATCGGCTGCGCCGTCTTCCAGAATCTTCTCGCCAGCCTCGACCGAGACAACACGGCCCACAGTTGCCACCGGCACGGAGACCAGGGCCTTGACGCGCTCGGCCACGGGCAGCGTCCAGTTGTAAGGCATGGCGCCCATGGACGGAATGGTATCGCCCATATTGCCGGTGTGGTTGGCCTGTGCAACCTGGATCATATCGATGCCCGCGCCCTCGAGCAGCTTGGCGAACTCGCAGGCCTCGTCGGGCTGCAGGCCGCCCTTGCCACGCGGCGTGCCATCGGGGTTCTCCATGATCACGGGGAGCTTATACTCCACCATCAGCTGCGGCGCGGCTTCCTTGATGGCAGCGACGACCTCCAGCGCGTAGCGAACGCGGTTCTCAAACGAGCCACCGTACTCGTCGGTTCGCTTGTTGAGGATCGCGGAGCACAGCGAACCCACCAGGCGGTCGCCGTGGACCTCGATGGCGTCGATGCCGGCCTGCTGCGCGCGAGCGGCCGAGGCGGCGATGGCCTCCTTGATCTGGGCGAGTTGCTCTACGCTCGCCTCGTTCACAAAGTGCTGCATATCGTGGTGCAGCTTGGCATATGCCTGCTTGCGGATCTCGTTGGACTCGGCCATCTTGGTGGCAAAGGTCTCCTCGTCGCCGGCGGCCTTGGCCTCCTGCGCGGCTTTGGCCGCAGCCATGGAGCCCATGACCATGCGGCCGACACCGGGCACGTCGTACTCGGGGTGGAACAGCTGCAGCGCGACCTTGGCACCGTGCTTGTGGACGGCGTCGGCCAGTGCCTTAAACGTGGGGATCTGGGCGTCGGTTGCCAGCTTGGGCGTGGGGCTTGCGGTCATGACGGGAGCGACGTCGCCGATGACGATGTAGCCCACACCGCCACGGGCCAGACGCTCGTAAAAAGCCAGGCTGCGCTCGCCGATGGAACCGTCGCGCTCCTCATAGCCGGTGGTCAGCGGCGGGAACATAATGCGGTTCTTGAGCTCAAGGGGGCCAACCGTAATGGGCTGGAGCAGCTTGGACGCAGGTGCGGTCATGGACATTCCTCTCTTGTAGACGCGGCGGCGATGGTGCCGCGTAGTTGTTTAGAGGATATGGCATGGGGGTACAGCGGCACAACGAAAATCGGCGGATAGCAGGCAGCGGCAGGCGGATGGGGCGGGGCGGCCCGTCGGTTTGTCTCAATCTGTAACAGCTACCCAGCAAAACCGGGTCTTACTGTTACAGATCGAGATATTCCTCTCGACCCATCCTCAACAATATAAATCTGTAACAGCTAGACCCACTTTTGACCCCTACCTGTTACAGATCAAGACAAACGGCAACTGTCCGTCCGAATATCTCAATCTGTAACAACAACTCGGCAAAATCCGTCCCTCGTGTTACAGATCGAGACAAACGGAGCCCCGCTCGCCGGAAATCTCAATCTGTAACATCTACAGACCAAAATCGGACCCACCTGTTACAGATTGAGACAGCCCCAACAACACCGTCCCCGTTCGAGGAAACGACCGCCACACTCACCTTTTTAAACAACCTAAGTTGATGCCATCGCCGTCCATGCCCGGAATGGCAAACGAGAACAGGTCTTTACCCCACTCAAAGTCGAGCTTCTCCTTGATGAGCTTGGCGTTGTGGCCAAAACCGCCCGTGGCGACAATCGCGGACTTGCACGAGATCTGGTACTCCTCGCCGTCCTTGTCCTTGGCGGTCACGCCGCAGATGGCGCCGTCCTCACCCTTGATAAGGCCGGTGCCCGGGCACTCAAACATAAACTCGACACCCAGGTCCTGGGCGCGCTCGGTCATGCGCTTGGTCATCGTGGTCGCCGCGCGATGACGCGAGCGCCCGCCTCGGCTGCAGCGACCGCCGCGGCAAGGCCGCTCAGACCAGCGGCGACGACAACGACGTCGGTCTCTAACTGTTTCATGCGAATCCTCCTTTATAGGGCTCTCGGACGAGCCCGGGTTTCATGCGAATTGCATGCGTATCGACAGCCATACTTTCGCTCGAGAACAGGCTCAAAACCATGTGCAGGCGCACCGATGTTTGCCCATAGCGACCATGGGCTTTGTGCGGATGAACCATGCGTTTGGGCAACGCTTTCGAGCGCATGGTCCTGGCGCCATACGCACAAAGGGGGGCGGTGTGCCTTATGGCACCCGCCCCTGATAATCGAGTTTTCTTATGTTTAGTCCTATTAAACAGTCCAATATCTTTAGGCAAGATCACCCCGACGGCGCTCATCCCACTTGGAAGGCCAGACTCCACCCGCCTGCTCGATGGGATGAGTCCGCGCATCACCTGGACTCTCTACGCCTCCAATGGATCGGTAGCCTCTTACGAACACTTTCAAAAGTATGACAAGAGAGAGAAAAGTCCGTAGATTATGCATCTTTAGACTCGTGAAAAAGCGCATCGTGCCCGTCAGCGGCGACGCACCGGCCTTCGGGACGCCTGAAGGCTACTGGGCACGGCGGCGATATTCATAGCGAATGATGCGAACGCTGCAACTTGGTATTATATGACGTACTATTGAAAGGATGCTGAAGAGGTTGCGGGAAAAGGCTTGCTTACTAGAAGCAGAGCAAGGAGATCCAGAAGACGGATTGCGGACAAATGATATGAATTAAATAGGGCACTGCGCGCTATAAAAGGAAAAGGGTGGTGGGTCCTGATGCTGGTACTGTCTGCTGTTTTAAGTTTATTAATAAAATCTGGCTGTGTAATCTGTGCAGCCCTTTATTTAATCCTCTATATCGGAGGTCAAAAGAAGGAATATCTGTATATCGCTCTGTTTATGCTAAGCCAGTACTTGATTGAGCTAATAGTTCGAGGATACGAAATAAGTTCGCCCCTTTATTATTACTTCCATAATTTTTTTTCGGTGCCCGTAGTAATCAAGTCGCTATTATATTTCGCCTGCGCCTTTCTCATATGTCATTTATTCAAGGGGGCTGTTGGAGGGTCAAAAACATGGATATTGACATTGGTGGAAGCGCCATTGTTCATCTGGCTCATCATGTTCCCTTTGTTAAAGGTGCGTACAGGATTCTTGTATATTTGTTATTTATTGCCATTCCAACTTCTGGTTATCGTACTAGCCTTTATCGGTAGCAGGTCCTTTGGCAAAACAGTGCATAAGAGCATGTTTTTAAGGTTAGATATGTTCTTGCGACTGGTTGGAATCCTTGGATTAATGACTGTCTTTGAGGATATTCTTACGGGGTTACATTATGGGCTAAATAATGATGTTGCAAGCCTAGTAACTAGCGGCGCGATTCGAAGCCGCAATTTTGGCGAAAGCGTCTCCCAGATAGTTGTTGCCGCATATCTTATTGTTGTTGCGGCGCGTTTTTTTGTTGACAAGATCACAGTGAAACCGATTAGCTATGAGGCCTTGACAGGAGAGCTTTCGGAAGAAATCATAGACGCCTATGCGACATCTATTGGCCTTAGTCTCAGAGAGCGAGAGATTCTGGGATTCTTGCTCAAGGAGAAAAGCACACAGGAGATATCCGAACTGTTGTTTATTTCGACTGGCACCGTCAAATCTCATACACATAACATTTACCAGAAGGCCGATGTTAGCAACAGGATGCAGTTGCTGCAGAAAATCAGATGTTCATAACGTTGATTACGTTGGGCTAATCAATATGAATCCCACTTCCTTTTGTTTATACAGCTTAGCGCTTTATGAACCCTGGTTCATAAAGCGCTAAACCAGGGTATAGGCTAAGATTGAACATATTTATCGAGACCAGTTCATGTGAAAGCGGATCGGAAAATTACATAATTTTGTCATTAGGTTGTCGGCAACGAGGGGCCTCTGCTTTAGCCATCAAGTTATCGGCAACACGGAACCTCTGAAAGAGAAGGTGACAAGATTATGAGAAGAAAGATAGCCTGCGTATTGTGTTGCGCCAGCTTATGTTTAAGCATGGTGGCAGGCCCAGGATGTTCTGCAAACAATACGCAAGGTGGGTCATCAGACGGCACGCTGGCAAATGCCGGTTCAACTTCTGAAAACGAAGAGTTTGACGGGAAGTTCGATGCAACCGTCAACGCAGGAAATGCGCAAGAAGTTGTGTATGTAAATGGCTCTTGGTTTGACATGGGAAAGCAGTATGGCTTACAGCAAAAGGATCAGTTAGAAAGTAACTGGACAGCTGTAATGGCTTCAATTTATGCAGAGGCAGACGATGCCGCATATAACGAAGCCATGGGTAAGATTCTGAAACATTATGAAGAGGATGATCCATCTGTATTTGATTTCTTGTCGGGAGTAGCTGAGGGGGCAGGAGTCTCAAAGGAAGATGCAGTAGTTGCAGTTATGGGCTCATCTGTTCTTAACTATGACCTCATGATGCATTTTGATCCAGAGAGCTCAAATGATCCAGAGCGTTCAAAAACATGTATGAATGTATCTGCTTGGGGAAGTATGACTCAGGATGGTCATCATCTTGGAGCTGCTAATCTTGATGCAGTCAGCACAACACCCGCCGCAATGTTCTCGAGCATGGTTTCTTATCCGAAACATGGCAATGCAGTCATTGCATCAGGTGGATTGCAGGGAAATGCGTTCATGAACTCTAAGGGCCTTATTATTACCTATGCCGGAGGGCCTACGGCATCGCCAAGCGATGATGCTAAGACAATCGATAGGGAAGGCACCTTCCTCGATACTTTGTTTGCTTATTGGTACACAGCCACAAAGTGCGATACGGCAGACGAAGCAGTCAAAATGCTTACGAAAACTGAGTGGATTCACACGGGTAACATCAACGTTTCCGACAACAAGGGAAATGCGTATCTCATCGAGCAAAAAGATAATGCATATGTAGTACGCAAAGCCGGTGACTACGGTGAGACGGACTATCTAATTGCAGCGAATCATTTCAGGGATGAGCTCTGGATGAATGATTCATATGAGGCATATCCGGATAGCGTGCCAAGAGCCAATACTCTAGAAAAGGTTATGCAAGACGAGAGCGGCAGCGTTACCCCACTCACGCTCGCGAACGGACTCGGAAGCATTCGTTACTATGACGAGGGCAAATGGAGTGAGGAAAATTGGGACTTCGGTGGTTTCTATCAGTTCCACTCTCCAGAAGGCGATGACATAGAATTCAAGACAATTTTCAGGACAATTTTTGATGCAACTGATCAGGAAATGTATGTCTTGAGAGGTCATGACGAGAAATTCCGTTCAGACGTTCCCTATGGTACAGCTAATTACTACAAGCTTACCCTCGGAAAGAACATGCAGGCCACTAATAAGAGCGCAGAAATCGACGCGCGTATTGCGGTAAGAAATGCAGGAGCTGAATTGTATAAGAAGGGCTCAGTGGATGACGAGTCCATGGAGTATTACAATAAGGCTGCTGAGGCGGTGCACACAGGATGCAATTACACCACTATGGCTGATTGCGCCAATGCGAAAGGCGATAAGGAGCAGGCTGCGATTATGTATGGCCTTGCTACTTCGCAGTTTGCCAATGCTCAGCGATACGCACAGGCATCTTATACTACTGAAAATGTAATTATTCAATAATCTTGCGTAACGCTCAGCTCGTCATTTAAAGAAAGCGGAAGTGATCTCGAACCCTCCCTAAAGATAGCGCTCGAGATCACTTCCAAGATGTACCATCATGCCGATCATCTCGGCATGATGGTATTTTTCGTTTATTCGCGCTGCCAGGCTTTCCTGCGTCTGACCCGGAGTTTTAATCGCGGAGGCCGGATTCGAACCAACGACCTCCAAGGCGCAGAGATTGACACGGGGGCATCCAAAATGCCCGCGCAGCCACTAGCTCGCCGTGCTATTTATCCAAAGAAAAACAGCTCAGAGAACAATGCCTCTGAGCTGCTAAAAGTCTTGGTCGCGGGGGCAGGATTTGAACCTACGACCTCCGGGTTATGAGCCCGGCGAGCTACCAGACTGCTCCACCCCGCAATGTCTGGGCGCCTCATGTGCGCAAGAAAGAATACTACTCGGGAGTTCGGTGGACGGCAAGGAAATTCTCGTAGAGCATAATTCCTTCATATTTAAAACCCCTCAGCCCATATCACCGTAAACGAATCGCAGCCGAGCGCCGTCGACAGCACGTATACAATGGTGCGCGTCCTTTTATGCCGAAACCGGGAGTAGACATGCTGCTCGCTATCGATATGGGAAACACGCAGACGGCCATGGGCCTGTTTGACGGAGACGAGCTGGTGCAGTCGTGGCGCATGCCCACCGACCGCTCCTATACCGCAGATGAGATCCATGTGCGCCTGATGGGTTTTTTTAAGATGTACGGCCTTTCGCTCGACGCGGTCGACGCTATCGCCTTTGCGGGCGTGGTGCCGCAGCTCTCGCGCGAATGGCATGCCGTGGCCAACCGCATTGCCGCAGACGCCATCGTCATTGGGCCGCAGACGGCCGCCGTGACCAAGCTGCGCGCGGCGCGTCCCCAGGCCGTTGGTGCCGACCGCGTTGCCAACGCCGTTGCGGCCGAGACCTTCTACGGCGCACCGGCGATCGTGGTGGACTTTGGCACCGCAACCAATATCGACGTCATCGATGAGGACGGTTATTACATTGGCGGAGCGATCGCGCCGGGCATCCGCATCTCCATGGATGCGCTTGCCGCCCGCGCCGCCAAGCTCGCCAGCGTGCCGCTCGAGGCGCCCGAGCACGCCATCGGCCGCGATACCGAGGAGTGCATCAAGGTCGGCGCCGTGGTGGGCACCGCCGCTATGGCCGAAGGCCTGGTCGCGCGCATGAAGCGCGAGCTGGGCCGCGAGGATGCCACCGTTATCGCCACGGGAGGCCTCGCCGGCATCGTCGCCGATTCGACCGATGCCTTCGACGTGGTCGATGGACAGCTCACCATTAAGGGTATCTGCGAAATCTACCGCCGCATGCAGGAGCTGGGGCAAGACAGGGACCGGAGCCAAGCGTGAGCACTGTCTTATCCCCTCAGTTTATCTGACGCACGGACTAGGTGACTCTAGTTCTCCAACCCCTCCGCGAGCCAGATCAAGGGACTACGTTTCATCAAAACAGAATAGTCAGCTGGAAAGAGCACGTTGGCAACCCTTGGCATAGCAGCCCCCCCTCGCAAACCTCAACCTCACCTTTCTTGCACGTCCACCGACGGCAGCGCGACGCTTGCCACAAAGAGCGGTACGCCGGTGCGAGACACGAGCGCTGCATAGAAAGGCCTGTCAAGCGTTATCTTGCGCGGCTCTGGCGGGTTCTCCGGCGGAAGGCCCGCGACAGCGACCATCACCGTATACGCGCCGGCCTCTACGCCGTTCTCATCGACAGCGAACTTCGCGCCATGGACAATCTGCGTTGGAGTCCCCTCTGCCCCCACCATAGGTGTAAGCTCCATCGCAGCTGCCGTAGAGACGCCGGCGGCCTTTAGCAGCGAGCAGACGTCCGAGAGCGTCGACTCGCATTCAAAGCGAGGAATCCCCAGGTCGACGGGCTCCCATTCTCCCTCGCCTTGGGACAGACGCTCGAATAGCCCAAGCGCCTCATCAACATGATCATCCTCGCCGCTCGGAAGAACAAAACACACGCCGGCATCGGAGCTGAGCGGCAACAAGAAGGCAACCCTGCCGTTCTCGACGATCACCGCACAATCGCGCTTGCCACGCATAAACGCTGCTTGAACATCGCCGTTCTTTGCATGGAAGGTCTCAACTTTGGTCGATTCGCCGTCAAACGGATCCGCCCATGCATCCTTCATGTAAAGCGCGCTCACAAGACAGGCAAGAGCCACTGGTGATAACTCGATGCTTGGCGACAACAGGCCGTGAGTTTGTTCGGCTATCCAATCGGTCACCCGTTGGCTAACGCGCGGATCGGCCAAGTCATCGATTGACACATGCACGCTGCATTTGTCGCACTCGTGCAGAAACGCCTCCGATGGGCTCGCGGACCTGGAAAGCCAAGCTGCCGTTGCCGTGCTCGCATCATAACCGTCATAGCCCCAGTTCCGCTCCAGCTCGATGCCGAAGGGATCACGCTCGCTAAACATGTCGCCATCGCCCAGGAGCATGTCGAGCTCCCGACATGTGGCGCCCGAGGCACCCTTTCGTACAATCGTCAACAAGCTCGCGATGCACGCAGGCGACCAAACCCCGTTCTTGCCTTGAGCGAGTATTTTCTCGGATAGGGATTTTGCAACCCTCCATGCCTGTGGACACGCCGAATTTGCTTTGTCAGTCATAGTCTGCTCCCATCGTTAGGACATAAACTATTATTTCGCACGGCGCGGACACAAATCTCGCACCGGTAAGGCAGCCCAATGGTTTTCTAAGAGGCTCAAAGCCTTTCTATTCCTCAAAAACGAAAATTTTTCAGTTTTGAGGAATAGGCTCGATGCACGCTACGCCTCGCCGCACAGCCACCTCGCCAGGTCCACGATCTGCACTCCGTCGCGGTCCGTGGCCTCGTGATGCGTGCGGGCGAGAATCATCTTGGGATACGCATCGCCAATGCTCAGCAGTGGCGAAATCTCGCGTTCAAATGTCTTATCCGAGCTGATGTCGTCGCTCACCTGAATGTAGAGCTTCTCGCTTCGCTTGATTGCTACAAAGTCTATTTCCTTTTTATAGAGCACGCCGACGTATACCTCGTATCCGCGGCGCAGCAGCTCGATTGCCACTATGTTCTCGTATACGCGCCCCCAATCCATATCACGTGTACCGAGCAGCGCGTATTTGAACGCGTGGTCTGCCAGGTAATACTTCTCGCCGCTCTTAAGGTATTTCTTGCCGCGAATGTCATATCGACGAACTTTATAGAAGGCAAACGCATCGCACAGGTACCCCATGTACGCACCGACCGTCTTGTTCGTAATCTTTAGCCCATCCGCATTTAATGCATCGGTAATGTTGCGTGCCGACGTAATGTTGGAAACGTTGTCCATCATGTAATCGGCAATGCGCAGCAGCGCCGATTCGTTTCTCACGTTATGCCGCTGCACGATATCTCTCACAATGAGCGTCTTAAAGACGTTGGAGAGATATTGATAGCGCTGCTCCTGCAGTGGATAAGGGTAAGAGCCAGACATACCGCCGGTTCTCGCGTACTCATCGAAGTCACGGTCGACCTCGCCCTCGTCGCCATAGAGACGATACTCCTCAAACGAGAATGGGAAAACCTCGATCTCGAACGTGCGCCCCGTAAAGAGCGTCGACAGATCGCTCGACAGCAAAAAGGCATTCGATCCGGTAATGAAGATGTCATAATGCTCGGATGCGTGAAGGCTGTTGATCGCACGCTCAAAACCTTCGCACATCTGAACCTCATCGATAAGCAGAAAGTTTTGTTTGCCGGGCACCCGATGATCTTTTACATAAGCGAGCAGGGCATGATATTCGAGCAGAACCTCGAACTCGTCGAGGTTGTAGTTGATATGGATGACATTCGAATTAGGCAGATTTGCCTCCACGTAATCGCGGAGGGCCTCGAGCAATTTTGATTTACCGCTGCGGCGGATGCCCGTGATGACCTTGATATCCGGCACGCCAATAAGACTCGTCAACGTGTCCATATATGACGCTCTATTGATGAGTTTCATCGGGGCCTCCTCGCGGTCTTTTATCTCTATTCCTCAAAAACGAAAATTTTTCAGTTTTGAGGAATAGGCTCTATAGCGAATATACCTCGCGAAAGGCCGAGCTGCCTTAATCCTATTCCTCAAAAACGAAAAATTTTCAGTTTTGAGGAATAGGGCCGCGATGCCACCCTGTAGTCGCGCAAAGACCCTCCCCGGCAGAGGCAGTTCACTCTGCCGGGGAGGGTCTTGTTGTCATCGTTGTCTTTGAGCGCGGGCATCTCGTGTTACAGCCCGCGAATCCGTACGGCCTCGGGCGGAAACTCCTGCTCGCCGGCATCGGTCTTGATGGTCGCGCGACCCCAGATGTCCAGGCCCGCAAACACACCGACCGCAAGCGGCAAGCCGTTGGGCGACACCGCCGCAACCTGGCGGCCCAGCAGCGGCACCATGTCGAAGTACTCGCCCAGCACGGGAGCCAGCGGGCCGGCGGCGCCCTGCGGCGTGTTGGCGACAACCGCCCAGGCGTCCACGCGGGCCAGCACGGCGGTAGTCAGCGCTTCGACCAGCGCTTCATCGGTCACATCCACGCCAAGTTCGCCCAGCGCCGCGCGCTCAATATCCACCGTCACGGCACCGAACATACCCGCAGCACCGGCGCCACCGTTGACGGCGACGCGTGCAAACGACGTCTCAAACGCGGGCGCGCCGCACACAATATCGCTCGGCCACTGAATGCCCACCTTACCGGCAAGACCCAGCCCCGGCGTCGATGCCGTTCCCGCGAGCGCGTCCATCATGCCCATCGCCGCCACAAACGGCAGGCCATGGAAGGCGTGCATATTCACATCCGGGCGCACGACCAGCGAAAACGTCAACGACGCCTCGCCCACGCTCCAAGCGCACCAGCCCGCGGACACGCCTTCGCGGCCCGCGTCACGTGCCGCGTCGAGCTCGGTACCGGCGGCAACAGCATTCATCTCGATCATCTACATACGCCCCAATTCGCCCACGATATGGCCCACGCGATCCTCGGGCTCCTTAACCTCGACGCCGTTGTAGCGGAAGAACCGCGCCGGGTCGTGCATCAGGTCCTCGAGCGGCACCAGCACAAAGTCGCGTTCGCCAATGAGCGGATGCGGCAGGCGCAGCTTTTTGCCGCCATGGGTCTCGCCATCCATCCACAGCAGGTCCAGGTCGATGGTGCGCGGGCCGTTGACCTTGGCCTTCTTGGATCGGTCGCGCCCCAGCTCGGCCTCGATCTTCATAAGCTCGTCGAGCAGCACCAGCGGCGCCAGCTCGCTCTTGATCTCGATGACAGCGTTGGCAAACGCGTCCTGGCGTGTCTCGTAGGCCGGCTCGCTCTCGTAGATGCGCGAGCAGTTGGACACACAGGTGAGCGGAATCTCGGCGATCATGTCGCGCGCGGCGCGGATGTTGTCGCAACGATGCCCCAGGTTGGAGCCCACGGCCACAAACGCGCGACGCGGCTGCGGCTTGGCAACAGCCCAGTAGCCGTTCAGGAACTGCGCAAAGCCGGTGACATCGTGAACGCGCACGATGTTGGCACCGGCCTGGATAGCGCCCAGGCACACGCCAAATGTGGCGGCATCGCGCTCGGCGGCCTCGGTCACGCCCGAGACGGCGCCCACAAAGCGCTTGCGCGACACGGCGCACATGAGCGGATAGCCCAGCGACGCCATCTTGGCGGTCTCGCGCTGGATGACGATATCTTCGTTGGCCGTCTTGCCAAAACCCGGACCCGGATCGATGCAGATACGGTCGCGTGACACGCCGGCGTGGATGAGCGCGCGGGCCTGATCGGACAGAAAGCCCATGACGCGGCGCATGATGGGCGCCGAATCGGGCAGGGTAAAGCGGCGGAGCTGCGAGGTGGGCACATAAGCCTCCTCGCGGCGGGCGCTGCGGCGCATCATGGCGGCCAAGTGATCACTGGGCTCCGGCGCGGGCTCAGGGGTCGCGGCGGCCTCGGCGGCAGGGGTAGCCTGCTCGGCGGCCGGCGTCTCCTGCTTCTGCTCGCCCGTTGGCTCGGGCGCTGGCTCCGGATCGCCAAACGGCAGCGAGGGCTGCACCACGCCACCCGGCAGTTTGGCCTCCGTCTTGGGCTCGCCCAGCAGCTTGCCACGACGGCGGCGGGCGGGCTTCTCGGCCTCGCGCGCGGCCTCGGCAGCCGCCTCGCGCGCCTTCTCGGCAACAAACGCCGCGGCAGAGGTATCGAGCTGCACCGTTGCATGCGTGCGAGCGGGCGCGGCGACCTCGCCGGCGTGCATCACGATGACGCCGCAGGTGCTCGTCGCGACAAACTCGACCATCTTGGGGTCGGTGAAGCCCGTCACGTCGTTGACGATCGAGGCGCCGCAGCGCACGGCCGCCTTGGCAACCGCCACGTGACGTGTGTCGATCGAGACGATGGCGCCCTCTTTGGCCAACGCACGCACAACGGGCAGCACGCGGCGAGCCTCCTCGTCAGGGTTGACCGGGGTAAAACCGGGGCGCGTGGACTCGCCGCCCACGTCGATGATGTCGGCGCCGGCGTCGAGCATCGCCAGGCCGTACTCGATGGCGGCATCCGGGTCGAAATGCTCCCCGCCGTCGCTAAACGAATCGGGCGTCACGTTGAGGACGCCCATGATGCGCGGACGGTCAAAGCTGAGCTCGTACTTTCCGCACCGCCATGTCTTGCTGTCGTTCGCCATGAACATCCTCCTAAAATGCCCGCGCCGCCACGCTCGGGCGCAGGCGGCGGGGTCGCTTTGCAATTAGTCTTTCTATTGTATCCGCGCGCGCGGGCTAGAACGCAAACGCGGCAGCGATGTCGCAAGAAATCAGCAGGTCGGCATTTGCATCCTGATCGGTGGGAGCAAGATTGCATATGGCCAGCGTGTCGCCGGTAAAGTATCGCGTAAGACCCGCCGCCGGATACACCACGAGCGAGGTCCCGCCCACAATGAGGGCATCGGCCGCGGCAATGGCGGCAACGGCGTCGGTCAGCACATGCTCGTCGAGCGGCTCCTCGTAGAGCACCACATCGGGCTTAATGCGCCCGCCGCACGCGGGGCACACGGGCACACCCGCGGCGTCCTCGTGCTCGCGGGCGCAAATCCACTCGGCGCTATAGACCGCGCCGCACGACTGGCAAATGTTGCGATGGACCGATCCGTGCAGCTCGAACACGCGCTGCGAGCCTACCATCTGATGCAGACCGTCGATATTTTGCGTCACAACGGCATCAAGCTTGCCGATGCGCTCCAGCTCGGCCAGCTTGGTGTGGCAGCGGTTGGGCTTGGCGCCAAGCGAGATCATCTTGGTGCGGTAGAAGTCGAAGAACTCGGCCGGATGCGCCTCGTAAAAGCTATGCGAGAGCATGGTCTCGGGCGGGTAGGCAAACTGTTGGTGATATAGGCCGTCCACACTGCGGAAATCGGGAATGCCACTCGCCGTGGAAACGCCGGCGCCGCCAAAGAAAACCACACGCTTGTGGGTACCAAACAGCTCCGCCAGTGCGGCGGAGGCCCGCTTGGGATCCGATATCGCCTGCGTCATATGAGTCCTCCGTCCTTGTTGGTCGGGCAGCGTCGGGCGACATCCCAGCATGCGGCCTTTGAGTCAGCACGCGCGGAGCCCACCACCGCCCCTTTTGCGCTAATCTTAAGCCTGCAAACCCCGTCGAAAGGACACCATGCCTCAGACTTACACTTTCGCCTCGTGGAACGTCAACGGTCTGCGCGCCGTGCTCAAAAAGGACCCGAGCTTTATCCAGATCGCACAGGAGCTCAATGTCGATATCCTGGCGCTGCAAGAGACCAAGCTGCAGGAGGGCCAGGCTGATATCGACCTGCCCGGTTATCACCAAACCTGGAGCTACGCCGAGCGTAAAGGCTATTCGGGCACTGCGGTCTTTAGCCGCCAGGAACCGCTGCGCGTGCTGCGCGCCGATGCGCTGCTGCCTTACGCCGGCGAGGGCGCGGCAGCCGAGCTCGTGGCGCAGGCCGCGACCGAGGGCCGCGTCTGCGCGCTCGAGTTCGACAAGTTTTGGTTTGTGGACGTCTATACGCCCAACGCCCAAAATGAGCTCGCGCGCATCGATGTGCGCATGGCCTGGGACGATGCCTATCGCGGCTTTTTGGCGGGACTCGAGCGCGAGACCGGCAAGCCCGTGGTGACCTGCGGCGACTTTAACGTCGCGCACGAGGAGATCGACCTTAAGAACCCCAAGTCCAACCGCGGCAACGCAGGCTTTTCGGACGAGGAGCGCGGCAAGTTTACCGAGCTGCTCGACGCCGGGTTTACCGATACCTGGCGCGCGGCAAATCCCGACGTCGAGGGCGTCTACAGCTGGTGGAGCTACCGCTTTAATGCCCGCAAGAACAACGCGGGCTGGCGCATCGATTACTTCCTGGTGAGCGACGCCATCGCCGGCAACGTGCGCGACACCGGCATCCGCGGCGACATCTTTGGCAGCGACCACTGCCCCGTCACCCTCACCCTAGAGCTCTAGCCCCAGCCGACCCCTCGGGGACGAAGCAAAACGGATCATGTTCACCTCGCGAGGGAATCCACGCGGCACACCCGCCACGAAACTGCCCCATCTACTACGTTTAAGCCACTACCCTCAACCACAGCAAACAACGCAAAAAGAAAACCGCAGGTAGAAAGCCTGCGGTTTTTCATAAAACGCGGTCATGGTCGAGGGTATCAAGCTAAACGTAGTAGATGGGCCAGTTTCGTGGCAAGCGCCGTCAACTGATTCCCTGGGGACGTCTGGGGGGAAGAAAGCGGATCGATTTGGCTCTCTGAGGGCCACGACGCCCCTCATATCAGCCGGCCATTTTAAAACTATGCCGGTTTACGGGGCTGAATCGCAAATCCCCAACCAAACGCAATTCAAGCAAAATAAAACCGCAGGTAGACGGCTCGTCTATTTTCGAAAAAAGCCGGTATGGTCTGCCTGTGCCAATCTAGCCCCGTAAACCGGCATAGTTTTAAAATGGCACTTCAACAGTATTGATTCTCGCCCCGGCGCAACCGCCACTACAGCCCGTATTTCACGACGACACGGTTAATGCGACGACACCAAGGTTTGTAGAGAGCGGCCAAGAACACGCAGGTCGCAAGGCCGTGTGTGATATCGAACGGTACCGCCGTGGCAAGACGCGCCACGGCGCCCGCCCACGTGAGCGGTTGCACAAAACCGATGATGTCGTAGGCGTTAATCACGGCGCCATAGAGCAGGCCCGACGCAAAGCCGTACGCCATCAGCGCCGGCATGCGCACGGTTCCATCGACACGGTCGAACGCCCCCGCATGCGCCAGCGCGCCGCCAACATAGCCGACCAGACCCCAGGCATACATCTGCCACGGCGTCCACATGCCCTGCCCAAAAAAGAAATTGCTGGTCAGCGCCGCCAGCGCGCCAACCATAAAGCCGTTACGACGACCGAGCGTCGCCCCGGCGATAATGGCGATGGCGCTCACCGGTTTAAAGTCGGGAATGGGGCCAAACAAGATACGCCCCGCCGCGGCCAACGCCGCCAGAACCAGCGTGGGCATAATCTGGCGTAGGCCCGGTCGCGACGCCTCGTAGCCCGCAAAGAACAGCGCGAGCACCAGCGCCAGCACCACAAGCATGGCAAGCGCCGCTTGCTCAACGCCTGCCAGCAACGCCGCGGCCATTACAGCCGGCACCGCCAGCAGCAGCGGGATTTCCAGTTTTGCGAGTAGGCGCAAGACGCGATAATTCGCCATCCCATCACGCCCTATAAAACACATTGTCGGCAAAAAAGTCGGCGGGCGGCTCCATGCAGGCAATCTCACCGTCGAACATCATGGCAATGTCATCGGCAACCTGCTCGGCAAAACCCAGATCGTGCGTTGCCATGATGACGGTACCGCCGGCCTCCGCATGGTCGCGCAGGGCGCGGGCGATGATGCGACGGCTGGCCAGGTCCAGACCCTTGGTGGGCTCATCGAGCAATAGCAGCTCGGGGCCAATCAACAGCAGCTTTGCCAACGCAAGCAGCTGGCGCTGCCCGCCCGAAAGATCGTACGGATGGCGCCCATCCAAGCCGGACAATCCCAGACTCGTCGCGCGCTCTCGCGCCATAGCCTCGTCATATCCGCAGGTCGAAGCCCATTCCATCAGCTCCTCGCGCACCGTCTCGGCAACCAGCAGCGCCTTGGGATTCTGAGGCAGCAGTGCCGCCGAAGCCGCCCCGCGCTCCATATGCCCACGCTGCAACTTGACCGTCTTGGCCAGCACCGAAAGCATTGTCGACTTACCGCAGCCGTTACCGCCCACAACAGCATGCACCGCGCCTGCCGAAAACGACGCATCGAGCCCGCGCAGCACCCAGCCGGACGCTCGATCGTAGCGAAACCAGCCCCCTGCCAGGGTGGTAGCCGACCCAGCGTGCATTTTTGGGAGTATTCGGCATCCACCGGCGCACGACGGCGCCCCCGAGTCGTCTTGCGACAGGATTTGCGCCTCAAATTCAGCCGATTTGTCCGATTTCGGTCTTTTTTTTGCGCCCGGAGCGCCCACGCGCGGGTCCAAATAGCCCGGCCGGCCACTGGCGCTGCTGAAAACTCCGTTTTTTGCACGCCACGAGCCACCCCACCCTGGCACCTCGCCAGAAAACAGCTCTTCGCGATGCCCCAAGGAGGCGATGTCAGCGATCTCGCATACGCGCCCGCCCTCAATCCGATACGCGCACGTCGCGTATTCGAGCATCGGGCGCGGCTGGTGCGTTGCCACAACAACCGTGCAGCCCAGCTCGCGATTCACGCGAAACAGCGCATGCAGAAAATTTTTCTCGGCAACGGGATCCAGTTGGGACGTGGGCTCGTCGAGCAGCAGCACGCGAGGGCGCAACGCCAGCACGGCTGCCAGCGACAGCAGCTGCTTGCGTCCGCCCGAAAGCGTATCGGTATCGCGGTGGAGCCAATCCTCCACCCCAAAGAAATAACTGGTCTCGGCCACGCGACGACGCATCTCGTCGCGCGACATGCCTAAGTTTTCCAGGCCAAACGCCATCTCGTGCCACACGGTTTCGCACACAATCTGGTTCTCGGGGTCCTGAAACACATAGCCCACGCGCTCCGCGGACGCGCGAACGTCCATGTCGGCAACGCTTTCGCCCAGCATACGCAGCTCGCCGGAGCATTCGCCCGCCGGCGAAATCTCGGGCTTGAGCAACGAGAGTAATGTCGACTTGCCCGACCCGGTACCACCGACAAGCAACGCAAACGTCCCTTGGGGAACACGCCAATCGAGCTCCTCGAACACCGGCACTTCGGCCCCGGGGTAGGCAAAGCGCAGGCCCCGCACTTCAATCGCCGGTATATCCGAGCCGCACACCGCGTCCGCCATGATGCTCCCGTCCAACCGAGCCATCAGCCAAACCTCTTCTCGTCAATCGCATGCACCACGCAGGGCAGCGCCATCCAGGTCGCGTATACAACATAGCCAGGCCACGGCGCCGGCACCGAAAGCTGCGGGTAAAACGAATACTGCATCGTCGCGGTCCACGCCACTGCCGCCGTGGCCACGCCAAACAGCGCAAGCCCAACCAGCGCGGCAACGTCGCCGCGCGCCAGCCGATACCGCGCGTACGTCGTGCGACGCGCCGCGGCGCCCCACCCACGGGAGCGCATGGCGTCCGCACGCTCCAGCGAATCTTCCATGCCCCAGCCCATCAACACGCTCGATGCCCGTAGGCGCGAACGCACGGGGTCGGCCGGCGCGCGGCCCGGCACTTCAATCGCATCCTGCACCGCCAGCACCGTGCGACCGCGACGCAAAAACTGCGGGATAAGCCGCATACACATCGAGATCATGAGCGCGATCACCGGCGCGGTGTTACCCAAAAGCGCAAGCACCCTGTCGTAGCTAAGCATCGACGCCGCGGCCTCAAACCACAGCACGCTCGCCACAAACAGCCCGCCCATGCACAGGCCGTATACCATACTCTCCAGATACACCGCGCGCATGCCAATACGAAACAGTTCCGTCGAGCCCGTAGCGCTAAATAACGGGTTGAGCACCGCGATAATCAAAATCACCGGCAGCTGCCAGCGAAGCGCCCCCAACGTGCGTGCGACGCCGCGCGTCGCAAACCCATACGCCAGCCCGCCCGCAAGCGACAGCGCAAGCAGCACCGGTTGCATCGAGAACATGGTGAGCCCCAGCGTCAGCACCATGTAGAGCGCCGTCACCGCCGGATGCGACATCGAGAATGCCGCGACGGGCTCGTTGCCCGATTCCTCTCGCATGATATCCACGGACACCCCCATCCCCTCGCTCAAACGCCAACGCCGCAGTGCCGCTGCCATGCACAACCAGTGCAAACGTCACGCCGGCGGAACCGACATCGGCCGCCATGCGCCAATCGTTACGCGCTCATCATATGCCTGCGGTATCATATTGCGCCGTGTATCGTTTCCAAACACACGTCTCTATAACGTAACAGGAGATCACATGGACGCAACCGCAATTATCCTCGCCGCCGGCGAGGGCACCCGCATGAAGTCGAACCACTGCAAGGTTTCGCACAAGATCCTGGGCAAGCCCATGGTCCAGTGGATCGTCGACGCCACCATCAAGGCCGGCTGCAGCCGCGTCGTGGTCGTCATCGGCAGCCACGCCGACGAGATGCGCGCGCTTATCGACGGCGCCTACGCCAACAGCGCCACCAAGGTCGAGTGCGTCGAACAGACCGAGCGCCTGGGCACCGGCCATGCCGTAAAGGTCGCGCTCGAGGCATGCGGCATCGTGCAAGGCCCCGTCGTCGTGCTCAACGGCGACCTGCCGCTCATCACCGCCGACACCGTCGCCAAGTTCGCGAAGACCGTCGCTACCGGCGAGCTCGCCTGCACCGTCATGACCATGACCCCGCCCGATCCCTTTGGCTACGGCCGCATCAAGCTGGGCGCCGACGGTCAGATCGAGCGCATCATCGAGCAGAAGGACTGCACGCCCGAGCAGGCCGCCACGCTGCTCGAGTGCAACGCCGGCTGCTACGCCTTCGACGGCGCGCAGCTCGCCGCCCACATCAGCGAGATCGGCAACGACAACGCGCAGTCCGAGTACTACCTGCCCGACATGCTCGAGATTCTCAAGGGCCACGGCCAGGCAGTCTCCATCTTCCACTGCGACGACTACCGCGACGGCCTGGGCGTCAACAGCCGGATCCAGCTCGCGCAACTCACCGCTATCGCGCGCGACCGCATCAACGAGCACTGGATGGCCGAGGGTGTTACCTTCATCGACCCCACGCAGGCCTGGATCGGCCCCGACGCCGTCATCGGCCGCGACACCGTCGTGTGGCCGCAGACGCACCTGATCGGCCACGTCACCGTGGGCGAGGAGTGCCAGCTCGGCCCCAACAGCCGCCTCACCGACACCACTGTTGGCAGCGGCTGCACCATCGATGAGACCATCGCCATCGAGACTGTCATCGAGAACGGCGTCGACTGCGGCCCGCGCGCCTACCTGCGCCCGGGCACCCACATGCTCGATGGCTCCAAGGCCGGCACACACGTGGAGATCAAGAAGTCCACGATCGGCGAGGGCTCCAAGGTACCGCACCTGTCCTACATCGGCGACACCACCATGGGTTCCGGCGTCAACGTGGGCGCGGGCTCCATCACCTGCAACTACGACGGCGTGCACAAGCACAAGACCGTCATCGGCAAGGATGCCTTCATCGGTTCCGATACCATGATGGTCGCGCCCGCCCAGATCGGCGACGGCGCGCTCGTGGCCGCCGGCTCCGTCATCACCGAGCCGGTCCCGGCTGACGCACTCGGCCTGGGCCGCGCCCGTCAGGTAAATATTGAGGGCTGGGCCGCCGATTATCGCCGCCGTCTGCACGAGGACGACGAGGTATAACGTTTTACCAAGTATCTAAGGAGCTGTTCCCATGGGAATGGCTCCTTTTTCTATGCTGACCTGCGCGACCGATGAGTGGTCGGTTCGTGTCCGTTGACGGTAAAGACGTTATCAAGACCCCATAAACCCCGCCACGCGGTTACAATGCAACAAGGCATCTATATGGCATTCGATGTATAAAGGAGAAGGGTAATGCCGATTAATGATCCCGAGAAGTCGGAGAATATGCGCAAGTCCATCCGCGTGTATTCCGGTTCCTCCAACCGTCCCCTCGCTCAGAAGATCGCTGATTACCTTGGGGTCGAGCTTTCGGGCCTTACGCTAAAGCAGTTCGCCAACGGTGAGATTTACGCCCGCTACGACGAGACCGTCCGCGGCGCCGACGTCTTCCTGATTCAGTCCGTGGCCGGCGGCAACGTCAACGACATGCTCATGGAGCTGCTCATCGCCACCGACGCTGCCAAGCGCGCATCCGCCCGCTCCATCACTGCCGTCATCACCCACTACGGCTATGCCCGCCAGGACCGCAAGGCCGGCCCGCGCGAGCCCATCACCGCCCGCCTCGTCGCCAACCTGCTCGAGCGCGCTGGCGTCAACCGCATCATCACCCTCGACCTGCATCAGGGCCAGATTCAGGGTTTCTTCGATATCCCGGTTAACCACCTGTCTGCACTGCCGCTGTTTGGCCAGTACTACAACGACATGCACTTCGACACCGACAACCTGGTTGTCGTCTCCCCCGACGTGGGTCGCGCCAAAGCTGCCAAGAAGCTCTCCGACATGCTCGGCTGCAGCCTCGCCATCGCCCACAAGGGCCGTCCGCGCCACAACGCCGCCGAGGTCATGGGCATCATCGGTGACATCAAGGGCAAGACCTGCATCATCAATGACGACATGATCGACACCGCTGGCACCCTGTGCGCCAACGTCAAGGAGCTCAAGGCCATGGGTGCCGGCGACATCTACGTCTGCGCCACCCACGGCATCTTCTCGGGCCCGGCCATCGAGCGCCTGAACGACGCCCCCATCGTCGAGTGCCTCGTCACCGATGCCATCCCCGTCGAGGTTGGCGGCAAGATCAAGACCATCTCGGTCGCCGAGGAGTTCGCCGAGGCCATCTCTGCCGTTTACCACGAGGAGCCCGTCTCCACGCTCGTCGGCGGCGACTTCGCGCTGTAATCCAGCGCGCATCGCATCATCTCTGGTGTTTTTGAAGGGTCGGAGGCTCGCTTCCGACCCTTTTTTCTGCCCCTCGACAACCCGCCTTGGACAGTTAGTTCAGATTTGTATTAATGTGGCATTCGTTTGGGCCATTTAATGCGTCGAAAGCTCTCTTGCCGGCATAATTCCACTCGATTCCTCCACCTATGGATCTCTTCACCATGCCATTGGCCCCATTTTGCCCACCGAGTCCTTCAACAACGGCAATACACCCCGGTCACCTTGTACAAATCTGAACTAACTGTCCAGCACCCATCTCGGTAGATGCCTCCAGGGCCAACCCATCACTCCATTCTCCACTTTTCCAAGGCATTCCGTATGATGTCGTTACCGCCCGCGGCGCGCGACGCCCCTTTGAGCGAAAAGAACGGCACGGCCATATCATTTCGCCAACGGCTTAGTACCTTATAGCTATGACAACCGTAATTTCACACCTCTCCGCCCTCCGCGCAATTCGCCGCGCTCGACGGGCGTACTCCGCCCTTCCCTGGGACGCCATCGATGACGAGCAACAGACACAAGCCCTCGTAGGTTGCGTTCCCAACAAGGACGCCATAGACTTTGCGGCCCTTGCAATACTTGACGCCTGGAGCGAAGACGACTCCGAGCGTCTAGACCTCTTTGTTGCGAGCGGCAGCAACAGACGACCCGACGGACGGCTCCTCCAGCACACCATCACCGCCCCTCTCCCCCAGGGCGCGATCATGCACATCGAAGCCGACATCTACGCAACGTCTCCCGCCATGACGGCCATGCTTTGTTCCAAAAATGAATCGGTTGCCAAAACCTTGATGCTTCTCATGGAACTGCTCGGAACCTACTCACTTCCGCCCGAAGCAACTTACCCCATCGCCTACGACGACACGTGGCCCGAGGCCAACAGCTTCGAAACGATGGACGATCTCGACTGCCAGGGCGACCAACCGACACCCGAAAAGCAAGCCGAAACCCGCTACGAACAGGCGCACTACAAATGCGAGCCCGCCACAACCATCGAAGAGCTCGAGGCGGTCGCACGGTTTGCCAAAAGTAGTTCCTACGCCTCGTTTCGCACAGCTATCAAACTCGCCCGGGCCGGATCCGCATCCCCAGCGGAATCATTGATGTTCGCTGTCCTGGGCGCACCCATGCGCTTTGGCGGATTCGGGTGTTGCAGCCTGCCCATGGGAGGCCTGCTGCTCAACTATCGAATCGATTTCGACACCCTTGCGGTCAACATGTCCTCGGGCATCCCCTACGCCATCTGCGACTTATATTGCCCAGCCGCCGGAGTCGACAACGAATACAACGGAATTGGACATGAGCTTCAAAACGCTCGCATCCACGATGGCAATCGCAACAATGGCCTTAAGGCCATGGGTATCCACGTCCTGGTTATCAATCGTGACCAAATGAAGGACCTTGTTGCACTCGAAGCCTTCGCCCAGACGATGCATCGACTTGCGGGAGTTCGATTCCGCTACCGCATCAAGGGTTATCGCAAGCGTCAGGCCGCCTGGCTCAACGCCCTGCGGGCCGGAATCGGCCTCGCGCCGGTCTAAAAGACTTTTACCCAGTGTTACCGAGCATGGCTGGACAGTTAGTTCAGATTTGTATAAACAGACGGCTCATTTCGAGGTAGTTTGCCGCCATCCCGGCGCCAATCACCTCATTTGAAGACTCAAAAGATCTGAAATAGCACAAATTGTGCTCCCCAAAGCGCCGTGACAGTTCCGTGGCCCCGATTTTGGCAGTCAAAGATCTCTTGGTTTATACAAATCTGAACTAACTGTCCATCCCGGCTTCTGACGACTGTCCAAACGCCCTCATGCGGCCTCAATCACCCTCCATTTGACAGCAGCAACGGGGTCGCTCACCATAGCAGGCGACAAATCGATGAAAGGAAGCACATGGCAGCTGCACAGCCGCTTAAGATTCGCATGGTTGCCGGACTTGGCAACCCTGGCGATGAGTATGCCGAGACCCGCCACAACGCAGGCTTTAAGGCGATCGACGAGCTGGCGCGTCAGGCCGGCGTCACGTACTGGAAAAACCAGGCCGGCGCCGAGGTCGCGCTCATCAACATCAACGATCCAGAGGAAGAGGACGGCAAGCGCCAGATTGTGCTGGTCAAGCCGCAGTCGTACATGAACACCTCGGGCGGCCCCATCTCCAAGCTTTGCCGCGAGTACAAAATCAAGGCCGAGGAGCTGCTCGTAATCCACGATGAGCTCGACATTCCCGCCGGCGACGTGCGCGTCAAGGTGGGCGGCGGCCACGCCGGCCACAACGGCCTGCGTTCCATCATCGACAAGATGGGCAGCCGCGACTTTAGCCGCATCCGCACTGGCATCGGCAACCCTCCCGGCAAGATGGCTGTCGCCGACTACGTGCTCAAGCAGCTGCGCGCCCGCGAGGCCGAGGACTTCCAGGACACCTGCGCCCGCGCCGCCGACGCCGCCGGCCTGGCGATTGTGCACGGCGTAATCTATGCCCGCGACCACGTCAACGGCTCCGCCTCTGCCAACGGCAAGCACTAAAACCTACCAAAAAGGGATGTTTATTTTGGCAGGTTTTATATGCGAAAACGCCGCAGCGGCCGCATCGCAATAAACCCTGTGCCGACATACATACCCAACACCCCAAAAGGGGCCGGCCTCACCGATGTGCAAGGCCGGCCCCTTTTGTCGTTTTATCTGATAAAACCCGCCAAAATAAACCTGCCTCTTTGTGCTAGATCACTTTTCCCGCCTGCCAAAGATACACGTAAGCAACATGTCCATGAGGGTATAATTTACACCGTATGTCTGCACAACGCCTGTGCGCGTACGGTTTTATTCGGGCTGCCGTCCATTTCCGTGGAGGCACGGTTCGGTTGCCCTAACAAGAGAGGGGTTCTATGTATAAGATCCTGGAGAAGACGCAGTTCTCGGAGAAGGTGTTCAAGTTCCGCATCGAGGCGCCTGCAATCGCCAAGCATGCGCACGCTGGACAGTTCCTCATGGTTCGCGCCAACGAGACGGGCGAGCGCGTCCCGTTCACCCTGGCCGGCTGGAACGGTGACGAGGGCTGGGTCGAGTTCATCTTCATGGTGATCGGCAAGACCACCGAGATGCTTTCCACCTACGAGGCCGGCGAGTCGCTGCGCGACGTCGTGGGCCCGCTGGGCGTTCCCACCGAGATGGCCGAGGGCCCCTGCGCCGTCATTGGCGGCGGCGTCGGCCTGGCAATTGCCTTCCCGGTCGCCAAGCACCTGGTCGAGACCGGCCACGAGGTGCACGCCATCATGGGCGCTCGCACCAAGGACCTCCTGCTCATGGAGGACCAGTTCCGCGAGCTCCTCGACGAGGACCACATCCACATCACCACCGACGACGGTTCCTACGGCGAGCAGGGCGTTGTCACCGCTCCGCTGGAGCGCCTGCTGCAGGACAAGGCCGTGAGCCAGGTCTTCTGCGTCGGCCCCGTTCCGATGATGAAGTTCTCGACCCTCACCGCCCAGAAGTACGACACCCCCATCACCGCGTCGCTCAACCCCATCATGGTTGACGGCACCGGTATGTGCGGCTGCTGCCGCGTCGAGGTGGGCGGCGTGACCAAGTTTGCTTGCGTCGACGGCCCCGACTTCGATGCCACCCTGGTCGACTGGGATGACCTTCGTGCCCGCCAGGCCGCTTACCGTTCCGAAGAGGGCGAGTCCCTCAAGGCCTATGAGGAAAAGAGCTGCGCATGCCACTAGTTAACGGTCGTTTCGTTGCCGATATGAAGTCGCCCCGCACCCCCGATAACGAGGAGCCGGCCGCCGAGCGCGCCTGCGACTTCCGCCCCGTCGACAAGGGCTTCACCGAGGAGATGGCGCTGGCCGAGGCCGAGCGCTGCCTCAACTGCAAGAAGCCGTTCTGTGTTGAGGGCTGCCCCGTCAACATCAACATCCCCCGCTTTATCGAGCAGATCCGCGAGAAGGACTTTGGCGGCGCCCTCGATACCATCCGCGAGGACTCCATGCTGCCCGCCATCTGCGGTCGCGTCTGCCCGCAGGAGAACCAGTGCGAGGGCAAGTGCATCCGTGGTAAGAAGTCCGAGCCCGTGGCCATCGGCCAGCTCGAGCGCTTCCTGGGTGACCGCCCCGAGCTCGCCTCCACGCCCAAGATGGCTCCCAAGAACGGCAAGAAGGTCGCCGTCGTCGGCTCCGGCCCGTCCGGCATCACCTGCGCCGGCGAGCTCGCCCGTAACGGCTTCGACGTCACCGTCTTTGAGGCCTTCTTCACCGGCGGCGGCGTGCTGGTCTATGGCATCCCCGAGTTCCGTCTGCCCAAGGCAGTCGTCAAGCGCGAGATTGACGGTCTGGAGAACATGGGCGTCAAGTTTGAGTACAACTCCGTCGTGGGCAACATGGCCACGGCCGAGGAGCTGTTCGAGCAGGGCTTCGACGCCATCTACGTGGCAACCGGCGCTGGCCTGCCCAAGTTCCTCAACGTCCCCGGCGAGAACCTGCCCAACGTCTTCTTCGCAAACGAGTACCTCACCCGCGTGAATCTGATGAAGGCCAACAAGTTCCCCGAGTACGACACCCCCACCAAGCACGGCAAGAACGTCGTCGTCTTTGGCGGCGGCAACGTGGCTATGGACGCTGTCCGTACCGCCAAGCGCCTGGGCGCCGAGCACGCCATCATCGCCTACCGTCGTACCGAGGACGAGATGCCCTGCCGTCGCGCCGAACTGCACCATGCTAAGGCCGAGGGCGTCGAGGTTCTGCCGCTCGTCTCCCCGCTCGAGTTTGTCGCTGGCGAGGACGGCTCCGTGTGCGCCGTCAAGGTCCAGAAGATGGAGCTCGGCGAGCCCGACGAGTCCGGCCGTCGTCGCCCGGTGCCCATCGAGGGCGCCATCGAGGAGATCCCCTGCGACGTCGCGATCTCGGCTATCGGTACCAACGCCAACCCCTTCGCTGCCAAGATCGGCGGCAAGATGGAGCTCAACAAGTGGGGCTACATCGTTGCCGACGAGGAGACCGGCCAGACCACCGATCCCCGCATCTGGGCCGGCGGCGACATCGTCACCGGTGCCGCTACGGTCATTCTGGCGATGGGCGCCGGCAAGAAGGCCGCCGCTTCCATCACCAAGAGCCTGCTGGGCGAGTAACCACCTGCAGCGCTAGCCACCAAACGGCAAAGTC
Source organism: Collinsella sp. HCP3S3_E11 (assembly GCF_052067375.1). Classification (NCBI taxonomy): domain Bacteria; kingdom Bacillati; phylum Actinomycetota; class Coriobacteriia; order Coriobacteriales; family Coriobacteriaceae; genus Collinsella; species Collinsella sp. HCP3S3_E11. Next base: position 50,901 of record NZ_JBQHQI010000003.1, on the reverse strand, counting down.
CCCGTCGGGCACACGCCCGGCGGGGACTTTTTTCTATGCCAGCCGCCCGACCACCATAAAGGGAACGGGCACCTTTGCGGTGGTTGAGGGCCTGGCCGGCGAACCGATTCCGACGTTTGTCTCAACCTGTAACAGTTAGAGACCAAATTCCTCGCTACGTGTTACAGATCGAGACGTTAGGTTGGCGGCCGAACAGTTCATCTCCATCTGTAACACTTGGGGTCCAAATATCTGGCTCGGTGTTACAGATTGAGATTTTGTTAAAGCCGAGGATGGGCGCCGCCGCCAAAACCTAGCGCTTGCGGCGCTTGGTCGCGGCGATGCCGGCGGTAGCTACGGTTGCGCCGGCGATGCCTAGGGCGGCGACCGTCATCACGGCGGAGTCACCCGTGCTGGCAAGCTCCGTGCCGCCGGACTTCTTGCCGTTCTTGCCCTTACCCTTGGACTTTTCCGTCGTCACCGTGGTCGTCGTCGAAGTCGAACTGCCCGCAGGGACCCCGGCCCCACCAGAGCCATCCGTACCGCCGCCCTGCCCGCCGCCGTCAGGCGTCGGCTCGGGCGTCGGCTCAGGCGCCGCCTCATCGGTCACCGTAATCGTAATGTTCAGACGCTCGGAATACTCGCTGTACGACATGCCAGGGCGCTGTGCCGCAATGCGCACATACATGTTGCTATCGAGCGCAATAGGCTCGGTGTACTTTACGCGGCCTTCGTCACGGCAGGGGCAGGTGTCGTTGGTGGTGTACCAAATCGTCGTGCCATCCTCGGCCGAAAGCTCTAGCTTCGTACCCTTGGGCACCGTAATGTAGTTCTCCTTGGGCGACCATGCACCAAACGTCGTCGCACCAATCGTCGCCACCGGTCGCGCCGGTCGCACCGCCTCGGCAGACACGCGAACGTCGACCTGCTTGGACAGCGCCGTGCCGTCAACCGCCGCCGTCAACGTCGTCAAACCGGGCAGAGCACCATGCAGCACAAACGTCGCCGCGCCGTCCTCGCCCGTCACGGCCTGGGTGGCATCGACAGAGCAGATAGCCGAGGACTCCAGCCCAACACTAACCTTGGCGCCCGCAAACGGCTTGCCCGCCTTATCGGTCACGTGCGCCACCAGCTCAAAGTCACTGCCCTCAAGCATGGTCACGGCCTGCTCCACGTTGAGCTTGAGCTTGTCGGCACGAACGCCCACGACAAGCTCGCCACTTGCCCAGCGCTCCATGGCCGTGCCGGCGTAGTTGCGAGCACCGTCGAGCTCAAGCGCCACCGTCGAGCCCGCCTCACACGCATCGGCATAGCGAATACGCAGCACGCGCGATAGCGGCTTGCCATTGGGATCGTCCTGCTTGTCGAGCCACGTATACGTCACGTCGCCCAAGCCCTGCGCGCACAATGCGACCAGGGCATCGTCGCTCGCATCCATATACTGCGCAAACTCAACCTCGATGCAATCGGTATAGGCATGGGCCGAAGCCACCTCGGGCGCCGCCGTCGACACCAAGCCAATGTTCACCTCAGTCTGAATCGGCGGTACGCGCAGCCAAGCGGAACGCGCTTCCTCATACCCGCCCTTGGTCACGCGCACCTGATACCAGCCGGTCGGCGTATTCCAGTTGTACGCACCGTCCGCACCCGTTGCAAGCGGATTGTCCTGCTCATACTCCTCGGCATCCCAACGCACTTCATTGGTACCGGCCGCATCGTCGGCGCTCCACAGCTCAACCGTCGCACCTTCAACCGTATTGGACAGCAGACCCTCGTACACCACGCCCGCAGGGTCGGGTGCTGCCTTGGCAGCCACATTGCGATAACGCGCCTCGAAGATCGACTGCATCTTCTCGTCCGAGATCAAGCCATCCTTGTTGGCCTTGTAGACCTCGGCATCGGTCAGCTCGCCCCAGTTGACCGTAATACGATTCTGGCACGCGCGCTCCACCTGCTCGCAGGCAACATCGTAGGCGCATTCGGCATTGGTCAACTTAACCGCGCGCTCCGAGCCCACGCTCGTCGAGGCCGCGTCATAGGCGGCGCCCACCACAGTACCCGCCGAGCCAGCCGTGAGCACGCCGGCGATCGTCATAATAGAGCCCACCGCCACATCGGTACTATCGTGGCAGAGCTGGCGATACAGCAGATCCTCAAACGCACGCGCCTTCTCCATGGCGTCACGCAGCGCGTAAATGCACTTCCAGTCGTCCTCGGTCTTCTCGGGCTTGGCAAGCAAGCGCGTATGCTGAAGCTCATAGCCCTCGCGCTCGCCCTTCAGCTTCTGCATGCGAACGTTCACGTTCTCCCAGTTCTTGCTGGCATCGTTCACGCCGTAAATGCCGGTAAAGATGCCGATGCCCTGGGTCGCCGCGGGAAACGCCTGTCCGGCCGCCTTCCACGCATCGGTCTTAAAGACCTGTCCGAACATCTCGCACTCGATCTTATAGCTCTTGAGCGAACGGATCGTGCGGATGAGCTTCATATGGGCGCTCACGTCGCCGTTGCGTTTCCAGGCCATGAGCCATCCGCGCACCTTGGAGTTGTTGAGGCTATGGACCACATCCCAGTTGTCGTACAGGTTGTCCAGAATATCGCACTGCATGGCGATCGAGTTAAACAGAAGCGCCTGGTTCTTGTTGTTATTGGAGTTCTCGATAAATTCCGACTCTATATAGGCCGTCTGCTCGCCATCGGGCGCGGCGACCTTAAAGCCCTTGATGGTATCGTCGTCAGCCGCCTTGTAGCTCAGCGAGCTGCCGAGCGCCTGGCCCAAATCGTTAAACCCGCTCGTCGACTGGCCGTTGTATTCGCTGGCCTTAATGCCCGCACACTTGTTGAGCGCCGCAGCGGTTGCGTCATTCCAGCTTCCGTATTGGTTGAGCCGGCCGATACCCATCGACTGGCCCACCAGATCCTCGGCCTGCTGGGCGATAAACTCCGCTCGCGATGCATGGTCGACGAGCTCCTTGATGGCGGCCGCATCCGCAGGGTTCGCACCCTGGGCCGCCGCGAGTTCCTGATACCAATCCTCGCTGGTGCCGTAAGCATCCTCAAAGATCATCTTGTCCACATTGACGCCATAGCTGTCGCCCTGCTGGGTCAGCAGCGCCGCCGACCCGCCGACCGCGGCCTTGAGCTCAGCCGCAAACTGCGCGGCCTCCTCGTTGCCAGCATCATCGCCCTCGCCGTCGCTGGCGGCAGGGGCGCGACGAGCCTTGCGGGCAGCTCCACCTTGGGCTTCGTCCTCTTTACCGTTCTCGTCCTCCTCGGCAAACGCATCGGCGACCATCCGGTCAATCGCGTCGTTAAAGGCCTTGTCGACATCATTAAACGAGTTATCCATCATATACTCGTGCCACTGCTGCACGGCATTCGAGAACTCCTGCTGGCGCTCCTCGGCCGCAGCGGAATGCTTTTTGGCCGAAGCTTTGGCGTCAAAACTCAGCATGGTCATAAGCTGGGCATTGGAGATGCGGTAGGTCTGCGGCATAAAGATCTGCTCAAAGTTGCCGCAGTTCACATAGGTCGAGTCATTCGCCTTGTTAAACTCGTCGAGCAGCTTAAGGTAGCCCTCGTCCACATACTCCGCCACATAGCGCACACGGGTGCCCTCGCGCGACTTTTGAGTCAGAGGAATCGTCACCGTCTTGCCATCCACGCAGTCCACGTACAGGTCGAGCGTATCGGCGGCCTCTTCGTTTCCCACCTCGAGCGTGATGTCAAAGGTCCAGTAGGCGTTCTTCTTTTGTGGCAGATGATGGAAGGTCCACAGGCTCTTGCCGGTGTCCTTGCCGTCCTTGACCAAGTTTTGCGTACCGCCACGATACGTCACATCAAAGCTCCAGACCGAAGCACCCGGAATATAGCGCACATAATTGCGAGCTGTTACCTCGGCAGCAGCGGCGGCAACATCGGTCGAGCCCACGCGCGCCTCGAGCGTCACACGCTCGGCGGCAAGCGTATCCTGCGGCAGGTCGTATTCAATCTTGGCACGGCCGAGTTTATTGGTCTTGCCGGTGTACTTTGGAGCCAACGAGCCCGTCCCCACGGTGAGCTGCACGCTCTTGCCCGGTGCCGCATAAACGTAGGCCACATTGCCCAGTAAGCTGTGAACGTCGGTGCTGTCGACCTCGATGCGCGATCCGCTAACCTCGAGTGTGGTGCTTCCCAGCGGCAATGTCACCTCACCCAGCGTAATGAGCGGCGAGACGGCATAGATGCCCGAGGACTTAGGCTTAAAGCGCACAAACACATCGGCACCCGCGCTCTTCTTCATATCGAGAACGAGGTTGTCGCCCTCCCAAGTTGTGTCAGCCCACATGGCATCGGAGCTGGCGCCGGCTTCGCGAGCGCCTGCGGACACATCCTCGACGGCATCCTTGGCCAGCGGAATCTCAATCTTGGCAGCTTGGCTGTCCTTGAGCTCGTAATGAATGCGCAGCTCGGTCTCCACGCCAACGACCGCGGACGAATCAGCGATAACCGAGCCTGCCGTCAGCCCGCGCTCGGCACGATAGGTCTCCACGTCAAACGTCGGCACGTCGAGCGTCACGTCGAGCCGTTTGCCGTCCTCGATCTTCACCTGTTTTTGCGCGATATGCTTACCCACGGTCAGTCCCAGGCGGCTAAACGTGGAATAGCTCGTCGCTTGGATGTCGTAGCTCGTCTTGTTAAAGGCGATGATGGTGTACGAACCGGCCTTAAGGCGCGGCGTCTCGGCCTTCATGATAGGCGTGGTGCCATCGTCTTCGTAACCCATCAAATAGGTGACGCCGTCGGCGACCAGCTTACCGTCGGACGTACGGAACACCAGCACGCGGTTGGCGCCCTGGTAGTCGCCCTTGGTCGTGACCGTCGCCGTGCCCCAGGGCTTCAAGTCGATATCGACCTTGCCGACCGAAGGCTTCACCGTCGCCGTCGCCCCACCCAGCTTGAGGCTGTCTTTGGGCTCGAGCGTTATCTCCAGATCCTGGTCCGCGTCGGCAATGGCCTGCGACACCACGAGCACTGTGCCCTGGATGCGGTAGTCGTTTTCCTTGTCGCCCTTGGCAGGCTTGAGCGTCTTGCCGCCGCTCTTCACCGTCAAATCGATGTTATCGAGACTATCGAGCTCAATGCGTTCGGTCTTATCCTGACCTGCGACCGGTTCGAGATAGCCCACGTTGAGCTCAATCGCGCGCGAAGCCGGAATCTTGGTAAAGTCCTCCGCCTTAATCTCCCCGATATTCCATGTGCCCGTCATCTGGTCGCCCGGGCGCGCCAGCACCATGTCATAGTAACCGCTGAGCGAAATGCGCAGCGTTGCTGCCGTCTTGGAGAGGACGTCGGCAGCAACGGAGCCGTCATCGCCAACCGTCAACGGCGTGGACTGCCCCGCCTGCACGAGCACGGCCGCCGCGCCCTGGGGAAGTTTGCCCGTGATTTGGGCGTCCTCGCCCATCCACTCAAAGGTATAGGCGGGACGCGTTGGGTCGGCCGAGTCCATGCGATCGGCGACGGCATCGGCAATCTTCTTGATCATCGAGGGGTTGCCCGCCGAGTCCGTCGCATAGGCATAGATGGTCTGGCCCTCGCTAAAAGGCATCAGGTAATCGACGCCATCGATCGTCACGTTGTTGGTGTACAGGCCCGCCTCTTCGAGCTTGATGTCGGGATTCATGACGCGCAGGGTCACCGCATTGTGGTTGGTGGTCGAGGTGCCGGCGCTGCTGGTATTACGCGTGTTGTCGAACGGCTCCAGATCAATCGACTGCACGCTCTTGGGCACAACGATTTCCTTACCGGCCAGCGCGGGATCGAGGTAAGTAAACGCGTGCGCTCCGATATATTTGACGCCATCGCCGATCGTCACCGACGACACATGCGAGCACCCGTCAAAGGCATAGCGCTCAATCCGCTCCACCGTGCCCGGCACGTTGATCTGCGTAAAGGTGAGTACCGTTGTGTCCGAGACATGGAACTGCGGCACGCCACAATTGGCAAAGGCACGATAGTCGATAGTCTTAACCGAAGGCGGCAGCGTTGCCACCACATTGTCGTCAAGTTGCTCGCAGCCCTCAAAGGCCTGCTCGGGAATCGTGGTAAAGGCCGCGTTGTTGGGCCAGGTCACCGTCTGAAGTGTCTTGCTCCCGGTAAACGCATTCCAGCCCAACTCCTCAACCGAATCGGGCAGTGCGATCTCTTTGATGCTGCTGCCGCCCAAGCCGCCAACCGAGCGGACGTGCGAATTCGAAGCGAAGGTAATCGATGTGAGCGCAGCGCTTCCCATACCCGTAAGGCTTACGACATGCTTGCCGTCGATGGTCGAGGGCACCTCCAACGTGGTAATGCCCGCGTCGCCATACTCGATAGAAATTTCGTTGGTGAGGCTATCGATCGAGAAGTAGTACTGCGCGGGGGTCTGCTCGCCGGCCATGTAGCCATCGTCGTCTTCGCCCTTTACGCCCGTGGCGCCCTTAGAGGTTGCCCAGAGTTCAAGTTTCTCGTTCCAGGTTGCCTCGGCACCGGAAGCCTCCTCTTGCTTCTGCTGCTCGGCGAGTTCCTTGCCCTCGACAAGATCGGTGGCGAGCGTACCCGCAGGTGTGCTCTCGGTCTGCCCGGCGCCCGTCAGGCCCGCCGCCGATGCAATCTCGGAAGCCGGGGGCGTAGGGGTGTCACCGGTATCGAGCACTGTGGGGTCGGCAGCGCCGGCATCGGGCGCGGGGTCGGCGGAAGCAGAGTCTGGCGTTTGGGCGTCAGCCGAATCGGCGGGGGCGGCGTCGACTGCCTGGCCGTTATCCGTCTGCACAAAAGTGCCGTCGGTGGTGAGGGTCTCGGCAAACGCGCCCGCGGGCAACGAACCCGTCACCATGGTGAGGGTCACCGCGACAACGGTCAGGCGGCGGCAAAGCGCTCGAACAGCAGTCCACCTCATGGTCGTTCCTTTCCTGCAAACCAAAAGTCATCCAGCGTAATCGTTGTCCAAAAACAAAGCGAACGGTAGGTTCATATATACGAACCTACCGTTCTACCTGCGCAAACCGCCACAAAGGGGACAGGCACCTTTGTGGCGGTTCTGGACTTGGCCGGCCAGTTTGTCTCAATCTGTAACAGTTAGAGGTCAAATCCCCCGCTTGGTGTTACAGATCAAGACGTTAGATTGACGGCCATTCGGCTCATCTCAATCTGTAACATCTAGAACCGTTTTGGGCAGTTTGGTGTTACATATTGAGATCTTGCAAAATCCGAGGATGGGCGCTGCCACCAAAAACCTAGCGCTTGCGGCGCTTGGTCGCGGCGATGCCGGCCGCGGCAACGGTTGCACCGGCGATGCCCAGGGCAGCAACCGTCATCGCGGTGGTATCCCCCGTGGCGACTAGAGCGATATCGGGCTTCTTGGCCGGCGTGGCTTTCTCAGCCGTCTTGGTCGGGGTAGTTGTCGCGACCGGCTTTGTCGCGGGCTTGGTCTCGGGTTTCACCTCAGGCTGCGGCGCTGGCTTCTCGGGATCGACCGGGGCTGGCGTGGCCTCGGGCGTAAACGTCAGGTTGGTGCTCAGCCATAGCGTGTAGATCCAACCGCTCTCGGGATCAACCACACTCGCTTCGTCCATCTGGTAGCCGCACTCCTGGCCGTTGATCACCAGCTTGGTGTCGGGCGTGAAGTAGAAACCGCGTGCGGACTTGAGGTAGATGCCGTAGCGATAGGTCACGCCAGGCTTAAAGGCGTCGATGTGGTTGGTGATGTGCTGGTCCCAGAACTCAACGGAATTTACTTCGCTGCCGTCGCTGCCCGTCCAGAACTCGCACTGGAGAATAGAGTCGGAACCCGCCGGAGTACCCGCCGTAAAGACCGGCCTGTCGCCCGCCTTAAAGGTGGTCATGGCACCGCTAATCTCGATAAGATCGATTGCCCGCCACTCATCAATCGGAGCCTCGCACAGCATATTGTCAGCGTTTGGCGCGAAGACACCGTTGGCGGTCTTGATATGGGGCACCCAACGGCCGTTGACGTTCATTTCGCAGTCATCGGCCACGGTATTGTCGCCCTTGAGCCTCAGCTCAACGGAGTACATGTATAACTTGCCCTCTTCGAAGTACTCGATCCTCCTCGCGCCCGTCGGATACTTGGCAGGATCGGAATACCAGAAGGCAACGGGCCTGAGCTCCGCAGGGTCGCTGCCATCCATCTCCTCCCAGCACTCATACGCGATCTCGTACTTGTCGGCATCGGCAGCGGGGATCGTCGCGGTCGCGCGCGGTGCCTCGCCGGGCGCGTAGTCGGTCTTCACGTCGTTGACGTTCAGATTCTCGAGGGCTTCGTTTTCCGATGCATCAAGCGTAATTTCGCTATTGATGGCGTAGCGGAGGTAATAGTCGTCCCTGGTTTCGTTGAGGGTAATCGAGCTGCCCGCGTAGCTGTTGTCACCTTCATAGTCGGTGCCATAGTCAGTTCCGGTATACGTCAGTGCCGCGCCAATATAAAGAACCTCATTGCGCGTGAGTCGATACGAGCCGCCTGCCGCGCCACCCGTAAAGGTCAGCGTCAGCCTCATGTGATCGCCAACAGGCTCAAAGTGAGCCGTCACATCGGACATAGATGTGTCCTGGACTTCAGCCAGGGTGCCCGAAACAGCATCGGCCCGGTAGTACTTTGTTTCGACAAGTTCGCAGAGCGGCTTATCCGGCATGCCGCCCTCAACATCGGGAAAATCATAGGTATACGACTGGCCCTTTTCGAGTGTGACATTGCTCGGAAGCACGCAGTCCGTGTAGTGGGGAACCACGGTCGTATTGACCCTAACGCCGCTCCCGCCTGTCACATCGGTCACGCCACAGGGCATGATGGCGTCGATTGCCGGAGTGGCGGCGTTGTCGCTGGGGGTGTTTTGTTCAGCGGGTGTCGCATCGTTCGCCGTTGCCGCTGATGCGTCCTGCTGAGCCTGCTGAGGTTCTGCCGTGGATTGCGCCACCGGAGCCGCGTCAGTCATCGGCGCAGCCGGGGCCACCGGTACCGGCGCCGGAGCCGCCGTATCCTCCGCAACCGTCGGCGTCACCGGAGCTGCGGCAACCTCGTCCGCCGCAGCGACAGGATCGGCACATTCCGTCGCCAGCGCCACGCTCGGCAGCAACAGCTGGCCAACCATAAGCGCACACGCACCAACGCCGGCAATCCTCACGCCCGCGCAGCGCCAAGTTCCATGAATGAGCGAGCAGGTGCGCTCATGCTGAGTTTGCTCATCAAAGTGGCTTCCGCACATAACGCCCTCCTTGGTCGTAGGGACATACCGCCACAAAGGTGCCCGTCCCCTTTGTGGTGGTCCTGTAGCACCAAGATGTGTCAAATGACTCCGTATACCTAGGTTCGTAGATGCGAACCTGGGACTCTACCTGCGATTTAATTCAATATGATTTCGCCATCGCCGCACTCGTCCCGGGAACGCTACAATCGAGGACACGATTATTCGTCCACCCAAAGGACCGTCCTTGAACCTGAGCAAGTCTAAAATCAACGCGCTTCTGGCACTCGCGCTCTTCACCTTCGCCTTCCTTGCCGCCGAGTTTCGCTTCGACGTCAACGTCGGGCTGCTCGCCGATGCCGAACGCGTTGTAATCGCACAGGGCTTTATTCTGGGTGCGAGCGTGCTCGGCTTTATCGGGTACGCCCCGCTGCTCGGGCTCGCACAGCGCAAAGGCCACTCACTGGCAGCCGCCAACGCCGCTGTTCCCATCGCCATCCTGGGATTGACCCAGGTCCAGTCCCCCACAAGCCCGCTTGCGCTCGAGATTCTGGGATGTCTCGCATTCCTCGGACTCGGCCTACTGGGCGCCGCGGCGCACCACGCATTCTCGATGGCGTTCCAAGATGACCCAAAACTCGCCACCGGCGCCGGAGCGGCCTATGCCGCAGGCATCCTGATGCAGTTCGCGATCAACCTGCTCGACTGCGGCGGCATCGCGGAGCTCATCGTTCTTGGCACGGCGACGATCGTCATCTCCGCCCTCAGCGCCGCTCCCCAAGCGACAGACAGGGGCGCAAGTCGCACCATCAATCCCTTAGCCGAGCCCTCACGCGCCCTCGCCAAACAGGCGTGCTGGAGCATCGCACTCGTCATGATTCTCGCCTGCTTGTTCTCCACCCTCGACAACGTCGTCACGTTCTCAAACGCCCACGGCACCATTGCCGTGCAAACCTGGCCACGCCTCTTTTTGGCAGCGAGCGGTCTGCTTGCCGGTATCATCTTTGACCTTGCCGAGCGTCGCTATATGGGACTCGTCATGCTCGGCGTCACGGTGCTTTCCAGCATTTCGATCTTGGCCGTGGAAGCCGGCGCCGACCCCAACTTGGGCCTCATCGTCTTTTACCTGAGTTCAGGCTTTTTCGTCACGTTCTTCACCACCACGTTTACACAGCTAGCGCCGCGCATGCACGCGCCCGCCTTATGGGCCGGCATGGGTCGCGCGGCCAACAACGTATGCGCGTTCACTACATCGAGCATCTCGCTTACCCTCGTGACCTCGGGCAACGTTGCCCTCATCCTGATCGGTGCACTCGTCTTGCTCGTCGCCGCCTGCGCGGCATTCGTGGCAGCCGGCCTGTTCCGTCTACCCCAAACCGGGCAGGAGCGCGAACGCGAGCAGCTGGCAGAAGAAGCACTCGCCGCCCCCACCATCGAGGAGCAGCGTCAGGCCTTCATCACCAACCACGCCCTCACCCCGCGCGAAGTCGACGTGCTCATGGCTGTAACCCAAGACGAACGCCCGCTCAAGCAGGTCGCCGAGGAACTCGGTATCTCGATGCGCATGGTACAGCGCCACCTGAGCTCTATCTACCAAAAGACCGACACGCAGACGCGCGCCGGTCTCACCAAGGCCTTCCCCTCCGCCTAAAACAAAAGCCATCACAAAGGTGCCTATCCCCTTTGTGATGGCTTTTGGTCGGCTAGCCTTCGAGCTGAGCCACCTTGTAGCGGTAGGCAGCGGCGATGACGTCTTTGCAGCCCTCGCGGCCCAGCTTGGCGCGGTTGACGACGATATCCTTGCCACTCGTCATCTTCCACTTTCCGGCGCTGTAGCGCTTATAGAACGCCTCGCGTGCCTTCTGCTGCTGTTTGACCAGCTTGGCGCCCTTCTTTTTGTTGAGCCCACGCTTCTTGCGCACGATCTCGACGCGGTCCTCAAAGGGTGCGGTCACCAACACGGCAATGTGATTAGGGTTGTTACGCAACAGGTAATCGGACAGGCGGCCCTCGATAATGCAGCTCTCGGTCTCGCCCAGGTCCAAAATCACCTGGCTCATCTTTTGGAACAACTTGTCCGAGTACGAACGCGCATCGTAGCGGTCGGGCAGAAACGCCATGTTCTCCACGGCCAGGCGCTCGTCATAGGCGGCCATCTTATCGAGCGACTCACCCGCGCGCATCGACGCACGCACCAGCAGCTCGTTGTCGTACAGCGGAATTCCCAGCTCATTGGCGAGCATGCGGCCAATCTCGTGGCCCTCGGCGCCAAAGTCGCGCGCGATGGTAATGACCACAGGATTCTTCTTGTTCTCCAGATCGCTCATCGCGATTCCTTTCTCTATGTGACAAAGGGACAGTCCCTTTGTCACATTCATTTTGCCCCCACCTTCGTCCTGGTTTCCCAAGTGCAGCAGATTGCCCCGAAAGAGGAGCGCCGCGTACTAAATGTACGCAAGCGACGATTGAGGGGCAAGGTGCCGTGCTTGGGGAAGCAGGACTATGCGGCCACAATGCGACGTTGATATGCCCTCACCAGCAGCGAGATACCAAAGTTGAGCACAAAGTACATCGCAAACACCAGGCCGTAGAGCATAAGCACCTGCGACAGGTCGATCGCGTGGGCCATCACGACGTTTGCCGTGTACATGAGCTCGGCCACGTTAATGCCCGAAAGATACGAGCTGTCCTTGATGACAGTCGTGCACTGGCTAAACAGCGCCGGAATGATCGTCTTAAACGTCTGCGGCAGAATGATGTAGCGCATGGTGGCAAAGAAGCCAAAGCCCTGGCTCTGCGCCGCCTCAAACTGGCCGCGTGGAATCGAGTTGAGGCCGCCGCGCACAATCTCGGCCATAACAGCGCTGGTAAACAGCGTAAAGGCGATGGTCGAAATCACAATGTCCAAACCCTGCACCGTAAAGTAGATAAACAGGATCCACAGCAAGTTTGGCGTGCAACGGAACAGCTCGATATAGGCGCTCACCAAAATACGGAATGGACGGGGCGCGTAGCTTTTAACGAGCGCCAGCACCGTGCCAAAGATGAGCGAGAAAAAGATCGACAGCGCCGAGATCTCGATTGTCTTAACAAAGCCGCCCCAAATGTAGAGCAGGTTGGTCGCGTTGAAGATTTCCATGCGCTAGGCCTCCTCTACGTTGTCGAGCCCCAGCTCGGCCAGGCTCACGCCGCGCGGGCGCTCCTTGGAGCGGCGCTCGAGCCACTGCACCAGCATGGCGAGCGGAAAGCAGATGATGAAATACATAAGGCAGCAGATGATGTATCCCTGCAGGTACCCGTACAGACTCACAAAGTTGTCGGAACGGTACATAAGGTCGCCGCCGGCCACAAGCGCCAACACCGACGTGTTTTTGACCAGGTTGAGTGCCTGGTTACACAGCGGCGGCAGAATGATCTTGAACGTCTGGGGCAGCACGATGTAGCAGTATGCCTGCGCACGGGTGAAGCCCTGGCTCTGGGCCGCCTCCATCTGGCCACGCGGAACGGCCTCGATACCGGTACGGATGACCTCCGAAATGTAGGCAGCATGATACAGGCCCACGCCCAAGAAGCCCAGCACAAACGGCGCGATACGCACCGGCTGGTCGGCACCGGTTATGGCCTGCAAAAACTGCGGACCGGCCATGTACATAAAGAGCACCTGCACGGGCAGCGGGGTATTCTGGTAAAACTCCACGTACACGCGGCTTATGGCGCGCAGAACGCGAGAACGAGTGGTAGAGAACACGCCCAGCAGCGTGCCCAGCACCAGCGACAGCAGCAGGCCGGCAACGACCACCTGCATCGTCACGCCAAAGCCCTCCCAGAAGGGCCCCATGTTTTGGAATGTCGTCGACCAGCGGTCGGCGTCAAACAATCCTTCGAGCATTTGATTCCTTCCTTGGACGATGCGCCTATACAAGACCCCAGGTCTTGACCTCTTGGTCGAGCCAGCCGTCGGCCAGGCGATCGCATATCACCTGATCGACCACGGCCGAAAGATCGCAGCCCTTCTTGGTCGCCACGCCGTAGCCCTGCTCGCCAAACTTGACCTCGGGTTGCAGCAGCTCAACGGTCTCGTTCATGTAACCGGCCAGCGTGGAGCGGTCCATGGCAAAGACGTCGATGTTGCCGGCATCGAGCGAACTCTTGATGATGGGGTAGCCGCTAAAGGCCCTAAACTCGGGCTCGCAGCTAAAGCCGTTGTCCTTGATCATCTGCTCGATCAGGCCCTGCGTGGTGGCACCCTGGCTCACGCCAATGACCTTGCCGTCCAGGTCCTCAATCGAGGTAAAGCCCGAACGCTTCTTGACCATGAGTCCCACGTAGTCGGTGCGGTACGGCGTCGAGAAATCCCAGCTCTTCTTGCGCTCGTCGGTGATGGTGTAGGTCGCCGCGACCACGTCGAGCTGGCCGTTATCGATCAGCGGGCCGCGCGTCTTGGGCGTTACGTCGGTAAACTCGACAAGCTCCTGGGCGCGGGCATCCTTGTAGCTCACGCCAAAGACGGCAGCGGCGATCTGGTAGCACAAATCGACCTCCATGCCCTCAAAGCGGCCCTTGGCGGTGTCGTAATAGCCGTAGCCAGGAACGTCCTTCTTAACGCCGGCGTTCAGATGGCCACGCGACTTGATGGCCGCAAGCTTAGACCCCTTGTCGGAGCCCTCGCCGACGGTGGAGTTGCCGCAACCGGCAAGCGCGGTCCCCGTCAGCGCGAGCATACCGGCGCCCGCCAGCTGCAAAAAGTGGCGGCGCGACACGGCCGCCCTCGTCATATCCGTCATGTCCATCACCGCGCCTAGTGCAGAATCTTGGACAGAAACTCGCGGCAGCGCGGGTTCTCGGGGTTATCGAAGAAGTGCTCGGGTGTGCCCTCCTCTAGGATACGGCCGTCCTCCATAAAGATGACGCGGTCGGCCACCTGGCGCGCAAAGCCCATCTCGTGCGTCACGCAGATCATGGTGATATCCTCCTGCGCGAGCTCAATCATAACGTCCAGGACTTCCTGGACCATCTCGGGGTCGAGCGCCGAGGTCGGCTCGTCAAACAAGATGATGGGCTGCTTGGTGCACAGGGCACGGGCAATGGCGATGCGCTGCTGCTGACCGCCCGAGAGGTTCTGCGGATACTCGCCGGCCTTATGCGCCATGCCGACGCGCTTGAGCGCGGCGATGGCGATCTCGGTCGCCTCCTCCTTACTCTTCTTTTGCAGCTTGATGGGCGCGAGCGTCAGGTTGCCCAGCACCGTCATGTTGGGATATAGGTTGAACTGCTGAAACACCATGGAGCTGTACTTGCGAGCCATCTCCAGGTGATTCTTTTTGGTGAGCGGCGTACCGTCGATGATGACCTCGCCCGACGTGGGCTCCTCCAGATAATCGACGCAACGGATGAGCGTGGACTTGCCCGAGCCGGAAGGCCCGATCATTACGAGCTTCTCGCCGCGCTTGACGGTGAGGTTGATATCTTTGAGCACATGCAGGTCGCCAAAGTACTTGTTGAGATGCTTGATCTCGATCATGTCTGCCATGAATATCCCTTCCCTGCGCTTACACGAATTGCTCTATTTTACGGAAAGAACCACGTTTCCGCAGCCCACACTACATTCCCGTAAAGAACCCGCAACCTTTAACCCGCTCATTGGGGACCACTCATTGGGGACAGGCTTAAATGAGTACCCAGCCCAGCAAAAAGGGGCGCGACCATGACGGCCGCGCCCCTCAAGACCCGAAAATAATACAACCGCCCTTGTTGAGCATAAGTCAGCGAAAACCCGTACACGCGAGCAAGGTGACGTGAAATGAAAGGGCGCAGACCTCATGGTCGCGCCCTTGAAATTGAACGTCAGATTGCCGCGTGTACGGGTTTGCAGCGTCGAGCCGTTACGCGGTTTGGTAAAACCGCGTAACAAATTACGCGAGTTTGCCGCCGACGATCTTTGCCGCGGCCGGTTTATCGAAGTTGCCGCCGGTGGCCTTGCCGAGCGCCCCCATAACCTGGCCCATCTGCTTCTTGGACGTGGCGCCCAGCTCGGCGATGACCTGCTCAATCAGAGCCTCGAGCTCCTCGCCCGAAACCTGCGCGGGCAGTAGGCTCTCCAGAATCTTGACCTGCT
The DNA here is from genome assembly GCF_052067375.1 of Collinsella sp. HCP3S3_E11. Taxonomy (NCBI): domain Bacteria; kingdom Bacillati; phylum Actinomycetota; class Coriobacteriia; order Coriobacteriales; family Coriobacteriaceae; genus Collinsella; species Collinsella sp. HCP3S3_E11. Next base: position 35,589 of record NZ_JBQHQI010000003.1, on the reverse strand, counting down.
CGGTCAGGTTGTCGGTACGATCTTGATCGGTACCGGCCTTGATGGACATCTCCAACGTCTCGCTTGTCTGCTTAATCAGACGCTTGATCATGCTGTTGACGTCTTCCTCGGTCACGTCGCGGCGCTCGTTGACCTCGATGTTCTTAACCTCGGCCTTGACCTGGCGAATGATAGACAGGCGAACCTTGTCCTTGGCCTTCATGGCGGCAATCATTTCCTGCTGCAGCTCTTCGTTGGTCATCTGCAAATCCTCCTCAATAGTGTGGGCGGCACTCGCACGAGCACCGCCCCTTGATTACTCAGTCGTCGACGAATCGTCGGTCGAGCTCTTGGTGACGCCCTTCAGGCTCACGTTATAGGGCACGTCCTTGGGCATGGGGTTGACGGTAATGTCGGCATCCTTCGTGTACTTCTCCAGCCACTCGTTGTATGCCGTGCCCGATGCTTGGGTCTTCACCACATTGGAAACGTACTTCTTAATAGCCTTGGGCACCTGATTGATGTCATCGACCTGGCCATCGACATGGAAGTAGTCGGTGCACTTGATGATGTGGTAGCCATACGTCGACTCGACCACATCGCTCACATCGCCCTTGTTAAGGCCCTCGAGCGCCGTCTGGTAGCTGTCGACAAAGGTGGTGAGCTTATCCCAGCCCACGTCACCCTTCTTCTCCTTGGAACCGGTGTCGTCGGAATACTGCTTCACGGCATCCTCAAAGCTCAGCTCGCCGGAGTTGATCTTATCCAGGCACTCCTGCGCCTTGGCCTTGGCGGCGGCCTTGTCCTCGTCGGAAGCGTCGGAATCAACCTTGATCAGGATGTTCGACGAGCGGCGGGCATCGTTGTAGTTAGACAGGTTCTCGTTAATGTAATCGACAATCTCGCTGTCCTTGGGCTTGCTGGTGGGAGCAACGGCATCCTTAAGCTTCTGCTGCGCCAGGCTCTCCTTGAGCGAATCCTTGTAGGTGTCCTCGGTATAGCCGTAGGTCTTAAGGGTCTCCTTAAAGGTCTTGGCGCCGCCCGCGCTCTTGCAGGCGTCCTTCCAAGCCTTCTCTACTTCCTCGTCCGAAACCGTCACGCCGTTCTCCTTCTGCGCCTGCTGGAGCAGAATCTGCTGCGTATAGGAATCGATGAGCTGTTTGCGGTACTTCTTGGGCGTCAGGTCGTTGTCAACCAGATACTGCGCCCAATCCTCATCCTTGGTATAGCCGTAGGACGTGCGCATGCTCATGATCTGCTTGGTCACGGTGTCCTCGGTGAGGTTGGTGCCGTTGATAGTAGCAGCCACGCCGCCGGTCAGTTTGTAACCCGAGTTATTGTTCTCGGTCTGCGACATCAAACCGGAGCACGCCATGGCCGAGACGGAAAGCAGCATTGCCAGCACGCCGATAACCACCAGAACGATCTTGACGGTCTTAGACACGTACGTCTTGCGCTGCTTCTTGCGAGAGCTGGAGGCAGCGCGGGACCGTTGCTCGGGCGTCGGTGCGGCCTCTGGGTTCTTTTTCTTGTTTGCCATAGTTGGCCTTTCGCATCACGAATCGAACAAACGTCATTGTGTCACAACGCAACCCCGCGGCACACCTGGTGCATGGGAGACAGGTTAATCTGCACCATTTTGGTGCAAAGGGGACAGCTCCGACAGCTAGGGACGTTCCTTTTCTGCCGGCAGTTAGGGACAGTCCCCAAATGCCGGCCCTAGAAGTGGCGGCGGATGGCGTCGACCATGCCCTGGGACGAGGTCTGACCGAGCACGTCGGCTGCGGCGTCAGCATCCATAAAGATATTCATAAGCGCTTGCAGAGCCTCGACCTGGCCGCCCGGCTCGGCAATACCCAGATTGATGATGATCTGCGCCGGCACGGGGGCACCCATGCCCGCCATAGCATTGAACGTCACGGGCGCGGAGGGCTTCATCACCGCGATATAGGGCTTAGCCACAAACCCCGGATCGGTATGCGGAATGGCAATATTGGCCGCCGGCATGGCGAGGCCCGTGGGATAGATGTCCTCGCGCGTACGGACGGCATCGAGCCAACCGGACGCAATGTAGCCGTGCGGAGCAAGCTCGCCCTCGAGTCGCGCAAACACCTCATCCGGCGTCGCGCACTCCCAATCAAAAAACACCAGCTCAGGCGCGAATAGCATCTCGGCGTTATCCGCCATACCATCCTCCAAAGTTGCATGAGGTTCACAATGCCCCATATGATAGCGAAACCAGACAGGCAAGGTTAGCCGAGGATCCCAATCATCTCGAGTGCGCGGGCAGGCGTCAAGCACACCTCGGGCATCGCCTCCATCATGCGCCGGTCGCTCGTGACCACGTAGTCAACATCTGCCGTCTCGCCCGAAGCGATGATGAGGTTGTCTTCGAGATCCGGCATGCGCTTGCCAAGCATGCGCGCCATCTCGCACTCCGCCAACGAAAGCGGAGAGGCAGTTGCCACCTGCATCATATGCTCGATGCAGGCCCATGACGCCGAGGCAAACGAAATGTTAATCCCATTCGCATTCCGCCGGGCCAGACGCCGAGGCAGGATATAGAACACATCCTTTGCCGTCGTGGGCGCGTACAAAAGGTCAATCTTTCCCGCCTCGGCCAGTTCAACCAATCTCTTCGCTTCGTCGAACGCCCCCTCTTGCAGGTAATAATCGAGCCAAACGTTCGTATCTACCAAGAGATGCTTTGCCTCGATCATCGACAATTCGCCTCAATATCGGCAATCATCGTGTCATACATATCATCTCGTACGGCATCCCAGTCTTCCGCAGATGATCCAACTGGCGCAAAATCCGAAGCACTTAGCCCCAGCGATGAAAAAGCTAGGCCACACCCCTGCTCGGCCAGGCTCTCCGCGCGGGGTGCCTCGCGCTTATCCGTCACCATAAATCCCGGCAACGCTTGATGCTCGACAAGATAGGCCCAAAGCGCACGAACGGCATCGCTCGGCCCCAATCCATTGCGTGTCAGGACCGCATCGCCACCAGCCTTGAGCATAGGATCGATTCGTGTGTTGAGCTGCACCGTTGCTGCACCCATAGCGGCTCCTCTCTACTTGCTAGCAGTATAGCAAACATAAAAGGCCACGCAAAAGGGCCCCGCCCACACACAGACGAGGCCCTATCGGATTTCTTGAAATGGGAATGGTGCCCGTCACGTTATCCAGAGCCCAAAATCAAAGAGATATTAAGCTGATTGGGGCACATGTGATTCCAAATGCCCCAATCAGCTTTTTGATAGTTTACGTTGCAACGAAAACCAAGCGAATCCTTTTACGCACGATGGCGCGCCGGATCAATTGCCACCTTACCGCTCTCCAGCACGTGGACGCGGCCGTCAGCGAGCATCTGCACGACTTCGGGATACAGCACGTGCTCGATCGCGTGAATGTGCTCCTCGAGTGTGTCGACATCCCAACCTTCCTCAACAGCCAGCGCGCGCTGGGCGATGATGGGACCGTTGTCGTAGATCTCGTTGGCAAAATGCACGGTCACACCGGTCACCTTGACGCCGCGCGCAAAGGCATCATCGATCGCATGCGCACCGGTAAAGCTCGGCAGCAGCGCCGGATGCAGATTGACAACGCGGTTGGGGAACGCCGCCAGCAGCGGCGTATGCACCATGCGCATGTAACCAGCCATGACCACATACTCGCAGCCGCGCTCGAGAAGCTCGTGCGCAATAATCTCGTCGGCGGCGATAGGGTCGGCGTAGACATCCTTGGAGAGCGTCAGCGTCTGGATACCCGCACGCTCTGCACGCTGCAGGCCCTTGGCCGAAGGACGGCTCGACACCACGAGCTCGATCGAAGCATTGAGCTTGCCGGCGGCGATCAGGTCGATCAGCGCCTGCAGGTTGGTGCCCGAACCGCTGATGAGCACGCCGATCTTGAGCGGCTCGGTGGTATCGGTGCCGGTCGGACGGGTATAGGGCGCAAAACCCAGGCCCTCGGCGGCAGCCGTCTGCTCGTTAGCGCTCATCGGAGTACACGACCTTACCGGAGCCCTCGACGCATTCGCCCACGCGGAACGGCTTCTCGCCCAGCGCGACCAGGGCATCGGTTACCGCGGCCTCATCTTCGGGAGCGACAATCAGGCACAGGCCGACGCCCATGTTGAAGGTCTTGCATGCCTCGTTGGGCGTAAGCTCGGCCTGGTGCGAAACATAGGTGATGACGGGCGGAATGTCCCAGCCCATCTCGGCGCCATTGCGGGTGACCACGGCGTCGACGTCGTCGGCCAGCGCACGGTTAAGATTCTCGGTGATGCCACCGCCGGTGATATGGGCGATGGCGTGCACCGGAGCGCCGCCGCGGAGCAGCTCAAGAATCGGCTTGACGTAGATGCGCGTGGGGGCCAGCAGAGCGTCTGCCAGTGATGCGCCGCCGAGCTCCTCGAGCGGACGGCTCAGCTCCTCGGCCTTAGCGGCGGCCTCGGGCGTACCCGGCTTGATGCCGTCAACGCCGATGACCTTACGCACGAGCGAGTAGCCGTTGGAGTGCACGCCGGTGGAGGGAAGGCCCAGAATCACGTCGCCGGGGCGGACGTTGGCGGGGTCGAGCATCTTGGGACGGTCGACGACACCCACGGTAAAGCCGGCGAGGTCGTAGTCGGCGGGAGCCATGACGCCCGGGTGCTCGGCCATCTCGCCGCCCACGAGCGCGCAGCCCGCGAGCTTGCAGCCATCGGCCACGCCCTTGATGATCTTTGCCATGTGCTCGGCCTCGATGTGGCCGATGGCAACATAGTCCAAAAAGAAGAGCGGCTCGGCGCCCGAAGCCAAAATGTCGTTGACGCACATGGCGACCAGGTCCTGGCCCACCGTCTCGTGACGGTCCATGATCTGGGCGAGGACGAGCTTGGTGCCCACGCCGTCGGTACCGCTGATCAGGATCGGGTCTTCCATATCCTTAAGCGCGGCGGCCGAGAACAGGCCGCCAAAGCCACCGATGCCACCGATAACCTCGGGACGGTTGGTATCCTTAACCATTTGCTTAATAGCGTCGACGGCGCGGCCGCCCTCGGCGGTATCGACGCCGGCATCCTCATACGTCACATGCTTGCTGTCGCTCATCTGAGCCTTCCTCTCCCACTACCGTTTGACACACAGACGCCAAACAGTGCTCATAGTTGCGTTCATATCGGCGCACACCGCAGCGGTGCGCGCCGTCATATCAACAAAACAGCAGGTAAAACCTACCAAAATAAACCTGTCCCTAAATGGCAGGTTTTAGGCCTCGCCGTGCTTCTCTTCCCAGCTGCGGTCATCGTATTTCTCGACCACGGCGTCTTCGCCAAAGTGCAGCGGCTTATCCAGGTTGCGGGGCTTAAAGCCCTCCATAAACTTGTCGCGGCCAAAGCTCTCGGGAATCGCCACGGGATAACGGCCGGTAAAGCACGCATCGCAGTAGCCGCCCTTGGGCATGACCTTCAGCAGGCCCTCGACCGAAAGGAAGGCCAGCGAATCGGCGCCAATGTACTCGCAGATCTCATCGACCGTCTTGTTAGCGCTGATGAGCTGCGACTGCACGTCGGTATCGATGCCGTAGAAGCACGGCCAGATGACCTCGGGCGAGTTGATGCGGATGTGAATCTCCTTGGCGCCGGCGTTGCGCAGCATCTTGACGAGCTGCACCATGGTGGTGCCGCGAACGATGGAGTCGTCGATGACGACCAGGCGCTTGCCCTCGATATTGTCGCGCAATGGATTGAGCTTCATGCGCACGCCCATGGCACGCAGCTCCTGCGTGGGCTCGATAAACGTACGGCCCACATAGCGATTCTTGATGAGGCCCTCGCCAAAGGGAATGCCGCTCTCGCGCGAATAACCCTCCGCAGGCGGCAGACCGGAGTCGGGCACGCCGATGACCAGGTCGGCATCGACGGGCTCCTCGTGTGCCAGCTGACGACCCATGTCGTAACGGCAGGCGTAGACGCTCTTGCCATTCATGATGGAGTCGGGGCGGGCAAAGTAGACCTGCTCAAAGATGCAGTTAGCGGGCTCTTTGGCAGCGGGCACACCCTGCTCGGATACCAGGCCCTCGGCACTGATGCGCAAGATCTCGCCGGGACGGACATCACGGACATACTCGGCGCCCACGATATCGAGTGCACATGTCTCGGAGGCAACGACCCAGCCGCCAGCGCGCGTGACATGAGCGGCAGCGTCGACCCTCGCGGCGTCGTCTTGCGACGGTAGCTGCGAAACGGATGCGGCGTCGGCCTGGTCCAGGCCCTCGTCCACGAGCTTGCCCAGCACCAGCGGACGAATGCCATGCGGGTCGCGGAAAGCGTAGAGTGCCTGCTCGTTGATGAGCGTCATGGCGTAGCCGCCGCGCACGAGCTCCATGGTCTTGCGAATGCCCTCGCGCAGGTGGCCCGTACACTGGGTAAAGTAGCCAATGAGCTTGGTCGCGACCTCGGAATCCGAATTGGAGAGGAACGGCACGCCGAGCTCGATCAGCTGGCGGCGCAGCTCGTCAGTGTTAACCAGGGTGCCGTTGTGCGCAAGCGCGATGATGACGCTGTTGATGGTGGAAAGATGCGGCTGCGAGGCTTCCCAGCTCTTGGCGCCGGCGGTGCCATAGCGCACGTGGCCCACAGCCAACTGGCCGGAGAGCGTCGACAGGTCGGCGTTGGAGAACACGCGATCGAGCAGTCCCAGGTCTTTGCGAACCATAACCGTGCCGCCATCGCCCACGGCGATTCCCGCCGATTCCTGGCCGCGATGCTGCAGCGCACGCAGACCAAAGTACGTCAGTCGAGCCACGTCGCGATCGGGTGCCCACACACCAAAGATGCCGCATTCCTCATGCAGCTGGTCGGAGTCCGGATCATACGTCGACATGGTCGTCAGCCGTCCCGTAGCACGCTCGGCCGCGCGGATGGTTTCTTGAGACATGGCATCCCCTCAGAGCCTCGTTATTTGGCGTTACCTGCCCTATTATACGCACGGCAAGACAAGCACTCCCGCGCATGAACAGCGGTTTTTAAAAGCCCACCGAGCTTATAATCCGTTTTGCGGCCAAACATTTTATCTGGCAACCCGCCCTCGGGGCCAACGGTCCCGTATGTTTCCGTCGCGACGCGTCTCGCCCACCGTTAGGGCTTACATTGCTGCAATTGGGCCATTCGTCCTGTCTTTAAGCAGGTCGGCGGCGTATCCTTGTAACCTACAACAAAACGAGAAAGGTTCCGTATGGATCGAAACGAACTCGACCCCAGCGTCCCCAGCGCCACGGAGGTCAAGAAGATTCCCCTCATCATTAAGGTGTACGCCGTCCTGTGCATCCTGTCCGGCGTAGGCACGCTCCCTTCGGTCGGCGCCTTTATGTGGCAGGTCATCACCGCGCTCATCAACGGCAACGCCGCCGCCAAGCTCGGCGACAACACGCTCGTCGCGGTCGGCCTTATCGTCGCCGGCATCATGCTCTCGGCGGCGAGCGCGGTCATCTTGATCATCTTTGGCCTGGACCTCATCAAGAACCAGCGCCGCAACGCCGCGCGCCTGTCCTATATCCTTATCGCACTTACCGTCGTTGAGCTTTTGGTCGACGTGATGCTCCAGGGTATCGGGCCGTTCTTGCTGCGCCCCGCCATCCAGCTCGGCATCCTCGTCGCGCTTTCGGCCACTGTTGACCCAACGCTTCGTCAGGAGCGCGAACTGCAGCGCCGCTTGCAGGAGATGCTCGATCGCGACGCCGCCGCCGAGGGTATGCTCGGCCGCGATGAGACCGGCGAGGGCTACATCAAGCTCAACTACTTCAACCTGTTCTGGGTATTCTTTGTCTGCTGCGTGCTCGGTCTGATCCTGGAGGACATCTGGCACATGACGGTCGACGATCCAGGCGTCTACCAGAACCGCGCCGGCATGCTATTTGGCCCCTTCAGCCCCATCTACGGATTTGGCGCCGTACTCATGACCATGGTGCTCAACCGCTTCTACAAAAAGAACCCCATCATTATCTTTTTGGTGAGCGCCCTGCTTGGCGCAAGCTTTGAGGTCTTTGTGGGCTGGTTTATGCAGACCTCGTTCGGTGTGGTCTCGTGGAACTACTCGCACATGAAGCTCTTTGGCATGCCCGATCCGCTCGCCGTGCTTACGGGCGGTCGCACCTGCACGGGCTTCGCCTGCCTGTGGGGTCTGGGCGGACTCATCTGGATCAAGCTGCTGCTGCCCAGATTGCTCAAGCTCATTAACATGATTCCCTGGAAGAATCGCTACTCAGCCACCGTCATCTTTACCATCATCATGCTGGTCGACGGCGTCATGACGCTGCAATCGCTCGACTACTGGTACCAGCGTGTCAACGGCACGGCCAGCGATATTCCCGTTGCGCAGTTCTACGGAAAGTACTTCGATAACGAGTATATGGAAAATCGCTTCCAGAGCATGACCATGAGCCCCAAGGACGCCACACGCGTGTAGCGAGCGCCGGCACAAAACAGCCCCAACACACCAAAGCCCGCTGGCAGATTTACCTGAACTGCCAGCGGGCTTTTGCTATAGACGTACACGGGTTGCCGGCTAGGCGTTACGCTTCGCGCTCGACCTCGCTCACGCACTCGTTCTTGATAGTGCCGACGAGCGCCTGCAGCGCATCGACCACGTGCGGGCGAATGTCTCCGCCAATGAGCACGAGCATGATGTCGTCGCCCACGGCAAGCTCGCCGCTCGCCAGCCATACGCGCACATAGCCGATGCCGGGCATCGCGCGCGTCGCCTCGATGGCAGCCTGTACCTTGCTGGCGTCGTAGCCAAACACCACGCCGCCCACCTTGTGGCCCGGCGCCACACCATCGGTCTCGACACCACGGGCCTCAGACTTGGGCGTTGCACGCACCACGCCATTGTGCGTCAGGTACATGCCACACGCCGGCGCCGAAGCGTCGGCCTTGGCTTCGCGCAGCCACGCATCGACCGAAGGCATCAATTTGCCACTTTCAAGCATCGCTTCCCCTTTTTTCCGTCGTCGAGTAGCTAATTTGGGACGGGGCTCTTTTAGCTACCCCCGTCACCCAAACCAGCAAAATCATTCTGCATACCCGGGGTAGCTAAAAGAGCCCCGTCCCAAATTAGCTGCTCCCGAACCACTTATTCCTCGACCGGTGTGAGCACCATGACGGCGCGCGCGTTGCTCAGCGACAGCGAGCGACAAGTCACAAGCGTTACAACCTTGGTTGCCGAGGCAGCACGGTCGGTCGCATCGTTTGCCACGGCCGAGGCGCCATCGAGCATCTCGGACAGATAATTCGTCAGCCCGTCGTCGCCCTCAAAGTTGGTCGCGCGCGCCTTGGAGTACGTATCCTCAACCACCTTGGTCGCCAGCGGTCTCAGCTTATACGTGCCATCGCGCGTGATGTAGTACACGTACTCGATGCTGTCGAACGTCGCCTGGTCGGTGGTGTCCGAGATCACATTAAACATCGATCCGTCGTTCATATGGTGGCCGTAGATTGTCGTCTGCTGGTCCACCATGCCCGGCGCGACATCTTCGAAGTCCAAGAAAATCGCACCCGATGCATTGGACGTACCGTCAAACAGCGTGTTGAGGTATTTAGAGTTGTCCTTGGCCTGCACCACGGGATAGTTGATGTTGGTATCCGGCACATAAATCCATCCCACGATCTCGGGATTTGCCTTAGCAAGAGCGTCAAAATCGACAATCGGCACGCCGCTCGCATCCTTATCGCTCACGTACTGCTTCTCGATCTTTTGGTACGAATCGCTCGCCTGCTTGTAGCCAATCTGTGCATTGATAAAGATGGCGGCAGCGGCAACGATCAGACCGATGCCCACGATGATGAGCAGAATGGGGATAATGGAGCGGCGCTTCTTACGCGGGGGCTCGGTGTAGCTGGACGGAGCGCCGCTCGGTTGCCTCGTCGACCGGGCCTGCTTCTTTGCCGTGCCATATGACGAGGGGCGAAACACAGCCGGCGTATCCTGACGGCGATGGGACGTCGGCGTTACGGGGCGCGGCGCACGAGCCTGTTGAGGAGAGGATGCCCGACCCTGCTGCATGGAGCGGGCCGATCCCGACTTGGATGGATTGGGGATCTGAGAAGCCGAGAAACGTTTTCCCTGATAGTCGGACATGACTCTCCCTATGATTACAACGGAACGGCAAGCCGCTTAAGCGTCAGCCATCTCCTGCTTCATCTTCTCGATAATTGCGCGATACTCGGGATCGCAAGCACCCAGAATCTGCGTGGCGTAGATGGCGGCGTTCTTGGCGCCGTTGATGGCAACGCATGCCACAGGCACGCCCGAAGGCATCTGCACCATCGACAGCAGCGAATCCATGCCGCCCAGATCACTCGTCTTCATAGGCACGCCGATAACCGGCAGCGGCGTAAAGGCAGCCACGACACCGCCCAGATGCGCGGCCTTGCCGGCTGCGGCGATAATCACCTTGATGCCACGGTCGGCGGCAGTCGAGGCCCACTCGTGGACCTTCGCCGGCGTACGGTGCGCGCTGGCAATCACGAGCTCATAGGGCACACCGAGCGCCTCGAGCTCGGCGGTGCAGCCTTCCATAACGCCCAGATCGGACTTGGAACCCATGATGATCCCGACAACCGGCTTTTGATCTGCCATAAACAAAGACCTCCTGTTGAGAGCGGTGACGCGGCCAATCCGCGACCCTTAACTACTGAGAGTAGTATAGCCGCTCCCGTCCCTGCGGTCTGTTGGTGCTCTGCGGCGGCCCGGTGTTTTCATCTTCACTCCGGTTGCTACGCAAAGTCGTTCAGATGAAAACACCGGGCCGCCGCAGAGCACCTTCGACCTACCGGGGATTGCCATGACGTACGTTGGCTGAATAATTAACGTGGGCGCCGCCGTTCGAATGAACGGCGGCGCCCACACTCACTTTTTATTCAACCCTAGTCATTGCGCAAAGCCCCTTCTGCAGCACACGGTGCAACCGAGTCACCGCAGGCCGGGGCGGGAGGCGGACCTTTCTCTCGGAAAACTTCGCGAAGCCCAGTTTCCGAGAGAAAGTGTCCGGCTGCCGCCCCGGCCGACCAGGTCACATTACACCGTGTACTGCGGCAGGTCCTGCAGGGCGATGACGTCCATGCCCATGTCGTTGGCGCTGCCGTGGCCCTGCTGGTCCTCGCGCACCGCCTCGATAGCACTCACGTAGGTATTGGCGGCAGACATCGCCGTCACACAGGTCACGCCGCGGCGCACCGCCTCGGTGCGCAACAGATAGCCGTCGCCGCGCGAGCCCGGGCCGTACGGCGTATTGATGATCACCGCGATCTTGCCATCGGCGATAAGGTCACCGATGTTGGGGCGCCCGCCGTCGTGTGGGCCGCTGATCTTTTCCACGACCTCGCACGTCACGTTGCCTCCGCGCAGCACGCGCGCCGTACCCTCGGTAGAGCAGATGTCAAAGCCCAGATAGCGCAGGATACGGGCGACCGAAAGGATATGGCGCTTGTCGCGATCGCACACGCTAATGAACACCTTGCCGGCGCTCGGATCGGGCAGTTTGTAGTCAATCGCCAGCTGTGTCTTGGCGTATGCCTCGGGATAGCTCTTGGCGACACCCATGACCTCGCCCGTCGACTTCATCTCGGGCCCCAGGATAACGTCAGCTCCCGGGAAACGGCCCCAGGGCATAACGGCCTCCTTCATGCAGAAGCAGTCCAGCTGGCGCTCGTCGCTCGGCAGGCCCAGGCTCGCGATGGAATCGCCCGCCATGATGCGCGCCGCGCACTTGGCCAGCGGCACGCCGGTGGCCTTGGAGATAAACGGCACGGTACGGCTGGCACGCGGGTTGGCCTCGATCACGTAGACGGTCTCGCCCTTGATGGCATACTGCACATTGACCAGGCCGCGAACTCCCAGCGCCATCGCGATGCGGCGCGTGGTCTCGCGGAGCTTCGCCTGCAGACTCTCGCTAAAGCTAAACGGCGGAATGCAAGTCGCGGAGTCACCGGAGTGGATACCGGCCTCCTCGATATGCTCCAGAATACCGCCGATGTAGACCTCCTCGCCGTCGCACAGGGCATCGACATCGGACTCGATCGCGCCCTCCAGGAAGCGGTCGAGGTACACCGGGTAGTCGGGGCTAATGCGGGCAGCCTCGGCCATGTAATCGTGCAGATGCTCGGCATCGTAGGCGATCATCATGCCGCGGCCGCCCAACACATAGCTCGGACGAACCAGCAGCGGGTAGCCGATATGCGCAGCCACGGCCTCGGCCTCCTCAAACGAGGTGGCCTGACCCGCCGGCGGGTACATAATGCCCAGCTTGTCGAGCAGGGCGGCAAAGCGCTCGCGGTCCTCGGCAAAATCGATGGCATCGGGCTTAGTACCCATGATGTTCACGCCGCTCTCCTCGAGCATGCGCGCCAGCTTAAGCGGGGTCTGGCCGCCGAGCGTCACCACGACGCCGTCGGGGCGCTCAACATCGATAACGTCCATGACGTCCTCGTAGGTGAGCGGCTCAAAGTACAGACGATCGGACGTGTCGTAGTCGGTCGAGACGGTCTCGGGGTTGCAGTTGACCATGATGGTCTCGAAGCCACGGGCCGCCAGCGCATAGCTCGCGTGCACGCAGCAGTAGTCAAACTCGATACCCTGGCCGATACGGTTGGGGCCGGCACCCAGAATCATCGCCTTGGGCTTATCTGCCGGCGTGGTCTCGTCGGGGGCAACGCACTTCTTGGCGACCGGGCTCGTGCGGTAGATGTTTTCGTAGGTCTTGTAGTGATACTCCGTGGCACTCGAGAACTCAGCAGCGCAGGTGTCGACCGTCTTCATGCTGGGAACCACGCCCAGACCCTTACGGTAAGCGCGAACAAAGCGCTCGTCCGAGCCGGTCAGCGCGGCAATCTCGGCATCGCTCGTGCCATACTGCTTGAGCAGGCGCATCGCGTCGGCGTCGATGTCCTCCACGCGCAGGCCGCGAATGCTCTCCTGGACCTGCACCATATCGTCGATACGGTTGAGATACCACGGATCGATGCCGCAGATGGCATGGATGCGCGCGACATCCCAGCCACGACGCAGGGCCTCGACCACAAAGAAGATGCGGTGCTCAGTCGGGGTGCCCACGGCCTGAGCGAGCTCGTCGTCGCTCAGCTTATCGGCACCTTCCTTGCCACCAGCGCAAATGCCCTGATGCCCGTCCTCCAGCGAGCGCATGGCCTTGCCAAAGGCCTCCTCAAAGGTGCGGCCGATCGCCATAATCTCGCCCACGGCTTTCATGCGCGTTGTGAGCGTGGGGTCGGTACCCTTGAACTTCTCAAAGGCAAAGCGCGGCACCTTGACCACACAGTAGTCGATCGTGGGCTCAAAGCAGGCAGGCGTGGCTTTGGTGATGTCGTTGACGATCTCGTCGAGCGTGTAGCCCACGGCCAGGCGAGCGGCGGCCTTGGCGATGGGGAAGCCCGTGGCCTTGGAGGCCAGTGCGGACGAACGGCTCACGCGCGGGTTCATCTCGATGACGATCAGGCGACCGGTCTGCGGGTTCACGGCAAACTGCACGTTGGAGCCACCGGTCTCGACGCCGATCTTCTCCAGAATGGCGAGCGAGGCGACACGCATGCGCTGATACTCAAGGTCGGAGAGGGTCTGCGCCGGCGCCACGGTGATGGAGTCGCCGGTATGCACGCCCATGGGGTCGAGGTTCTCGATGGAGCACACGATGATGCCGTTGCCGGCGTGGTCGCGCATGACCTCCATCTCGTACTCTTTCCAACCCTCGATGGACTCCTCGACCAGTACCTCGTGGGCGGGCGAAAGCTCAAGGCCCTGGCTCACGATGGAGACGAGCTCCTCGTGGGTGTGCGCGATGCCGCCGCCGGCGCCGCCCAGGGTAAAGCTCGGGCGCAGCACGCAGGGATATCCCACGCGCTCGGCGATGGCCTCGGCGTCGGCCACGCTGTAGGCATAGCCCGAGCGCGCGACCTCCAGGCCGATCTCGGCCATGGCCTCGTTAAAGAGCTTGCGGTCCTCGCCGCGCTCGATGGCGGCAAGGTCGCAGCCGATCATCTCGACGCCGTACTGGTCGAGCGTGCCGTCCTTTGCCAGCTCGACGGCGGCGTTCAGACCGGTCTGGCCGCCCAGCGTGGGCAGCAGCGCGTCCGGGCGCTCCTTCTTGATCACGCGCTCGATAAATTCGGCGGTGATGGGCTCGACATAGGTGCGGTCGGCCAGACCCGGGTCGGTCATGATGGTCGCCGGGTTGGAGTTGACCAGGATGACCTCAAAGCCATCCTCCTTGAGCACCTTGCAGGCCTGGGCGCCGGAGTAATCGAACTCGCAGGCCTGGCCAATGACGATGGGACCCGAGCCAATGACGAGGATACGCTTGATGTCAGTACGCTTAGGCATGTTAGTTCTCCTCGGTCTCGGTCGTGGCGGAACCCTCGTCGGCAAAGTTCCAGCCCTGCAGGCGGTCCTTCGCGGTGTCGATGTCCAGGTAGTTCTCCTCGCCGTCCATGAGTCGCGTAAAGGCGGTAAAGAGATAGTGGGCATCGGTGGGGCCGGGCGAGGCCTCGGGGTGGTACTGGACCGAGAAGCACGGGGCGTCGAGCAGCTGAATGCCCTCGGCGGTGCCGTCGTTGAGGTTCACGTGTGTCAGTCGAATGCGGCCAAAGCGCTCGTTCATCACGACGGGCGCGATACCACGGCGCACCCAGACGCGCAGATCGCCGTCGGCCGCATGCTCGGTCTCGCCGCCCGAAAGTTCGGGGACAAGCTTGCCCAAGCTGGGGAACAGCAAGCCAAAGCCATGGTTTTGAGCGGTAATTTCCACGCGGCGGCTGACCAGGTTCATAACCGGCTGGTTACCGCCACGGTGACCGAATTTGAGTTTTTCCATCTGGGCGCCGCATGCCAAGCTGATCATCTGGTGACCCAGGCAAATGCCAAAGACGGGCACCTTGCCGATCAGCTGCTGCACCTGCTCGTAGGTCTCTACCACGGCATCGGGGTCGCCGGGACCGTTGGACAAAAAGACGCCATCGGGATTCATGTCGAGTACCTGACGCGCGGGTGTATCCCACGGCACGACGGTGAGGTCGCAGCCAGCACGGACCAGACCCTCCAGGATGCCACGCTTGACACCGCAGTCGTACGCGACCACGTTGTGGCGGGCGGGAGCGGGGGCCGCAAGCGCAAAGCCATGCTCGGCAGGCAGATCGCTTCCGGCGAACGGATGGGGTGCAGGGCAGCTCACGGTCTTGACCAGGTTCTCCCCCACCAACGTGGGAGCAGAGGCCAAGCGCTCGGCAAGCTCGTCGATGTCGAGGACCTCGGTCGAGATAATGCCCATCTTGGAGCCATTGTCGCGCAGGTGGCGCACCAGGGCTCGGGTGTCGACGCCCTCGATAGCGACGATGCCGTGTGCGCGCAGGTACTCCGGCACGCTGACGGCCGAGCGCCAGTTAGAAGGCGTGGCACACATGTCGCGCACGATCATGCCGCGCATGGCGGGAGCACTCGCAGGGCGTACGTCATCGCCGGGGAAGGCGGACTGGACATCGGTCTCGTCGATGCCATAATTGCCAATCTGCGGATAGGTCATGGTAACGATCTGGCCAGCATAGCTCGGGTCGGTCATAACCTCAAAGTAACCCTCGAGTGAGGTATTGAAGCAGACTTCGCCGGTCGCGGTGCCCTCGGCACCACATGCACGGCCATAAAAAATGGTCCCATCCTCAAGGTACAGGATGCAGGGACCGCAAGCACCCTTGCTGGTTTTGGCCAGCATGCGCTGGCACAGTTCGCTGGGCGCGATGGTGCGGGCGGCAGCGCCCGCAATATGGTTGTTCGCCATAGTTCTCCTTCCCGGTCTCTCGGGACCGGCTTAAAGGTGTGTAGTTAGGCCTCGCGGTATTCTAACCGCAAGTATGCCGTATGGCGTTAATTACATAGAATTGTTTACAAAATGATAATTATGACTTCTTATGCATAATGATTTTTCTGGGACGGGGATTAAAAAATCATTCTGAAAGCAGGGCTTTGTCGCTGAGTAGTCAATTTGGGACGGGGCTATTTTAGCTGCCCCGTCCGTCAATCAACCTAACCGTCGTGCCACCAGCCGGGGTAGCTAAAATAGCCCCGTCCCAAATTGACTACTCGCCAACCGCATACATGACAGAATAATTTTTTAATCCCCGTCCCAGAAAAATGATCCCGCGTGGGCTTGCGGCTCACGCGGGATGTCATCGTTCTATGTGGCTACGGACTACTTTTGCTTGTCCTGCTCAAGTAATTCGGACGGGGTGCGGCCAAGCTTGCCGCCACGGAAAATCTCGCGGCCGTGCAGGCGGTGCTCCAGGTCACGTTCGGCCTTTTCCTCGTCAATCTTGGTCTGGCTCACCGCCGGGTCCTCGATGAGCGACGATACCGAGTTCACCTGTTTCTGAATACGCTCGGCAATGGTGTCATCCATACTCACGATACGCATCTTCCAGTCGATATTGGTGGCGTTAGAAGAGCTCTTGGTCCAGACGAACGTCAGGATGGCGCTCTGGTGGCCCTGGGCGGGAAACATGCCAAAGAAGGAATCATGCTGAATCCTGCTGTCCTCGTCGATATAGGCGTGGACGTTATACACCACACGGTCAATCTTGTCGTTGAGCAGGGCATTGGTTGCGAGCGCCGCCGCCTGAATCTGACCGTTGGACAGCAACTCGAGCTCATTGGCAGAAGACGTGTCCAGCACCGTCACCTCAACCGTGCCCGTACCCTCGTCGGCCTCGTCGACGGTAAAATCGAGCGGGAACTGCGTAAAGCCGTTGCCCCATTCAAGTCCACCTTTGAGCGCGGTCGAAACGGTATCCACCGAAACGCTCTCGGAGAGGTTCGCGGTGTTCAGGCGTCGCATCACGCCATAGCCGATCTGCATGCCCACAATCAGCACCAGGATGCCGATAACAACGACCATGGCAGTCTTCGTAATGGTATGGCTCACCTGCGAACCCGAAGGATCGTCCTCGGACAGCGGGTCGATATGTTTTGCCTGGCTCGCGCGATCCTCGCTGCGCAGCCGCGCCAGTGTCGCCTTGTCACCGCGTTTGACGGCAGACTCTTTCTCGCGCATGCGCTCGGTACGCTTTTTGGCGAGTGTAGGATCCAAGACGCCGGATGCATCGATTTCGGAGAATAACTCCGTCACTTCTTCCGGAGTCAGATGGTTCTTATCAGCCATAACCTTCCTGCCATATCAATCAGTCGAGCTCGTGCGCACGCGCACCTTCGAACTGCATTCGATAGTAACGGGCATAAGTGCCACCACGGGCGAGAAGCTCCTCGTGCGTGCCACGTTCCACAACGCGACCATGCTCAACGGTCGCAATCTCGTCGGCATGCTTAATGGTCGAGAGACGGTGGGCGATGATGATCGTGGTGCGGCCGCGCGCCAAGCGCTCGAGCGACTCCTGCACCGCCTCCTCGCTCTCGTTATCCAGAGCACTGGTCGCCTCATCCAAAATAAGGATCTTGGGATTTTTGAGAAACACGCGCGCGATGGCGACGCGCTGCTTTTGACCACCAGAAAGACGGCTGCCGCGCTCGCCCACCACGGTGTCATAGCCCTGCGGAAGCGACTCGATAAAAGCATCGATGTTGGCACGGCGGGCCGCCTCGGCGATTTCTTCTGCCGTGGCGCCCGGCTTGCCATAGGCGATGTTCTCGCCAATCGTTCCGTCGAACAGATAGACATCTTGCTGCACCAGGCCGATGGATTGGCGCAGGCTACGCTGCGTCACGTCGCGCACATCCTGGCCGTCAATGCTAATGGAGCCGGCGGCAACGTCGTAAAAGCGCGGCAACAGCGAACAAGTCGTTGATTTGCCGCCGCCCGAGGGACCAACCAAAGCGATGGTTTGACCGGGCTTAATGGACAGATCCATATGGTCGATAACGGGACGCGTCCCGTCGCCCGCGCCCAGCTCGACATCCTCGTAGCTAAAGCACACGTCGCGATACTCAACAGCGCCGTCCGTCACCTGCAGATCCGCAGCACCCGGCTTATCCTGAATATCGGGAACAGTCGAGAGCACCTCGTCCATGCGCTTAAAGCCGGCGATGGCTTTCTGATACGTCTCGGCCGAATTGACGAGTGTCTCAAGCGGCGTGCAGAACAGCGAAATGTAGAGCGCGAAGGTTGCCATATCGACCGCCTGCAGCTGGCCTTGGGCAACGAGCCAACCGCCCAGCAGCACCACGATCACATAGAGCACGCCCGAGAGCAGACCATACGTCGCGGTGTAGACGCCCATGGCGTGATACATGTTTTCCTTGGACGAAAGGTAGCGATCGTTAGAGGCACGGAACTTAGAGCGTTCGGTCTGCTCATTGGCAAAGCTTTTGACCACACGCATGCCCGCCAGCGAATCCTGCAGCTGCGCATTGATGCCGCTGATCTTTTTGCGGTTATCGCTAAAGACCTCGCGCATGCGCATATTCTGCCAAAACATAATGACCGCGAACACCGCCGTCACCACGACCATGGCGAGCGCGAGCACCGGCGCAATGGTAAACAGAATTACAAACGAGCCAATGATCTCGATACCGCAAATAATGATCCATTCGGGCACGTGGTGCGCCGCCTCGCAGATATCGAACAGGTCGTTGACCACGCGGCTCATCATGTCACCCGAGCTGTTGCGATCAAAGTACGCAAAGCTAAAACGCTCGTACTGATCGAACAAGTCCTCGCGCATCTTGGACTCCATGCGCGCGCCCATCACGTGGCCCCAATAGCTCACAAAGTAGCGGCAGGCGCAGCGGGTGGCATACATCAGCACCAGTCCCACCGCGATCATACCGAGCGCCTGCATAATGGCAGTCTGGCCCTGGGTAAACAGCCCGCCGCACAGATTGCGCAGGATAATGGGAAACGCCAGGTCAATGGCGGCGAGCACCAGGGCGCAAATGGTATCGGCAACAAAAAGCCCCATCTGGGGCTTGTAGTAAGACAGAAAACGCTTCAGCATGTGATCCTCAAAGAAATATCAGCAACGTAAGACCCTGGGACAAAGCAATCAGTAGTACTTGTCCCAGGGCTATCCCCACTCGTTACAGCTCAGAACCACCAAGGCGGTGCGCGATGCTGTCGCAGGCGAGCGCGCCCACGACGGTCTTGGCATCCTCGATCTTGCCGTCGAGCACGGCATCGATCAGCTCGTGCAGCGGCACCAGGTCAACGTTGACAAACTCGTCATCGTCGGGGTTGGGCGCATCGAACTCGAGCTTGGTGGCCAGGTAGATGTGTATAATCTCGTCGCAAAAACCGCAGGTCGTGACAATAGACGTTAAAAAGCGAATGCGCCCGGCCTTAAAGCCCGTCTCCTCATGCAGCTCGCGCCTGGCACAATCGAGCGGGTCCTCGCCTGGGTCGAGCTTGCCGGCGGGAATCTCAACCGTCACGCGGTCGATGGCGGTGCGGTACTGACGCACCAGTACGATCTTGCCGCTCTCGGTCAGCGCCACAACGGCCGCCGCACCCGGATGGCGAACGATATCGCGGGCACTGCGGTGACCGTTGGGCAGCTCAACCTCAAGACGGTGGACGTCGAGGATCTTGCCCTTCCAGGCACACTCCTCCGAAAGAATCTTCTCGTGCAGCTCGGCATCGTGCGGGTCGTCGTCGCCCAGCACCAGCGCCGGCTCGTCAGCGACCTCGCCACCAGGCTCGCCCTCGGCGTGCCCATACATGCGGCTGTCCTCTTCGACGATTTGCGCGTCCACGAGCTCTTCGTTCTTCTCGTCCATCCGTCTCATTCCTCTCGGATTTTAGGCATCCCAGGCGTCGCGGCCGCGCAGCGCGCGCAGGCCAATGTCGTGACGCAGGGTCTTGCCCTCAAAATCGATCTTCTCGCAAGCCTCGTAGGCAAGGTTGCGAGCGTTCTCGAACGTGTCGCCCAGCGCGGTCACGGCGAGCACGCGGCCGCCGTTGGTCACGAGCTGGCCGTCCACCACGGCGGTGCCGGCGTGATACACGGTCACGTTCTCCATGGCCTCGGCATCCTCGATACCGGTGATGACCTTGCCCTTCTCGTAGCTGCCGGGATAGCCCGCGCTCGTCAGGACAACGGCCACCGCCCACTCGTCACGCCAATCGAGCTCAATCTGGTCGAGCTCGCAGTTGGCGCAGGCAAGCATGACCTCGACCAAGTCGTTCTTAAGGCGCGGCAGCACGACCTGCGTCTCGGGGTCGCCAAAGCGGGCGTTAAACTCCAGCACCTTGGGGCCGGCAGGGGTAAGCATAAAGCCGCCGTACAGGCAGCCACGGTAATCGATGCCCTCGGCAGCGAGCTCGGCCACGGTCTGCTCCATGACCTTCACCATGGTGGCGTGCTCCTCGTCGGTCACGATGGGCACCGGGCTGTAGACGCCCATGCCGCCCGTGTTGGGGCCAAGGTCGCCCTCAAGCGCGCGCTTGTGGTCCTGCGAGGTGGCCATGGGTCGCACGGTCTTGCCGTCGGTAAAGGCCAGCAGCGAGCACTCGGGGCCAACGAGCATCTCCTCGATAACCACGGTGTTGCCGGCGTCGCCAAAGGTGCCGCCAAAGCACTCGCGCACGGCCTCTTCGGCCTGCGAAAGCTCGGTTGCCACAATAACGCCCTTGCCCGCGGCAAGACCGTCGGCCTTCACGACCAGCGGAGCGCCCTGCTCGCGCACATAGGCGAGAGCCGAAGCCTCGTCGGTAAACGAGCCGTAGGCGGCCGTCGGAATGCCCGCGCGCTCCATGAGCTGCTTGGAGAACAGCTTAGAGCCCTCCATCTGGGCGCCCTCGGCACCCGGGCCAAAGCAGGGAATGCCCGCCGCGCGCACGGCGTCGGCCACGCCCGCCACGAGCGGAGCCTCGGGGCCAATTACCACGAGTCCGCATCCGTGGCTCTGTGCAAACGCCGCCACGGCAGCAGGATCGCAATCGTCGAGAACCACGTTCTCGCCGCAGCTCGCGGTGCCGCCGTTGCCCGGGGCGATGTAGAGCTTGCCGGCGCGCGGTGATGCCGCGAGCTTGGCTGCCAAAGCATGCTCGCGGCCGCCGCTGCCCAACAACAGGATGTCGATGGTTTGAGTGTCCGCCTTCAAGGGTGCCTCCTCTATGGATTAACGGCCCGTCAACCATGCGGGCCCATTACAAGCAAATATACCCCTCGGCCGCCCGTCCGGGCTGCGAAGGGGTATATCGCAATAACCAAATAACGCCGATTACTTCCAGAATCGGTTGATGATCTGCTCGCGGCCGGCGCCAACACCGACAAACGTCACGCGCGTGTGCGCCAGATCCTCGACAAATGCCACGTAGTCCTGAGCCTCCTGCGGCAGCTCCTCAAAGCTGCGGCAGCCGGTGATATCGCACTTCCAGCCAGGAAGCTCCTCGTAGATGGGCTTGGCATGCTCAAAGCGCACCTGGTGCTCGGGCACGCTGGTGTAGCGCTCGCCGTCGACGTCATAGGCCACGCACACCTTAATGGTGTCGAAGACCGAAAGCACGTCGAGCTTGGTCAGGGCGATGTCGGTAAGACCGTTGACGCGCGAGGCGTAGTTGGCGATGGGACCGTCAAACCAGCCGCAGCGACGACGGCGACCGGTGGTCACGCCGTACTCATAGCCCTCCTCGGTCAGCGTATGGCCGGCCTCGGACTCGTAGGAAAGCTCAGTGGGCATGGGGCCTGCACCGACGCGGGTGATGTAGGCCTTCATGACGCCCAGCACGCGGTCGACGTTTTTCATGCCAACACCAGAACCGGTGATCGCGCCGCCGGCGGTGCAGTTAGAAGATGTGACAAACGGATAGGTGCCGTGGTCGATATCGAGCAATGTTGCCTGGGCGCCCTCAAAGAGCAGGGTCTTGCCCTCATCGATCATGTTGTTGAGCAGCAGGCTCGTCTCGGTGATGTACGGGCGCAGGCGCTCGGCCATGGGCAGGTACTCTTCACAGATCTGGTCCACGGTGTAGGTGGGCAGGCCGTAAAGCAGCTCGAGCTCGGGATTCACGCGGGCGAGAGCGGTTTCCAGCTTGTCGCGGAAGAGCTCCTCGTCCAGCATGTCCTGCATACGAAGGCCAATACGAGCCATCTTGTCCTGATAGCACGGGCCAATGCCGCGCTTGGTGGTACCGATGCTCTTCTTGCCGAGCTTCTGCTCAAAGGCTCCGTCCAGGTCGACGTGATACGGCATGATCACGTGTGCGTTGCCGCTGATCTTGAGGTTCTTGGTGGTGATTCCATCGGCCTCGAACATGTCGATCTCCTCAAGGACAACCTTGGGGTTGACGACGCAGCCGTTGCCAATCACCGACACGTGGTCGGCGTACATGATGCCGGAGGGCACCTGATGTAAGCCGTACTTCTTGCCGTTGACAACGATGGTGTGCCCGGCGTTGTTGCCGCCCGAATAGCGCACGACGGCATCGAAGTCGCCGGCGATCAGGTCGCAGATCTTACCCTTGCCCTCATCGCCCCACTGGGCACCGACCAAAACGGTTGACGGCATGTTTACTCCTTACATACATGGACTGTCTGCGCGCCACACGGCGGGCAGAAGCACAAAACATTCCCAGTATACCCGTGCAACGGGCGCCTGTCCTACTCCTCGGTATGCACCCCATCAAGCTCATAGAACTTGGTGGATGCCGGCAGGAACATCAGGTCGACGTCGCCGATCGGGCCCGAACGGTTCTTGGCCACGACAATACGCGTGACGCCCTCGTCGGGTCGGTCGTCGCGTGAGGCCTCAGCCACGTCGGCGGAACGGTCCAAGAACATGACGATATCGGCGTCCTGCTCGATGGAGCCCGATTCGCGCAGGTCGGAAAGCTGCGGGCGCTTGCCGGTACGGGATTCGACCTGACGCGACAGCTGAGACAGCGCGATCAGCGGAATCTTGAGTTCCTTGGCCATAATCTTTAAGCCACGCGACATCTCGGAGACCTCGACGGTGCGGCTCTCGAAACGGCGTCCCGGCGGAGGACTCACCAGCTGCAGGTAGTCCAAGATAATGATGGCCTTCTCCTTGTTGTGGAGCATGCGGCGGCTCTTGGCGCGAATCTCGGTCACCGTGGTGCCGGGCGTATCGTCAATCAGAATATCGAGCTTGGACAAGGTCTGCGTGGCCTCGTTGATATTGGCCCACTGCTCGGGGCTAATGCGACCCATGCGAAAATCACTGATCGAAATCATGGCATAGGCGCAAATCAGGCGCTGGGCAATTTCCTTGCCCGACATCTCCAGCGAGAAAAAGCCGACGGTGTAGCCCGCAGCGGCGGCATTGAGCGCCAGGTTTAGAGCGAACGAGGTCTTACCCACGGCGGGGCGGGCGCCGATAATGATGAGCTGGCCC
Organism: Collinsella sp. HCP3S3_E11; assembly: GCF_052067375.1. Taxonomy (NCBI): domain Bacteria; kingdom Bacillati; phylum Actinomycetota; class Coriobacteriia; order Coriobacteriales; family Coriobacteriaceae; genus Collinsella; species Collinsella sp. HCP3S3_E11. The sequence goes on along the minus strand of NZ_JBQHQI010000003.1, from coordinate 12,266 downwards.
TCGCGGAAGCCCATAAGCATGCGGTCGAGTGACGGGAAGCCCGTGGGAACGCCCGCTGCCTGGCCACCGGCCTGGCACACTTCCTCGGCCTCGTTATAGGCCTCGACCATAAACTCGGTCAGTGTCTTGTAGCTCGACTTAACCTCGCGCGCCGTAACCTTGAGCAGCTTGCTCTCGGCCAGCTCAACGACCTCTTTGGTATCGGTGGGGGCGTTGTAGGCCAGCGCGTTAATCTCGTTGGTGGCGCCAATCAGCTCACGCAGCATCGAGTCGCGACGAACGATGGCGGCATGGTGCTGCCAGTTGACGAGCGACAGGGTCTGACCCATCAGCTCCAAAATGTACGCCTCGCCGCCCACGGCATCGAGCTTGTTGATGCTTCGCAGATAATCGATCAGCGAGATGGAGTCGATGGGGATACGACTGTTGTACATATCGACCATCGCGGTATAGATGGTCTTATGAATGGGCCGGTAGAAATCATCGGGCTGCAGCTCGACCTGGGCTTCTTCGACCACTTCGGGCGATAGCAGCATGGCGGCCAGTACATTGGCCTCTGCATCTTGGTTTTGAGGGAGACCCAACTTAGAGCCACGGTCCTCGACCGTCAGCCCCGTCTCCCTTTCGTCATATGCCATGAGCATCCTCATTCATATCGCTTGCGAGCATCCATAGTATCAGCCACAGCCTCAAAACGGGCCGCGCCCCGGCAATCATCACCGAACCAAACGGATGAACGGTCCCATACACGCGTTGTGTTAGACCACTTTGGATAAGTGTCCTGCACGCAGTACACGCGACGGGGCCCCGGTTGCGACAATTCCATCATCAGGAGAGATGGAGGTTGCAATGGAAGACGTGCTCACCCAGCTGACGAGGCAGCTCCTCCCGCAGATGACGGCTGCCGAGAAGAGCAGGGCCCTGAGATCGCTCAAGGCGCTGATAGACGCGGATCTTTTCGACCTCGCGGCAAGCGAGGGGGCGGAAGACGATCCCGACAGAGCCTGCCCCTGGTGCGGCTCCCCGCATTACGTGAAGAGGGGGCGAGACGGGCGCGGCCGTCAGCGGTTCCTCTGCCGAGGGTGCGCCAGGACCTTCACCGACGCCACCATGCGCATCTTCTCCACCACCAAGCTCGACAGGTCGGCCTGGATGAGGTTCGCGGAGTGCCACGTGGACATGCTCCCGCTGCGCGAGTCGGCGGAAAAGTGAGGCGTGTGCCTCAAGACGGCGTTCTTCATGCGCCACAGGCTGCTCGAGGCCATGGCCAAGCGCATGCCCGCCTTCCGCGTGGAGGCCGGCGGCGGGGCCGAGCTCGACGAGTGCTTCTTCAGGGAGAGCTTTAAGGGAAACCGCTCCAGGTCGGAGTCCGGCGTGCCCAGGAAGCCCCGCACAAGGTCGCAGGGAACCGACGGGCACGAGAAGATATGCGTGCTCACCGGCATCAACGACGCCGGCGACATCTTCTACGAGATCGCGGGGAGGGGCGGCCTCGACGAGGCGGCGGCCAGGGAACTGCTCGCCGACAAGCTCACGGTCGGCGCGATAATCTCGACGGACCGGGCTCGCGTGTACCGCCGCGTCCTGCCCGCCCTCGGCGTCGGCGCGCACATCGCCAGCAAGAGGGAGGAGCACGCCATCAACAGGGTGAACAGCCTCCACTCCCAGATGAGGCACTTCATCGGCAGGTTCCGGGGCGTCTCCACGAGACGCCTCGAGAACTACCTCGCCTGGTTCAAGTGGACATGGTGCTTCAAGGTCCGCAGGAGCGCGGACGAGCTCACCGAGCTCATAGTGAGGCAGGCGGCCCGCGGCACGTACGAGAAGACCTGGCGCCAGTACAAGGCGACCCCCTATCCGTTCTACGAGTACTGGATCAAGCAGGCGAAATGGGACTCGCGTGCGCGGAGGGCCATATACGGCGTGGCGTGATGTCCAGGGCGGTCTGGCGCAGCGCATCTGCGGCAAGCGCTGAAGTCGTGCCCCGATGCAAATAGCAACAGCTAGCGATATTCTTCGGGAACGTCGAAACCGTACTCACGGCATAGGAGCATGACATCGTGGACGTCGTGCTCGTCATGCTGATAGCCCAAGTGAAACAACAGCTGGCTTTCGGGGTCGATGCACGACACCTCCACCTCGCCGATGCGCCCCCTCCCCGAAAAGACCTCCCCGGGAAAACGATCTCCCTGATACAGAATATCGCCATTCTCGGCGAAATCGAAGCAATGCAGGTCGACGATGCGCCCCGCCTCGTCTTGCCACACCGTGTGATCTTCGGTGGTGAAAGATGCAGCCACCTCGGAAAACCCCTCATCAGCAATTAGATCCACGAACCTTTGGTAATCCCCGCGCTGAACGAACAGGTCGATGTCGTTATGGGCCCTGGTCTCACGCCCGACAAGCGCATCGACGCCCCAGCCGCCATCAAGATATACGTCGATGCCCGCACCTGCGGAAAGGCCGATTATCCAACACGCATCATCCTTGGTGACCATAGGAGCTCCTTCGCTTTCGCCTGCTATCTAAGCAAGAAAGATTATAGGAAAAGTCCCAGTATCCAAAGCGGTCTAACACAACGCATACACGGGACCGCATCTCAATGGCTGCCACGACACTCCCCCAGCGCAAAAAATAAAAGGGCGCCCTGGTCTCCCAGAGCGCCCTTCTTAGAACAAGATTGTTGCGTTGCAGCAAATGCTACTCGGCAGCAGCCTCGGTCTCGACCTCGGCGGTCTCGGCCTCGGCGACCTCAGCGGCCTCCTCGACCTCAGCCTCGGCAGCGAGCTCCTCGGCGGTAACGCCGACGAGAACGACAACCTCGGCCTTGATCTCGCGGTACAGCGAGATGGCAACGGTGTGGGCACCGGCAACCTTGATGGGCTTACCGAGCTCGACGCGCTTGCGGTCGATGTCCATACCGAGCTGATCCTTGATGGCGTCAGCGATCATAGCGGCGGTGACGGAGCCAAAGAGGATGCCCTCGTCGCCGACCTTGACGTCAACGGTGACCTGCTTGCCCTCGAGGGCAGCCTTGGTCTCGTTGGCGGTAGCCAGACGGACGGCCTCACGCTTGGCGATGTTGTTGCGACGCTCGTCAAGCTGCTTGAGGTTGCCCTTGGTGGCGGCAACAGCGAGCTTCTTGGGGAACAGGAAGTTCTCAGCGTAGCCCTGAGCGACCTCTACGACGTCACCCTCGCCGCCCTTGCCCTTGATCTCATCGAGAAGAATAACCTTCATGATGCGTCTCCCTTCTTAGCCGCGGTCGCGGTTGCCACGAGAGGAAACCACGGGGACGGTGTACGGCAGGAGAGCCATCTCGCGGGCACGCTTGATGGCGTTGGCGATGTCATGCTGATGCTGCGTGCAAGCGCCAGTGACGCGACGGGGCTTGATCTTGCCACGGTCGGTCATGTACTTACGGAGAAGCTGAGTGTCCTTATAGTCGATGAACTCAGTGTTCTCCTTGCAGAACTGGCAGTACTTACGACGCGGCTGACGTGCAGAAAAATCATTAGCCATGTCAAAATACCTTTCATTTGGCAACTTCGGCGAACCGAAGCCGCCTCTCACTCAAAAATAGGTGAACAACCCTTAAAACGGGATGTCCTCATCGTAGACGTCGACCGCGGGCGGCGTAGCCACCGGTGCGGCAGGACGTGCTGCGGGCGCGGGAGCTGCGGGGGCGTAACCGCCCTGATCGTAGCCACCCTGGCCACCACGGGAGCTCATAAACTCGATCTCATCGACGATGACCTCAAGCTTGCTCCTGCGCTGACCGTCGCGCTCCCAAGAGCTGTAGCGCAGCTTGCCCTCGATCGCGACCTTGTTTCCCTTTGCCAGGAAACGGCTCACGGCCTCGGCGCGGGTGCCGAACATAGTGCAGTCGACAAAGTTGGGATAGTCCTCCCACTCGCCAGTCTGCGCATTGCGGCGGCGATCGTTCACGGCGACGCCAAAGGACAGAACCTGGGTTCCGCCGGCAGTGGCGCGCAGCTCGGGATCGCGGGTGAGGTTACCGGTGATGTTCACTCGATTGATGCTCATTACTCACTACTTCCTCTTGGGGCACAAGCCCAGTCCAAAACGACAGTCTTACTCCTGGTCGTCGCGACGGACGATCATGTGGCGGACCACAGCGTCGGTGATGCGCAGGACGCGATCAAGCTCGGCGATCTGGGTAGGATCTGCGTGGAAGTTGATGAGGGTGTAGTCACCATCGGTGAGGTCGTTGATCTCGTAGGCGAGCTTGCGCTTGCCCCACTCGTCAACGGAGTCGACCTTGCCAGCGCCCTCAGCGATCGTGGTATCGATACGCTTCATAACAGCGAGACGAGTCTCGGGGTCGAGCGACGGGTCAACAAAGAACAGCAGTTCATAAGCCTTCATATTGTCACCTCCTCTGGACAAATGTGGCTTCAGGTCGTGAAGGTGCGCCTGAAGCAGGAAAAGACTTGGTAATAGTATCTTTCAACCTCCCAGGCTGCAAGAATATGCAGCTACAACCTCATGACCTCCACATATGCCCATACTCGCACGGCCTTTCTTGCGTATTCCAACCAAATGCTGTCCAAGAGCTTGACGGATTTGAGGACAAGGGCGGGTACATACCGACTTTCTGCCAGATAACCGCAAGTCGCTCGCAGCATGGCTGCGGTCGCAAAATGCATACCAGCGGTACAACGCGACATTTTGAATTATTAAACTTGATTCCCGACCGTCCGTAACTACCTCATTTGAACAGTTCGTCTGGTCAGATTACGCAGGTCATCGATTGGTTTCGGCACGGTTGGGCAAACGACGGAGCGATGCAATTTGAAAAATGCCAAGTTTTTGGTTTGCACTTTGCGATTCCTCGTGTATACTGACTTTCGCATTTAACGGAGAGTTGTCCGAGTGGCCGAAGGAGCACGATTGGAAATCGTGTAGGCGTCAAAAGCGTCTCCAGGGTTCAAATCCCTGACTCTCCGCCAGTTAATTCCAAAGCAGGCCTTTGTGCCTGCTTTGTTTTTACCCCACGCGGAGGGGTGGCAGAGTGGTTGAATGCGGCGGTCTCGAAAACCGTTTGGCCTGTATAAGGTCACGAGGGTTCGAATCCCTCCTCCTCCGCCATTTTGGTTGAGAAAGCTCCCAACAAAGGGAGCTTTTTTGTTTTGAGTCCCTTACAAACAAATACGGCGGAGGAGGGGTTCGAACCCGCCAGGGCGTTCAACACCAACCCAGATCTCCAAACATGTACATCACCCTCCAAAGATGTCAAAAATGTCGTTTTTGGATGCTGATGTACATGTTTGGAACCTGTGACCGCGCCCAGTTCCGACCGTTTACCGAGCAATGGGGTCACGACCTCCCACAACCATGTACTATGTACGGGCATTTTCCAATCCAACTACCCAAAGGAACCCACCTTGCCCGTCATCGCCACTGTAATCGTTACCGCACACGCCTCGGATGCCATGGTTGCCATCCCGTTTTGGCTCGAGATGTTCGCTGTCGTCGCGGCGTCGATTTCGGGTGTACTGGTTGCGCGCGAGCACAAACTCGATCTGGTGGGCGCCGTCGCGCTCGCCGTGGTCTGCGGTCTGGGCGGCGGTCTTTTGCGCGATATGACGCTCCAGGTGGGCAACGTCTACATCCTCAACCAGCCCATGGCGCTTCCGCTGTCCATCGCCACGGCGGCCATCATCTACATCTTCCCTGCCATCGTCGACAAGCCCGACAAGCTCATCCCCCTGCTCGACATCATCTCGGTGGGTATTTATGCGGCAACCGGCGCAGATAAGGCGCTCGTGTACGGATTTGCACCGGTCGTGTGCATCATGATGGGCTTTTTTACCGCGGTAGGCGGCGGCATGCTGCGCGATGGTTTTATGGGCGTGGTGCCGGGTATTTTCCAGCGCACCAACTTCTATGCCATCGCGGCTATCGCTGGATCGGCAAGCTATGTTTGCCTTGTCATGAGCGGCTTGGTCAGCAATGTCGTCGCGCTGGTCGTTTGCGTCGCAGTGACCATGGGCCTGCGCTGGCTCTCGCTGCGCTTTGACATCAAAAGCCCCACCGAGGACGATATCGCGCGTTTCCTACATCGTAAAAAATAGATTGCACAGCCCGGCCCATCGCAAGGTGACAGCCTATCTACAACCGGCCGCAGGCCCGATATCCCGCGACGCCTTACGTAGGCAATTGCCCATGCAGAATACTGCAACCGCGAGTTTCTTTTAGAGCGAAGGCGCAATGGGTACCATATTGGTCGTATGCAAATCACCAAGCAAAGGATTCACCATGCCTCACAACCAACCCGCGGCGGCGCAACATCACAACATGCGCGGACACCTCATTATGGCCTTCGCGCTTATCGCGCTGGCGTTTACCGCGCTGCCTTCCATGGCATTCGCCGGCACCGACACCGCGGGCAATGTTTTCGTGTCCGACGGGGATTCCAGTCCATCCGGCGTCGGGGGCGATCTGTACTGGGCCGGTCAAAGCCTTAGCCTGGACGACGCGTCCATCGACCGCGATATCATCGCCGCCGGCGAAAGCCTGTCGATTCGCGACTGCACCGTAGGCGGCGCCGTTCGCCTGGCGGCGCGCACCATCGATATCGCCAAGACCACCATTGATGGAAGCGTGACAGTTGCCGCTCAGCACGTCGTACTTAACTCCGGCAGTACCGCCAATTGCTTCTATGCCGCAGGTGAGACGGTTGCCCTGCGCGGCTCCGCCAAGTCGGCAGTGCTCGCGGGCAGTACGGTAACCATCGACGGCACTGTCGATGGCGATGTTGAGGTCTGGGCCGACAAGCTGGTGCTCGGCAAAAACGCCAACATCACCGGCACCGTAAACGCTCATGTCTCACAGGATCCCGAACGCGCCGACGGCGCCAAAGTGGGAGCCCTCAAGATCGACCGCACCGAGAACGAGGATACCTCCACCATCAACGACGTCATCGGCGGCATCGTTGCCGCAGCTCTTTCCACCTGCTTTGTCGCGATTCTCCTTGAGCTCGTCTTTCCGCGTGCAACAGCCAGCGCGGCCGGCATGCTTCACCGGCACCCCGCCCCGCTGTGGGTGAGCGGTCTTTTGGGCACGGTAGCCGCCGTTCCCGCCATCTTGCTGCTCATCATCTCTATTGCCGGCCTGTCGCTCGCCGGAGCCCTGATGTGCGGCGTCATCGGCATCGCCCTGGTCTCGGCGGCCTTTGCGGGCACCGCGGTCGCACGCATGGTCGGGCACAGCCAGAACCGCTACGCCATGGCCGCCGTGGGCGGCGCCATCGCCGGCGCCCTTACAGCACTTCCCCTTATGGGCAACTTTATCAGCGGCGTAGCCTTCGTCTTTATGCTGGGCTATCTCATTCAGATCATCTGGCGCAACGCCCACGTCAAACCGCAAAAGGCCCCCAACACCCCGGGCCTTCCCTCCGCCTAACCGCCAACCACCGCAAAGGTGTCCTTCCTCTTTGTGGTGGTACAAAAAGGGCGCCGGCCGCGATGGTCGACGCCCTTTCTTGTGAATGCTACAGAGCTCAGCGCTTATTTGTTGACCTGACCGGCGCGAACGGCAGCCTTCTTGCGATCGGTGGCGTTGAGCAGACGCTTGCGCAGACGGATGTTCTTGGGGGTGATCTCCACCAGTTCGTCATCGGCGATGTACTCCAGTGCCTCCTCCAGCGAGAAGGTGCGAGGCGGCACCAGCTGCACGGAGATATCGGAGGTCGAGGAACGCTGGTTGCCCAGGTTCTTGGTACGGGCGATGTTGACGACCATGTCGCCGGCCTTGCTGCGCTCACCCACGATCATGCCCTCGTAGCACTCGACACCCGGCTCAACAAACAGCTGGCCGCGCTCCTGCAGCGTGCCCAGAGCGTAGGCAACGGCCTTCTCGGTGGTCATGGAGATCATGGCGCCGTTCTGACGGTTGCCGATCTCGCCGGCGTAAGGACCGTACTCCAGGAAGGTGTGATAGAACACGCCCTCGCCGTGAGTGACGTTCATGATGCGGTTCTTAAGGCCCATGATGCCGCGGGTCGGGATCTTAAACTCAAGGTGCGTCACGATGCCCGAGGTGTCCATGCTGGTCATAATGCCGCCAGAGGTGCCAAAGACCTCGACGACCTTGCCCGAGTACTCGTCCGGGCACTCGACGACAGCCTGCTCGACGGGCTCCATCTTGTTGCCGTTCTCATCCTTCTTAAACAGAACGCGGGGACGGCCGACCTGGAACTCAAAGCCCTCGCGACGCATGGACTCCATCAGGACGGACAGGTGCAGAATGCCGCGGCCCGAGACCTCGACGCCGCTCTTGTCCTCGAGCTCCTCGATCTTCATGGTCACATTGTTCTCGGCCTCATTGAACAGGCGCTCCTTGAGCTGACGAGCGCCCACAATGTCGCCATCGCGGCCGACGAGCGGAGAGGTCGAGGCCTCGAAGACGATGGACAGGGTCGGCGGATCGATCTCGATAGGCTCGAGCTCGACGGGGTTCTCGGGATCGGTGTAGACATCGCCGATGTCGGTGCGCTCGATACCCACGACGGCGGCAATGTCGCCGGCGCCGACTTCCTGGCACTCGGTGCGGCCCAGGTAGTCGAAGGTAAAGAGCTGCTTGACGGTAGCGGTGGCGCTGGAACCGTCGTTCTTGACGACCAGGATCTGATCGCCCTGGCGAATGGTGCCGGAGTACACGCGGCCAATGCCGATGCGGCCGACAAAGTTGGAGTGGTCGATGGTCACGCACTGCATAGCGAGCGGCGCGGTCTCGTCAACCTCGGGCGCGGGCATGTCGTCGATGATCATGTCGAGCAGCGGGTACATGTCCATGTTGCCGTCGTTGGGGTCAAGGCGGGCAAAGCCATTCATGGCGCTGGCATAGACCACGTGCTCCATGGCAAACTCGAGCTGGTCGTCGGTGGCGCCCAGGTCGGCCATAAGGTCCAGACAGTCGTTGTAGGCCTTCTCGGGGTTGGCGCCCGGACGGTCGATCTTGTTGATGACGATCATGATCTTAAGGCCGGTGTCGATGGCGTGACGTAGGACAAAGCGGGTCTGGGGCATGGGGCCCTCAAAGGCGTCGACCAGCAACAGGGCACCGTCGGCCATGCGCAGCACGCGCTCGACCTCACCACCAAAGTCGGCGTGGCCCGGGGTGTCGATGACGTTGATCTTAACGTCCTTGTACTCGATAGAGATGTTCTTGGCGAGAATCGTGATGCCGCGCTCGCGCTCCTGGTCGTTGGAGTCCAGGACGCGATCCTCGACCTGCTGGTTGGCACGGAAGGCGTCCGTGGCACGCAGGAGCTTATCGACCATCGTCGTCTTACCGTGGTCGACGTGGGCGATAATGGCGATGTTCCTCAGATTGTCTACGCGCATGTAGTTCCCCTATCTTCTATCTATATACAAACGGCACGCGTATGTGACCCGTCCAGCAACACAACGCTCGGCGGGAATATTGAGCCTTTTACCGAAAACTCGTTTATTTTAGCGATTCTAGATGAGAGGGGTTTCCTCACCTGCAGGTTCAGGGTCGCTCCACATAAAACCATCGCCGGCGCCCATGCCCTCGTACAGCACATATGCCGAAAAACCGCTCTCGAGCGTGGTCTCGAAGAAGCTAACGAGCAAAGCGTCGTGATATCCGCCCTCGATCTCCACACAGCCGGTGTAGCCGATGGCATAGCGGGCGATGCGGCCCAGGCCTTCGTCCTTGAGACCCATCTTGTGCTCGGAGATAAAGTTGGTGGCAGCCTCCAGGCATGCCTCCTCACCGTCCTCGTCGAGAGCCGCAAGATAGCGGTTGGAGGCGGCATCCTCGATCGCCACGACAACGCCCGGGTTTTCACCGGCGGCAAGGTCGTCCAAAAACGCACCGATCAGATCGCACACCATGGCGTCGAGCTCGGCGGAGACGTTACCGGCGTCCTGCATATCCTGTGCCATCTTTTGACCTTCCCATCGCATTCGGCGTCGTTATAACTCCTGTGCCTCGGCCGCGATTCTGGCGGCAGCGTCACGGGCGCGAACCATATCCGCCGCGCGCTTGTCGAGCACCTTGATCTGGTTGGTCAGCATTACCGCATCGACCACGCCCCAGATCACCAGGCCCGTCGAAATCGAAAACCCAAGCGCACCAACTGTACCACGAAGCCGCGACAAGATTACCGCGGCAAGCGCGGAGACAACAACCATCTTGATATAGGAGTCACGGCGCTCGCGAAGGGTGCGAGCCTGCGTCACATACGCAATGCGCGCGGCCTCAAATGCCTCGGCGCGCATATGGGCCTCACGCGCGATAGCGGCTGCTTCGGCCGACACGCTGGTGCCCATCAGCGCTCTCCGTGCATCGTGCTCAACCGACATTTAGAAATCATCGGGCGAGAGCGTGTGGACAAACTCGTCAAACTTCTCGAACTCACTCTCGTCGTCAACCTCGTCGGCAAGCGGAGAGACGGTGCCCAAGCGATTCATGATATCGTCCTCCACAAACATGGGGGCATTGCTGCGCACGGCAAGGGCGATAGCGTCGCTCGGTCGTGCGTCAAGCATACGCTCGCCCCTATCGGTGTGCACGACGACCGTCGCGTAGAACACCGGCGGCTCGGCGCGCACGATCTCGATACGCTCGATCTTTGCTCCCACCACTTCGATGGTATCGAGCAAAAGATCGTGGGTGATGGGGCGATCGGTGCGGCCGGTATCGATACCGCGGCTGATGGCCGCTGCCTCGTAGGAACCGGTCTGGATGGAAAGAGAGCGCAGCGGCGCGGACGAATCCGACTTACGGCAACGCTCGCGCAAGACGATCAGCGATGGCACGGGACCGGCGGCCATGACGATGGTCTCTATGTCGACACGAACCATGGAACACCTCCGGTACGTTGTGATTGGCATGCGCGGCAGCTCCGCCGCGTTGAATAGCTATACTACCCAAACTTTCGCCCAGCACACAAAATCAAAGCAGTTAATTTGGGACGGGGCTTTTTTAGCTACCCAGTGACAGGTCTAGAAACTGAGGCTGCGCAGAACAGGGTAGCCAAAAAAGCCCCGTCCCAAATTAACTGCTCCAACGGGTAAGAAAAAAGCCCCGAGGCAATGCCCCAGGGCTCTTTACGTTTTAGATGGTGGACCTGACAAGATTCGAACTTGTGACCTCCCGGTTATCAGCCGGACGCTCTAACCAACTGAGCTACAGGTCCATCATGGTGGAGGTTAGGGGGATCGAACCCCTGACCTCAGGCTTGCAAAGCCCGCGCTCTCCCAGCTGAGCTAAACCCCCACGGAGACAGTAATAAACACCCCAGCGGCGACTCGGCTCTCGCTGGGGTGTTTATTGCGAAAGAAAGTGGTGGACCTGACAAGATTCGAACTTGTGACCTCCCGGTTATCAGCCGGACGCTCTAACCAACTGAGCTACAGGTCCATCGCGCAAGGGATATATTAGACGAGTCGTTACGCGCGCGTCAACAACTTTTTTGAAAATCTTTGGGAGGGGTGGTCGCTGGGCTGGCGAGATAGTGTTGGTTTGCTGCTCGGGCAGTCCTGCGCAAGACGAAGGCGGTGACGCATAATTTCTTTCGCAAATTGACAACCGCATGGCGGAACACGGCCCGCGCCCCGTCATATGATTTCTAGCGACTAAACAACAAATCACCGACGAAGGGGGCACGGGCCGTGTCTGCGAACATCGTATCAGTCGACGAGGAGTCGCTGCGCAACGACATAAAGAATCTGGTGAGGAAGACCGTAGAGGAGACGCTCAACGCGCTGCTCGACGAGGAGGCGTCGGAGCTCGTCGGGGCCGGACGCTACGAGAGGACGGCGGGCCGGGAGGCCTACCGCAGCGGCCATTACACGAGAAGGCTCGTCACGGGCGCCGGGGAAGTCGAGCTCAGCGTGCCGAAGCTCCGCGGGGCGACCTTCCAGACGGCCGTCATCGAGCGCTACCGCAGGCGCGAGACCTCGGTCGAGGAAGCCATCGTCGAGATGTACCTGGCGGGCGTCTCGACCAGGAGGATCGAGGATGTCTCCGAGCTCCTGTGGGGAGCGCCGGTGTCCTCCGGCACCGTCTCCAACCTCAACGAGAAGGCCTTCGCGTCCATCGAAGCCTGGCGGCAGAGGCCGCTCGACGGCGGCTACCCCTACGTCTTCGTCGACGGCATCTACCTCAAGCGCAGCTGGGGAGGGTCCTACGAGAACGTGGCCGTGCTGGTCGCCATCGGCGTCAACTCCGCCGGCGACCGGGAGGTCATCGGCTGCTCCGAGGGGTAC
>NZ_JBQHQI010000002.1:0-200458 GCF_052067375.1 Collinsella sp. HCP3S3_E11 | reverse complement strand
GGCCACCTCGGTCTCGAGCCTTCGGCAGCGCTCTTCGAGCTCCTGCTCGCGCGTGCGCGGCCTCGCCTTGGAACCGCTTGGCCGGCCCTTGGGCCTGGGCCTGAGCGCCTCGGCGCCGCCCTCGCGGTAGAGCGCGCACCATCTCTTGAGCGGCGCCAAGGACATGACCCCGAACGCCTCCATGGCGTCCCGCTTGCTCATGCCGCCGTCGACGACGGCGGAGGCGGCGGCGACCTTCTGCTCGTATGTGTACCTGGTCTGCTTGCCGTCCATGGATAGCAGCACCTCGCTTCCGAACGACCGGTATACGTAGAGCCATTGTCTCACGGTGTCGCGCGGGACCGACAGCGCCTTCGCCGCCGACTCGGAACCGTGGCCTCGCTCGAAGAGCCCGATCGCCGCCTTCCTGGCCTCGATGTCGTGCTTCACCCTCAAGTCGACTCGCATAAAAAGCCTCCCATTTCTCGTGTCCAAGAAATGGGAGGCAGTTCAAATTAGCTACCCCGTACTACCCTGACAATCTAAAGTAGCTAAAAAAGCCCCGTCCCAAATTGACTACTTAGTGGGAGGAGAAGCGTGATTGGCGGCCGAAGGATAGGGCGGTGTCGCCGAACTTGTCTCGGACTGCGTCGATGGCGACGGAGAGGTCACGGCGGTCGCTGGATTGGGCTCCGCGGTCGTCGACTTCGCAAAACAGGTCGGTCTGTATGCCGCCTTGATGATTGAAGTCACTCATGCCTATGCCGGCAAGGCGTACATGCATTCCTTCCTGCCAGATGTTGTCGAGCAACTCGATCGCTACCGCCACAAAGATGTTCTCGTCGTCGGTGGGATGGGGGAGTCGTCGCTGTGCCGAGCGACCGCTGCCGTACGAGTACTTAAGTTTGAGCGTCACCGTGGCGCCGGTAAGTCCCTGGCGGCGCAGGCGACGTCCGACGGATTCGCCCAATAATGCAATCGCCGCTTCGATGTCCCCGCGCTCGGTCAAATCTTTCGCAAAGGTGCGCTCATTGCTTACCGACTTGACCTCACGCTCTTCATCGAGGCTCGTGACTTCGGAAACCTCGAGCCCCAACGCACGCTGGCGCATGCGCTCGCCGTTAACGCCAAAAATCGCAGACAGCGTGGATTCCGGTGTGCGCGACAGCTCGCCCAGCGTGTAAATCCGCATGCGGCGCAGCCGCTCCTCGGCCGAGCGCCCGATACCGCTCATGGCAGAAACAGGTAACGGTGACAGAAAACGCTGCTCAGTTCCCGGGCGTACGACCGTAAGCCCAAACGGCTTGTCTTGCTCGCTTGCAATCTTGGCTACCGTTTTGTTGCAACCGACGCCGATGGAGCAGGTCACCCCCAGTGCCGCCACGCGATCGCTGATGCGTCGTACGACGAGCAGTGGGTCCTCGGGCGCAAAGCGGCCCGGCGTGATGTCGATAAAGGCCTCGTCGATGGACACGCGCTCAACGCGTGGTGTCTCGTCGGCAAGAATATTCATGACCTGTGCGCTGACCTCTTGGTAGCGATCGAAATGCCCGTGTGTCCAAATGGCCTGCGGACATAGGCGGCGCGCCTCGGCCGAGGGCATGGCGGAGTGCACGCCAAAGCGGCGTGCCTCGTATGAGCAGGTGGAGACGACGCCGCGCGATTCGGCGTCTCCGCCCACGATAAGCGGCTTGCCGCGCCACTCGGGATGATCGAGCATCTCCACGCTCGCAAAAAACGCATCGAGATCCATCAGACCCACCGCCGGACCCGTCCAGGGCGGCGGCGTGACGCCCGCAGTATCCTCATAACCGTATGTATGTTCGCATCTTTTCATGGCATGAGTATACCGCGCAGCTCATGTGGGGTGCGTGGATGTGCTTGCAAATCGCGAATTCTTGTCTAAGATATGGATTTGCCTTCGACTACACCGAAGAAGTTGGTCTCACGGACTTCACCTGCCCGCGTCGATGGCGTATTATGTTCAACTGTTTGTTTGTAGTTGCAGCCTAAAGCTGCTTGGTTGGAGGAGTTTCCTTTGGCAGTCAAGATTCGCCTTGCTCGTCACGGCGCTAAGAAGCGTCCGTACTACCGTGTCGTCGTCGCCGATTCCCGCGCCCCGCGTGACGGTCGTATCATCGAGGAGGTTGGCCGCTACAACCCGATGACCGCCCCCAAGACCATCAACCTCGATCTCGAGAAGATTGCTGACTGGCAGTCCAAGGGCGCTCAGCTCACCGACGCTGTCGCCGCCCTGGTCAAGGCCGCCAACGAGGGCGAGAAGACCGAGACCGTCGTCAAGAAGTCCAAGAAGCAGCTCGCCAAAGAGGCCGAGGCCGCTAAGGCTGCCGCTGAGGCCGCTGAGGGCGCCGAGGAGTAAATCGTGCCTGAGGTTGACGCTGCACAGCTCGAGGGTGAGGCAATGCTCTCAGATCGCATCGCCGATCTCGTCGAATATCTCGTTGTTCAGATCGTCGACGACCCGGATTCCGTGAGCCTGGAAGTTATCGATGGCGACGATGCCTCAACTATTGAGGTTTCGGTCGCCGAGGATGACGTAGCTAAGGTCATTGGCCGTCGCGGCCGTACCATCAAGGCCATTCGCACGCTCGCCCGTGCACTGGCCGCTCGCCTCGACACTTCCGTCGAGGTAGAGGTTCTGGGCTAGGACCTTGAGGTCCCAGTACAAAAACATCGCCCGTGTGGTTAAGCCGCATGGAAGGAAGGGGGAGGTCCTCGCGCAGCCGCTGCGGGGGCTTCCTTCTGTATTGGAGCCGGGTATGCGTGTCGCCCTGACGCCACCGGCGCTCAAGCGTGACCGCTTTTGCACGGTTACATCCGTTACCGATACGGGCGATGGCGATTTGGTTTCGTTTGAGGGCATTGACGACTTGACGGCCGCCGAGGGCATCACGGGTTGTTTCGTTCTGGCGAACCGTGATGACTTTGAACTCGATTCACTCGATGCCGCCTATACCGACCTTATGGGTCGCGAGGTGGTTGACGAGCGCTTTGGGTCGCTCGGAACGATCGTTGAGATTATGTCGACGCCCGCCAACGACGTTTGGGTTGTCGAGGGTGATCGGTATGGCGAGGTGCTGATTCCCGTGATCGAGCAAGTTGTGCTCGATCTTCCCGATCGGGGAGCAATATCCGTCCACGTTATGGACGGCTTGATCGATATGGACAAGTAGGGAGGACAACATGCTGATCGAGACCCTTTCGGTCTTTCCCGAGATGTTTGAACCCGTCATGTCCACATCGATCTTGGGCCGCGCCCGCAAGGCCGGCCTTTTTGATTTTAAGGCGTATAACCTGCGCGACTGGACGCACGATCGCCATCGTACCGTCGATGACGAGCCGTACGGCGGCGGTCAGGGCATGCTTATGAAGGTCGAGCCCATCGCTGAGGCCATCGAGGCCATCAGCTCTGAGGGCCCCAAGCCCACCGTGGTGTTCTTTACGCCCTGCGGTGAGCCTTTTACGCAGCATGTAGCCGAGCGCCTGCTCCAAAGCGAGCGCCTGCTGTTTGTGTGCAGCCGTTACGAGGGTGTCGATGAGCGCGCGTATGCCTATGCCGACGAGCGCCTGTCGATCGGCGACTATGTGCTCACGGGCGGCGAGCTGCCGGCTATGGTCGTTGCTGACGCCGTCGTGCGTCTGATTCCCGGCGCGCTTGGTGACGAGATGAGCAACGTTGACGAATCATTCTCGACCGCCGAGGACGGTGGGCTGCTCGAGTACGCGCAGTACACCCGTCCTGCCGAGTTTAACGGCGAGGGCGTGCCTCCCGTGCTTGTAAGTGGTGACCACGCCAAGGTCGATGCCTGGCGTCGCAAGAACGCCATCGAACGCACCTGTCGCTGGCGTCCCGATCTGATCGAGACGGCGCGCCTTACGCCCCAGGAGCGTGCGTACGCGCAGGAGATTTTGGACGCTTCGTATTCGCAGAGCGAGGAGTGAGAATGGTTCCGTCGCAGCATTCCATACTAAAGGGTGTGTTTGAGTGGGTCGTGGTCGTCGCGATTGCGCTCGTCGCCACCTTCTTGATTCGCTCGTTTGTGGTCGAGCCCTTTGTGGTGCCCACCGGTTCCATGGAGTCCACGATCGAGATTGGCGACCAGATCCTGGCGCAAAAGGTGACGCTTGAGCTCGGCCAGCCTGTCAAACAGGGCGATATTGTGGTGTTCCACAACCCCGATGGCACCTCTGAGCACGATGTGCTCGTCAAGCGGGTCATCGCTACGGCCGGCCAGACGGTCGACCTGCAGGACGGCAAGGTGGTCGTTGACGGCCAAGCGCTCGACGAGGACTATACGACGGGCATGAGCTGGCCACTGTCGGTCCAGGCGCCTGGTGCTCAGGTGAGCTATCCCTACACCGTCCCAGACGACTGCGTGTGGGTGATGGGCGACAACCGCGAGAACTCAGCCGACTCACGCTACTTTGGCCCGGTCGACCGTTCGGACCTGATCGCCGTGGCGCTCGTGCGTTACTGGCCGCTCAACCGTCTGGGCGCTATCGACTAAAAACCGCTATAGTACAGTACCTAACCGTGTAATCGTTTCGACGAGGGGATATTAGAGGCATGAACGCTTCATCGCTTTCCTTCCAAGACATCATCCTGCGCCTCCAGCAGTACTGGGGCGAGCAGGGCTGCGTCATTATGCAGCCCTATGACTCCGAGGTCGGTGCCGGTACCTTCCATACCGCGACCACGCTGCGCTCGCTCGGTCCTGCCGAGTGGCGCACCTGCTATGCGCAGCCCTGCCGCCGTCCCGCCGACGGCCGCTACGGCGAGAACCCCAACCGCATGCAGCACTACTATCAGTTCCAGGTGCTCATCAAGCCCTCGCCGGTCAACGCCCAGGAGCTTTACCTGGGGTCTCTAGCCGCCATTGGCCTGGACCCCAACGACCATGACGTCCGCTTTGTCGAGGACGACTGGGAGAGCCCGACGCTCGGTGCCTGGGGCCTTGGCTGGGAGGTTTGGCTCAACGGCATGGAGGTCACGCAGTTTACGTACTTCCAGCAGGTGGGCGGCATCGAGGTCGACCCCGTGCCCGTCGAGATCACCTACGGCCTGGAGCGCATCGCAATGTACGCCCAGGGCGTCAACTCCGTCTACGACCTGGTGTGGAGCTATCTGCCCGACGGCACGCCCATGACCTATGGCGACGTGTTCCTGGAGAACGAGCGCGAGTTTAGTGCCTACAATTTTGAGGTCGCTAACGTCGAGATGATGCGTCAGAAGTTTGACGACTACGAGTCCGAGTGCCACTCCTGTCTGGAGCGCAAGCTGCCGCTGCCCGCATACGACTGCGTCATGAAGTGCAGCCATGCCTTCAACCTGCTCGATGCCCGCGGCGCCCTGTCCGCAGTCGAGCGCGCCAACTACATCCTGCGCGTCCGCGCCGTCGCCAAGGCGTGCTGCGAGGCCTATATGGCCGAGGTCGCCGGAGTTAACGAGAATGCCGACCAGGAAGGCGAGGTGGCGTAAGCCATGGCAGACGCTAAGGATTTCCTGTTTGAGATCGGTACGGAGGAAATGCCCTCCGCACCGCTGAACAATGCCGTCAAGCAGCTTGGCGATATGATCGCCAAGGGCCTCGACGAGGCCGGCCTGGCCCATGGCGAGGTCCGCGTGATCTCGAGCCCGCGTCGTCTGGCTGCGCTCGTGACCAACGTCGCCACCGCGACCGATGAGGTCCACGAGGTCAAGCGCGGCCCTGCGGCAAACATTGCCTTCGATGCCGACGGCAACGCCACCAAGGCCGCCCAGGGCTTCGCCCGCAAGTGCGGTGTGGCTGCCGAGGACCTGATCCGTCGTGAGGATACCGACGGTCGCGAGTACGTATTCGCCGAGAAGAACATTCCCTCCGTGCCGGCTACCCCTATTCTGACGGCCCTGTGCGAGAAGACGATTGCAGGCCTGCAGTGGCCCAACTACCGCAGCCAGCGCTGGGGCCACGAGCACGCTACGTTTGTGCGTCCGGTCCGTTGGATCTGCTGCCTTCTGGGCGAGGACGTTGTGCCCGTGACGTTTGCCGATGTGACGAGCGGCAATACCACGCGCGGACATCGCGTGCTGGGCGCCGGTGACCATGTTGTCGCCAGCCCCGCCGTCTACGAGCAGGTGCTCGAGGACGCCGGCGTGCTTTCTGCCGAGCGTCGTCGCGAGGCCATCCTTGCCGGTATTGCCGAGGTCGAGGCCGCTCGCCCTGGCTGCCATGTCGACACGCCCAAGAAGGTCTTCGAGGAGGTCATTAACCTCTGCGAGTGGCCGACGGTGCTCGTCGGTACCTTCGACGAGGAGTTCCTCAAGGTCCCGCACGAGATCATCTGCGAGTCCATGCTCACCAACCAGCGCTACTTCCCGATCTATGACGGCGAGGGCAAGCTCACGCGTGAGTTCGTGGTCGTCTCCAACAGCAAGCCCGAGAATGCCGATCGTGTGATCGACGGCAACGAGCGCGTCGTGCGCGCCCGTCTGGACGATGCCAAGTTCTTCTACGAGGAGGACCTGAAGATCTCCCTCGACGAGTTCCGTGAGCGTCTGGCCAAGGTTGCCTTCCAGGAGAAGCTCGGCAGCGTGCTCGCCAAGTCCGAGCGCATTGAGCAGCTCGCGCTCGCTATTGCCCGCGAGGCCCATCTGGGCGCCCACCTCGCTGCCGATGCCGCTCGCGCCGCGCACCTGTGCAAGGCCGACCTGGTTTCCAACGCCGTCGTCGAGTTTACGAGCCAGCAGGGCGTGATGGGTGGCTATTACGCGACTGCGATGGGGGAGAACGACGAGGTCGCCCACGCCATTCGCGATCACTATCGTCCCCGCTTTGCCGGCGATGAGCTGCCCGAGGGCACCGCTGGCTGCATCGTGGCCTGTGCCGACAAGCTCGATACCATTGCCGGTATCTTTGCCATCGGTGAGCCCCCGACCGGCTCTTCCGACCCGTACGCGCTGCGTCGCGCCGCTATCGGCATTATCAACATCCTGCGCGATCGTCTGCCGATCGACCCCACGACGCTCATCGACTTTGCCCTTGAGCTCTATAGCGAGCAGGGCATCGAGTTCGACGCCGCCGAGGTCGCCCAGCAGGTCCGTGAATTCTTCCACGGCCGTCTGGTGAGCATGGCCCGCGACGAGAAGATTCCGGCGGATACCGTCGCCGCCGTCTCCGCGGTGCACATCATCGCTCCGTCCGTCTTCTTCGCCCGCTGCGCCGCGCTCGACGAGGCTCGTAAGAACGATGCCGAGACCTTCGACAACCTGGCTACTGCCTATGCCCGCGCCGCGCACATCTCCAAGCCCGAGCTGGGTATGGAGTACGATCGCAGTCTGATGGGTGAGGCCGAGCTCGCGCTTGCCGATGCCTCCGAGGCTGCTCAGACCGCTGTCGATGGCGCCCTTGCTGCCGAGGATTATCCGGCCGCATTTGCCGCCCTTGCCGCCCTGCGTGCCCCCATCGACCGCTTCTTCGACGAGGTTATGGTCATGGACAAGGACGAGCAGCTCCGCGATAATCGCCTTAAGCTGCTCAACCGCTTCGAGGCCGTTTTCTCTGGCATCGCCAACATCGGTGAGCTTGCCCGCAAAAAGTAAGCCAGCCTGCGCATAAGCGCAAAAGGAGCCCCGCATGGATTGCCCGGTCACCGCTCGTCCCACCGTTATCGTTATCTCCGACTCGCTCGGTGATACCGCTTGTGAGGTGGTGCTTGCGGCGTCCGGGCAATTTGATGAAGGGGCTTTTCGTCTCTTGCGCTTGCCCAAAGTGAACTCGGTGGAGCAGGTCAAGTCGTTTGTGGGCCCGCGCGTCGATGCGGACCATCGTGATATCGCCGTGTTCCACACTATCGTCGATCCGGCGCTTCGCGCCCGCGTGCTCGATTACCTGGGTATGCTGCATATTCGCTCTGTCGACCTGATCGGTCCGACCCTTGCCGTGCTGTCGTCGCTCATCGGTGTGCCGCCCAAGGGCGTTGCGGGCGTTATCCACAAAACGGATGACCGCTATTTCCACCGCATTGAGGCTATGGAGTATTTCGTTGAGCACGACGACGGGCGCGGTTGCGACGACCTTTCGGGGGCCGATATCGTGCTGCTGGGCGTGTCGCGTACGTCCAAAACGCCGCTGTCGATGTATTTGGCCTATCAGGGTTACAAGGTCGCAAACGTTCCGCTGGCGCACGGCATGGAGCCGCCGAAGTCGATTTACGAGGTCGACCCGATGCGCCTGTTCGGCCTGATTTCGACCGTTGACGTAATTTCTGAGATTCGCGACAGCCGCTTGGGCGATGACTACGCCCGCGCCGTCGCCGGCTCCTATGCCGAGCCCGAGAGTGTGCGCAGCGAGCTTGAGGAAGCCCGTGCCCTCATGAAGCGCCTAGGCTGCTTTGTGGTGCGTACCGACGGTAAGGCGATTGAGGAGAGTGCATCCGAGATCATCGGTCATTTGGAGGAAATCCAAGAAGCTCGAGCCCGTCGTGCCGCTCGCCGCGCTCAACAAAAGTAGCTAATTTGGGACGGGGCTTTTTTAGCTACCCCGGCTGAGGTCGCGAGCTTTTTGGCCGATTGCCGACGGGGTAGCTAAAAAAGCCCCGTCCCAAATTAGCTACTTATGGTAAAGCGATTTAGCAAAGTTCTTTCAGTTAACCTGCACGTCTCCTACACTGGTATCTTCATAAGGTAACCACCTTTATCTACCGTTTACCGTCAGTTTTACCACGTTTACCAAACCTCGCACCCTCTACGCAAGCACTTCCAATACCCGCCGTATAGTACCCTCACGGCTCGCATCCGGCGGGTCGATTCGTTACCACGGTCGTGCGCGACAGCGCATGGAAGGGGAGTATCGTGAGCGATTGCAAGAGGGTTTACCGTTTTGGAACCGACGCCCAGGGCGCTTGTGTCACTGAGGGCGACAAGTCCATGAACTTCGTGCTTGGCGGCAAGGGTGCAAATCTTGCCGAGATGAGCCGCATCGGCCTGCCGGTTCCCGGTGGCTTTACCATTACCTGCCAAACCTGTGTCGAGTACTCCGGCGCCGGCAACGTGTGGCCCGAAGGCGCACTCGATGAGATCGTTGCCGCCGAGGCCGATCTCGAGGCCCGCTGCGGCAAGAAGCTTGGTGACGCATCCGACCCGCTGCTCGTGTCGGTTCGCTCGGGTGCTCCGTTCTCCATGCCCGGCATGATGGACACGGTCCTCAACTTGGGCCTTAACGACGACTCCGTTCTGGGCCTCATTACCCAGACGCAAAACCCGCGTTTTGCCTGGGATAGCTACCGCCGCTTTATCCAGATGTTCTCCAACGTCGTTATGGGTGTCGATGCCGACTTGTTTGAGAACGCCCTGACCCAGGCTCGCTTGGTCGCCGGCGTTCGCGTCGATTCCGAGCTTTCGGCCGAGGACCTGCAGGAGCTCGTCGAGACCTTCAAGGGCATCTTCTCCGAGAACGTTGAGGCTGCCCTGTATCCCGAGCTCGAGGTTGTCGACGGCAAGCCCGTCTTCCCGCACGATCCGGAGCTCCAGCTGCGCCTTGCCATCCAGGCCGTCTTTGGCAGCTGGATGAACGAGCGCGCCTGCATCTACCGCAAACAGCATGGCATTTCCGACGAGCTCGGTACCGCCGTCAACGTCCAGGCCATGGCTTTTGGCAACAAAGGCGAGACCTCTGCGACCGGCGTCGCCTTTACGCGCAATCCGGCCGATGGCACCAAGGAGTTCTACGGTGACTTTTTGGTTAACGCCCAGGGTGAGGACGTCGTCGCCGGCATCCGCAACACTGAGCCCATCGCCGACCTCAAGACCACCCCGGGTCTCGAGTCCGCTGGTGAGGAGCTCGAGCGCGTTTTCCTGACGCTCGAGGATCATTACCGCGATATGTGCGATATCGAATTCACCATCGAGCAGGGTAAACTTTGGATGCTTCAGACCCGCGTGGGCAAGCGCACCGCTACCGCCGCGCTGCGCATCGCTATCGAGATGGTCGAGGAGGGCCTCATCACCCGCGAGGAGGCCGTGAGTCGCATCGATCCGGCGCAGCTCGACCAGCTTCTGCATCCGCAGTTCGACTCCTCCAAGAAGTACGAGGCCCTGGCCTGCGGCCTCAACGCCAGCCCCGGCGCCGCCGTAGGCGAGGTCGTGTTCTCGAGCGACGATGCCGTCGCGCGCGCCAACGAGGGCCACAAGGTCATTCTGGTTCGCTGGGAGACCAACCCCGATGACTTGAAGGGCATGGTCGCTGCCGAGGGCATCCTTACCAGCCACGGCGGCAAGACGAGCCATGCCGCCGTTATCGCCCGCGGTATGGGTACGCCCTGCGTCTGCGGTGTCGAGCGCTTCCATATTGACGCCGCCGAGAAGGTCGTGCGCATCGAGGGCAGCGACCGCGTGCTGCACGAGGGCGACATCATCTCCATCGACGGCACTCAGGGTATCGTCGTCGATGGCGCCGTCGATCTGGTCTCCGCCGAGCTCACCGGCGACCTGGACACCATTCTGTCCTGGGCAGACGAGATTCGCCTGGACGAGACCGACGGTCACGCCAACCACGTGCGCGTCAACGCCGACAACCCCGAGGATGCCGCGCTCGCACTCGAGTTTGGCGCCGAGGCCATCGGCCTGTGCCGCACCGAGCACATGTTCCTGGGCGACCGCAAGAACATCATCCAGAGCTTTATCCTGTCCGACGACGAGGCCGTAAGGCAGCAGGCCCTGGCCGACCTGCTCAAGGTTCAGACCGAGGACTTTCTGGCGATGTTTAAGACCATGTCCGGTCGCGATGTGGTCGTTCGCCTGCTCGATCCGCCGCTGCATGAGTTCCTGGATAATCCTCGCGAGCTCGAGGTCGCCATCACCAAGAAGGAAGCCGCCGGCGCCAGCGAGGAAGAGCTTGCCACGCTGCGTGCCCGCCTGCGTCGAATCGACGGCATGGTTGAGTCCAACCCGATGCTCGGCTTGCGCGGTGTGCGCCTGTCCGTTGTCTTTGGCGATCTGCCGCTCATGCAGGTTCGCGCCGTCGCCACGGCTGCCGCCCGCCTTATCAAGGAGGGCGTCGACCCGCGCCCCGAGATCATGGTCCCGCTCGTTTCCATCACAGCCGAGCATGTCCAGACCCGCGAGGTCATCGAGCGCGTGATCGCCGAGGTATCCGCCGAGGAGGGCGTCGAGCTCAATATTCCCGTGGGCACGATGCTCGAGCTGCCGCGCGCCTGCATGGTCGCCGACGAGATCGCCCACCATGCCGACTTCTTCTGCTTTGGCACCAACGACCTCACCCAGACAACCTTCGGCTTCTCGCGCGACGACGCCGAGGCCAAGTTCATCCCGCTGTACATGCACAAGAAGATCCTGAAGGATAATCCCTTCGAGACCATCGACGCGGCGGTGCTCGAGCTGGTGCGTATGGCAGTCGAGAAGGGTCGCGCCGCCAACCCCGACATGCACTTTGGCGTGTGCGGCGAGCACGGCGGCGACCCCAAGTCCATCAAGGGCCTGTTCAACGTGGCCGATGTGGACTACGTGTCCTGCTCGCCCTATCGCGTGCCCCTCGCACGACTGGCTGCCGCCCAGGCCAAGCTCGATGCCAAGCGTTCCGCCTAACTGAGTCGCGTTCCATTTGCGCCTCTTACGCCCCCCTTCGCGCCGCCGCGCTCCCTGTGGACGCGGCGGCGTTTTATATTGATTCTGTTGGTTCAATACATTGGCAACTGACGGGAGGACTGCGATGAAAAACCTCACCAGGTATTTGCAACGAGCGCGTCGGGGAGCACAGATGACCCTGTGCTGGGTGGTCGTTGCGGTCACGGCACTTTGCGGGATGCCGACGGCCGGTTTTGCCCTTCAGGATGAATCGCGCGACGAGCTTTATGGCGACGTGGTCAACCCGCTCACCATTACGGTCAACGATCGCGACTGCACGTTTGTAGATATCGATGACGGCAAGCTCGAGGGCCGTACCTCGATGTACGACAACGTCTCGTTCTATACGGCCGCCGTCAAAAAGGTGTTGCCCAACTGGGCATCGCTAGCCTATAACATCCTTGGCTATGGTGGAGGCGACGACTCCGGGGACTTTTTGTACTGGGACCACGCCGGCAAGGGCTTTGAGAAGGACTTCGGTAAGGGTCACTACATCTATCTGTATGATGCGCTTTCGGGCGGCAACGGTGAGCATTCCGACGGCGCCGACAAATCGAAACAGAGTGGTCTGACATCGGCAAAAAGCCTCAAAGCTGTCTACGATCGCTTGACCGACGATATCGCCGGCTGTATCGGTCACAAGCTGAAGGGCTCCGATTTCCGTGAAAACGTGCCGCTCGACGGACTGTCGAAAGACACGACTGAGCAGGACGTCATCTATGCCACCATTGCTTGTGTCGACAAGCTCGGCGGCACCTATCAGTATGATTTCAATGGCTTTGGCATCGCGTTCTATAACTTTAGAGTTCAGCAGCTCAACAGCATGAACAAGCTTAACTGCGCGCCCGAGGACGCGCCGGGCTATTCCTTTGTCGATTCTAAGACTGAGCAGGAGCTCGTTACCTCGGCTCTTAACGTCGGCTATGAGGACGCCTCGCAGAGCATCACACTCGCCCGCGGTACCGAGGAGACGGTCGGCACGAGCACTTCTGAATCCGCATCGTATTCCAAAGGCGGCTCGTGGGGCGCATCGGTGAGCCTCAAGGAGTCGCTGGGCGTGCCCGCAACAGCGAGCGAGGAGATCGAGACCTCGTTTTCGGCCGAAGCCACGATGTCCCAGTTGTGGGAGGCGAGCAAGACCGAGGAACAGTCTATCACCACAACGGACAATCAGTCGGTCACCGTCGATATGACGATCCCTGCGCACACGCAGGTCAATAGCAAGCAGACGAGTTCTACTACGACGCTGTCCGAGGACTATGACCAGCCGGTGGGCGTGACGTTCGACGTGATTATCTTTAACATGAACGGCGAGTGCTACGACGACAACGCCGCCGTGCAGGAGTTCCATACCGCCGGTTATGACCAGCGCTCGTTCTACACCACCTTTGGCGATCAGTCGACCGACGCCGTGCAGAACCTGTTCCTGCGCTCAATCGCCCATCGTGGCGACGACGGCTACGATACCACCGCCGGAAACGTTACGAGCTGGTCGTATCGCACCAACAACCACATGGTGCGCGCCATCGATTGGAATTCTGTCCTGGCCGATCGCGAGGTGCCATCGCGCAACGGCGGCGCCCCGCGCACGTGCAATGTGCTCAACGACATGGCAGCCACCTACCCCATGTCCATTACGGGTTCCAATCTGTCGTTCGAGTCGGTGACGGTCGATACCCAGTTGGGCACGCCGCAGCCCATTAAGCCCATTTCCAAGATTCTCGTATCGCTGCAGACCGATAAGACCCGAAGGCTTACGGTGGGAGACGAAGACCCCATCTCTTCCTATCGCGTGCGTGCAAGGGACGAGGACGATGTTGACTATTACGGCTTTGTGAAGTCGTCGGGCGACTGGCGCGTGGTCGATAAAAACGGCAAGAAATGCAAGTCCGACGTCATCGAGATCCAGACCGACCCTGTCACCCACGAGCAAGTCGTGGTGGGTAAAAAGGCCGGCACCGCCTACGTAAAGTACTTTATCCCCGAGGACACCTATGTGGACGTGAACGGGCATGTTTCGACCAATGACGAGATCGACGCCGCCGCCTACAAATATAAGGTAAGCGACGTGGCGCCCGAGTCGTTTAACGGCAGCATCAAGCTCGAGGGCTCGGCACAGACCGTCGTCGGAGTCGAGGAGAATCTCAACGGCATCGACGGCCTAACGGCTACGGTCTATGACACGACGGGCAAGGAAGTCGATAGGGTCTGCAGCTGGGAGGCCCAGGAGCTCGAGAGCAAGGGCATTTCGGTCGCGACGGACGGCACGATGACCATCTCGCAACCGGGCACCTTCCATGTTCGCGCCTTTATTGACGGCGTGTATTCCGATTGGGCCGAGGTCATCGCCGCACCCGCACCGGTCGACCCGATGACGACCGTGGTCGAGACACCGGTGAGCGTTACGTCCGTTTCTTCGGGGGATTCTTCGGCAACGACGGATAGCGCGGCTCCTGCCCAGGGAGAGCAGGCGGCTTCCGATGCGAACGCGGCCGATTCTGCTCCGGCGAGCGACGATGCCACTGCAGTGACTGACGACACCGCGCCCGCTGCCGCAAAAGATGCCTCGCCGATTCCTACGGGCCTCGTTACCGTTTTGACCGATATCTGCCGCTACGGTATCGATCACGGCCTCATCGGCACATCAAACAAGGAAGAGATGACCAAGCAGGACTTCGACATCTTAGGCATCCTGTACCTGATGGCGGACAGCCAGGACCTGGTGCCCCAAGACGCCGAGGACGCGATGAACGAATGGGCTCATGACAACTATAATGACGAAGAGCTTGCCACCTGGAAGCAGCATGCGCTTTCGGTGCTGCTCGAATACGGTTATATCGCGCCCGGAACGACCGTGACGACGCCGACGACTGATGCTGCGGACGGCGCATAAGTGCAGAAAGAGTGCGTGTTTTTGTCTTTTTGCGCACGGGCAAAATAGTTCTTGCAGCCAAGGTCGTGGCGTGTATACTCGAATACGTTTGTTCAACTACGTGCCGGCCAAGGTGGTACGGCACCTCTAGAAGAGTAAGGAATTGCACATGGATTACATCCGCGCAATCGAGCGTCAGCAGATCCGCGAGGACATCCCGCAGGTCCGCGTTGCCGACAACGTCAAGGTTCACTACCGCATTAAGGAAGGCGACCGCGAGCGCATCCAGGTTTTCCAGGGTGAC
Source organism: Collinsella sp. HCP3S3_E11 (assembly GCF_052067375.1). Classification (NCBI taxonomy): domain Bacteria; kingdom Bacillati; phylum Actinomycetota; class Coriobacteriia; order Coriobacteriales; family Coriobacteriaceae; genus Collinsella; species Collinsella sp. HCP3S3_E11. The sequence goes on along the minus strand of NZ_JBQHQI010000002.1, from coordinate 185,662 downwards.
GTCATCCGCATGGCCGGCGCCGGTGCCCGTGAGACCTTCACCGTCCGCAAGATTTCCTTCGGTGTCGGTGTTGAGCGTACCTTCCCGCTTCACAGCCCCAAGATCGCCAAGCTCGAGGTCGTCCGTCATGGTCGCGTCCGTCGCGCCAAGCTGTACTACCTCCGCGACAAGGTGGGCAAGGCTGCTCGCATCCCCGAGAAGCGCTAAGAAGATCGCAGCGTCTGTCCACTCGTTTGGACACAAGGGTCACCTTCGGGTGGCCCTTCTTTTTATCTGATTTCCATGCAAGGAGGGCCTGGTATGGCCAATATGACGAGCTCGATTTCGGCATCGCAGGTTGCCGGCGAGCTGGCGAGTGCCACGTTCGAGGAGATTCCCGCCCTCGTGGAGCACTATCGCGAGGATCCGCGCCAGCAGGTGATCAAGGCTTGCGACCGCGCACTTAAGCGCCATGCCAAGGAACTTTCCGAGCGCGAGCGCGTCAACGGCATGTACGAGCTTATGCATGAGCTCGGCGGCGATGGCGTGGTCGTTGGTGTTGACGAGGTGGGGCGCGGCTCTGTCGCCGGCCCGTTGACGGTCTGCGCTGTCTGCCTTCCCATGGAGCCGCGCGTTTGGGGCATTAACGATTCCAAAAAGCTCACGCCTGCCCGTCGTGAGCTGCTCTCGGTGCAGATTGCCGAGGTGGCTACGGCCATTGGTTTTTGCCATATCGCGCCTGCGGACATCGATGAGATGGGCATGGCCCGCGCCATCCGCGCTGCCGTCGCGGGTGCGGTGGCCGATACGGGGCTCGAGCCCGATTGCGTGCTTATGGACGGTAACCCCTTGGGCGCCGTCCCCAACGAGCGCGATGTGGTGAAGGGCGATGCCAAAATCGCCTGCATCGCCGCTGCTTCCATTATGGCCAAGGTCACGCGCGACGAGATGATGGTCGAGTACGATGCCGAGTATCCCGAATATCATCTTGCTGAGTCAAAGGGCTATGCGAGCCCCGAGCATATTGAGGCTATTCGTAAACATGGCCTTTCTCCGTTGCATCGTGTGAGCTTCTGCGGAAATTTTTTGCAGACGGAGCGTCTTTTTTAAGGCAAATATGGAGACAGGGACTTCTGGGATTTTATAAACCAGCTGGTGGGGACCGCATGCAACGCAATTGTTGCATGCGGTCCCTTTTTTGTTTGTTTTTGGTTGGTCTTTGGTTTTCTTTTGGTACTTACCCGCAAGAAAGGCGGCCTCATGATCGGGTCAATATCGTGCGCGGGAAAGGAGACCCCATGTGCGCCGCAAGTGCAAAGAGCAAGACGCAACAGCTCAAAGAGCTTTGGGAGAGCGGGGAGATTGATTGCGCGTCGATTACGCCTGGGTTCATTAAGGGCCTCAGTCCTCGAGAACTGGGCATGCTGGGCGAGCTTATTGCAATCGATTACTTTCGCGAGCGCGGTTATGCCCTCTTGGAACAGGGCTACCGGTGTCCCGAGGGTGAGGCCGATCTGGTACTGCTTGATGAACTTGATGATGTCGTGGTGATGGCTGAGATCAAGACAAGGCGCGTCGCCCTAGATTGCAACACGCGGATCTTTCCCGAGGAGGCGGTGGACGCCCAAAAGCAGCGTCGCTACCGCCGTATCGCGAGTTGTTACCTTATGGATCACTATCCCCTTAAGGCGATTCGCTTCGACGCGGTGGGCGTTACTATCCGCGGCGGTCATATTGCGGAGATTGAGCATCAATACAACGCATTCGATTGGCAGGTATCGTGATGGCGTTTGACACCTTTGCCGTCCACGCTGCATGCATTCGTGGCGTCGAGGCGATTCCCGTCACGGTCGAGGTCTCGCTTGCCGGCGGTATTCCGGGTATCCAAATGCTTGGCATTCCAAGTATGGAGGTGATGGAGTCGCGTGGCCGCATACGCTGCGCAATGCGCTCGGCGGGATTTGAGATTCCACGAGCGGGCATTACCGTCAACTTGGCTCCGGGCGACATCCGTAAAACGGGCAGTGGTTTTGACCTGCCGATTGCCATCGCGGTACTGGCGGCCGATGGGCAGATTCCCCGCGACCATCTAGACCATTGCCTTATTGCCGGTGAGCTCGGGCTGGATGGTAGCGTGCTGCCCGTAAAAGGCGAGGTTGCGTTTCAGTTGTTGGCGCGTGATATGGGCCTGTCCTTTATTGCAGGAAGGTCGGATCAACATGTGCCGCTTGCCGGTGTGGACTGTGGCTTTATCGACCATCTGTCTCAGCTTGCCCGCGGTATGGGCGAGGCGGCTCGGCATTATCTGGATTCCGAGGGTGTCGAGGCGTCGTTTGAGCCAGAACTTGATTATGCCGATGTGCTGGGGCAGGAGGTTGCCAAGCGCGGCATTGCGCTCGCGGCGGCGGGGGAGCTCGGCCTGCTTATGATTGGCTCGCCGGGTTCGGGCAAGACCATGCTCGCACGCCGCATGACGGGTATCTTGCCCGAGCTTTCTCTCGAGGATCAGCAAGAGGCGCTGTGCATCCATTCGGTCTTGGGCGAGAACATCGATGGTTTGCTGGCGGGACACCGGCCGTTCCGTAGCCCCCACCACAGCATTTCGACTGCGGGCCTTATTGGCGGCGGTCGGCCGGTGCACCCGGGCGAGATTAGCCTAGCGCACGGCGGCGTGCTCTTTTTAGACGAGCTTGCCGAGTTTCCCAACAGCGTGCTGCAGACACTCCGTCAGCCCATAGAGCGCGGCTACGTCAAGATCGTACGCGTCGATGGGGCTTTCACGTTTCCCTCGCGGTTCCAGCTGCTTGCCGCGAGCAATCCCTGTCCCTGCGGCTTTTTGGGCGATCGCGAGGTACCGTGCCGCTGCTCGGCTTCGATGGTTGAGCGCTATCGGTCTAAGCTACGTGGTCCCTTGGCCGATCGTATTGACCTTATGATTGACGTGACCCGACCCGACCCGCAGGTAATTATCGAGGGTGCCGAGGGTATGTCGTCAGCTGAACTACGTGACTATGTTGTGCGGGGTCGGGCATTTCGTGCCTGGCGTGAGTCCCGTTTGGACGATGCAGATGCCGAGGCCGAGGACGATGAGTCACGTTCCATCGACGGCGTCGTTTCGACCTTTGCGCTCGATGGGGCAGCGGAAAAGTGCGTGCTCGGCCTGTCGAGGCGCACGCATCTTACCGGTCGCGGCATCGTGCGCTTGGTGCGTATCGCGCGCACGATTGCCGATGTTGCCGAAAGTGAGCGGGTAACCCAAGACCACGTGCTCGAGGCGGCGATGTACCAGGGGAGGAGGGACCAGTAATGCCCGAGGAGACTTTTGAGCTGCATCCCGGTGATGCGTTGTATCCAGATACCGTTTTGGAGCTCTCTGATGTACCCCAGACGCTTTATGTGCGTGGCGACCCCGCCGCACTGTCGACGCCCGCGCTCTCCATCATCGGCGCTCGCAAGGCCTCGCCGTACGGCCTTGCCGTGGCAGAGCTGGCCGCGAAAGTTGCGGTCGAGGCGGGGGTGACGGTGGTCTCGGGCGGTGCGGTCGGCTGCGACCAGGCCTCGGGTTGGGCCGCGGTCAACGCTGGTGGCAGGCACGTCGTGGTGTTGGGTACGGGCGCCGACGTGGTTTACCCGCGCTCGAGTGCAGGGCTGATCGCGCGCACGATCGATACGGGCGGCGCGGTCGTGTCCATCTCGCCTTGGGGTATGGGGCCACGCAAGTTTGCCTTTCCGCGGCGTAACCGGGTGATTGCCGCGCTTTCGCAGGCGCTGTTCGTGTCGGAGGCCGGCATGCCCTCGGGCACGTTCTCGACAGCGGAGGCCGCCATGGACCTGGGGCGCGAACTGCTCGCGGTACCTGGCTCCATTTTGTCACCAGAGTCGCGTGGGACCAACTACCTCATCGCCAACGGGGCCTGCTGCATTGTTGACGAGGAGTCTATTGAGATGGCCATCTCGCGAATTTACGGCACCCTGCGCTATTCGCGTCCCGATGCGCCCGGTATCGCCGATCTGGACCCCACGCAGCAGGCCGTGATGCACGCGCTCATTGCCTCGCCGCTCAAGGTCGATGACATTGCCGCGCTCGTCTCCCTCGATGCCGTCGGCGTGCTCAAACTCCTGGGCTCACTCGAGCTCGAGGGACTCATCGAGCGCATGATGGATGGAAGGTATGCGCCCTCAAAGTTTGCGCTTCACGCTCAGACGCCCTTCGGTCACAATGGAAAGCGTGTCAATTAGAAAGGTGTTTGCAGATGCTGTTTGATCAAGTGACGGTTATCGGTGGCGGTCTGGCGGGATCGGAATGCGCGATTCAGCTGGCAGATCGCGGGTTTGCCGTAAAGCTGTGCGAGATGCGGCCGCTGGTGACCTCTCCTGCCCACCATACCGATCACTTGGCGGAGCTCGTCTGCTCCAATTCGTTTAAGTCGACCCGACCCGATTCCGCCGCCGGCCTGTTGAAGGCCGAACTCGAGCGTATGGGTTCGGTGCTGCTCGACTGCGCTCATCGCGCTGCCGTTCCCGCTGGTGGCGCCTTGGCGGTCGACCGTGTTAAATTCTCCGAGCTCGTCGAGGCCGAGGTTGCCGCCCGCTCCAATATCGAGGTCGTTCACGGCGAGGTCACCCAGATTCCCGAGGGCCATGTGGTTATCGCCGCGGGTCCCTTGTGCTCGCCGGCGTTGAGCGGGGAGGTCATGAAGCTCGTCGGTGGTGATTCCCTGGCGTTCTTTGACGCCGCGGCCCCGATTGTCGATGCCTCGACGCTCGATATGGATGTGCTGTTTTCGCAGTCGCGCTACGAGGAGCAGGGGAGTGGCGACTATCTCAATGCCCCGCTCAACAAGGAGGAGTACGAGGCCTTTATCGAGGCGCTTACCACGGCCGATCGCGTGGTGCTCAAGGACTTTGAGGGCGGGGACCTCTTCCAGGCCTGTCAGCCTGCCGAGGAGGTTGCGCGCACGGGCAAGGATGCCATCCGCTTTGGCGCTATGAAGCCCGTCGGGCTCACCGACCCGCGCACCGGTCGCCGTCCCTGGGCGGCGATTCAGCTGCGCGCCGAGAACAAGGAGAAGACCGCCTATAACCTGGTTGGTTTTCAGACCAACCTGACCTTCGGCGAGCAGAAGCGCGTTTTTCATATGGTTCCCGGTCTGGAGAATGCCGAGTTTTTCCGCTATGGCGTCATGCATCGCAATACCTTTGTCGATGCTCCCCATGTGCTCGATGGGACCTTCGCCGTGCCCGGCACGGGCGTGCGCCTTGCCGGACAGATTACCGGTACGGAGGGTTACATGGAAGCGGTCGCCACGGGTCTCCTCGCTGCGCTCAATACCTATGCCGAGGCTATCGAGGTTGCTCCTGTCGAGCTGCCGCGCGTGGGCGCTCTCGGCGCGCTCGTGGGCTATGCGACCGATCCTGCTACGGTCGGATATCAGCCCATGCATGTTAATTTTGGCCTGGTGCCTCCCCTCGAGGACGGTAAACGCCGCAGTAAACGTGAGCGCTATCAGGCCTATGCGGATCGCGCCCTTAAGGCCTTGGATTCCTATCTGGAATCGCGCTCCGACCTGTTTGGGGGCGACCGGCCATAGCCTTTGACCTGTACGGTGCCGTCGACTCGTTCATAGCCTATATTGCACGCGTCGAGGGGCTTTCTTCTAACACTGTTATCGCTTACGGCTCTCGTCTGGAGCGTTTTGCCGCTTGGTGCGAGCGTGGGGATATCGATGCACGCACGGCGGACGTACGTACCGTTCGCATGTATCTGGCGGAGCTGTCGCGCGAGCAGGTGGCGCCCAGGACGATTGCGGCGCACCTGTCTGCCATTCGTTCGTTCTATCGATGGATGGCTGCCGAGGGTCTTATCGATGGAGACGCTGTCTCTGCGATTGCCTCGCCCAAGCTTCCACGCGATTTGCCCGGAGTGCTGACCACCCAGCAGGTTAAGGCACTGCTTGAGGCGCCAGACGTTTCAACGCCTGCGGGACTGCGTGATGCGGCGATGCTCGAATTGCTCTATGCATCTGGGGCTCGCATCTCTGAGCTTGCGGCACTCAATGTTGAGTCCATTGCTTGGTCCGAGCGAACGCTGCGGCTTTGGGGTAAGGGGAGCAAGGAGCGTATCGTGCCCCTGTATCGGCGTGCTCTCGATGTGACCCACCGCTATATTGAGGAAGGAAGACCGGAGCTTCTTGCTCAGGCAAAGCGTGGCGACGGTACGAACGGTGTGCATCCGCTGTTTATCTCGGCACGCGGCAACCGTATGAGCGCCGCCATGCTTAGGCGACGGTTTCATATGTTGGCGACGCTTGCGGGTATCCCTTCCGATATCGCCCCGCATGCGATGCGCCATACTTTTGCGACCGATTTGCTCGAGGGCGGAGCGGACTTGCGCTCTGTCCAGGAGTTGCTGGGGCATGCAAGCTTGTCCACCACGCAGATTTATACGCATCTCACGCCCGATCGGCTCAAACGCGCCGTTACCCAAGCTCTTCCGCGCGGCGAATAAGGCAGGAGAGGGGTTCTATCCAATCAATCACGCGTCCGTGTGTGTGGTTTTGATTTCGGGTTGGCAGAAAGATGTAATCCTGCTATCATTCATCGGGTTGCTTCACGGCAACAGGTTTTTATCACGCACGCGCGGCTACTTCATACCGTGGTGCCCGGGCTTTGGTAGCACATGTCCGGGTTGGTTTTGGAGGATGACCCCGCGCGGAGGCAAACCACAGGAGGTTTAACATGGCTACCAAGATTAATATCCGCACCCTGCTCGAGGCCGGCTGCCACTTCGGTCACCAGACCCGTCGTTGGAACCCCAAGATGAAGCCGTTCATCTTCGGTGAGCGCAACGGCATCTACATCCTCGACCTCAAGCAGACCATTCTTGACGCCGACCAGGCTTACACCTTCGTCAAGAACGTTGCCAAGGGTGGCAACGTGCTGTTCGTCGGCACCAAGAAGCAGGCTCAGGAGGCCGTCAAGAACGCCGCTGAGCGCGCCAACATGCCTTACATCAACCAGCGTTGGCTCGGCGGCATGCTGACCAACTTCGTCACCATCCGCTCCCGCATCAACCGCATGGAGGAGCTCGAGGCCATGGTCGAGGACGGCCGCATGGCTGTTCTTCCCAAGAAGGAGCAGGCTGTTCTGGGTAAGGAGCTCGCTAAGCTCCAGACCAACCTCGGTGGCGCCCGCGACATGAAGGGTCTGCCCCAGGCTCTCTTCGTCATCGACACTAAGCGCGAGGAGAACGCCATCAAGGAGGCCCAGCGCCTGAACATCCCCGTCGTCGCTCTGATCGATACCAACTCCGATCCCGACGAGGTCGAGTACGGCATCCCCTGCAACGATGACGCCATCTCCGCTGTCACCCTTATGTGCGAGCTCATGGCCGACGCTTGCCTCGCTGGCTCCGGCAAGGAGCAGATCTCCGAGGCCGAGATGGCCGCTGAGCCCAAGGCCGAGTAAATCAGTCCTATTTAAGTCTTTTTCATCTCTTTGAAAGGAACCACAATGGCCCAGATTACCGCCGCTATGGTCAAGCAGCTCCGCGAGATGACCGACTCCCCGATGATGGAGTGCAAGAAGGCTCTCGTCGAGGCTGACGGTGACATGGACGCCGCTGTTGACGTTCTGCGTAAGAACGGCCTCGCTAAGGCTGCCAAGAAGGCTGGCCGCGAGACCAACGAGGGCGCTGTCGCCGCGTTCGTCTCCGAGGATGGCAAGACCGGCGCTCTGCTCGAGCTCTCCTGCGAGACCGACTTCGTCGGCTCCAACGCCAAGTTCACCGGCTTTGCTTCCAAGGTCGCCGAGGTTGTCGCCACCACCGAGCCGGCCGATGTCGACGCTCTGCTCGAGAAGCCGATGGGCGAGGAGACCGTTTCCTCCGAGCTCACCGAGATGATTCACATCATGGGCGAGAACATGAAGATCTCTCGCTTCGCCGCCCGCAAGGTCGAGAACGGCGCTCTCGCTTCTTACATCCACATGGGTGGTAAGATCGGCGTCCTCGTCGAGTTTGCTTTCGAGAAGGCTGAGACCGCTCAGGCTGAGTCCTTCAAGACCTTTGCCCACGACGTTGCTCTTCAGGTTGCCGCTGTCGCTCCGATCTGCGCTACCCGCGATCAGGTTCCGGCCGAGACCGTCGAGCATGAGAAGCAGATTTACATGGCTCAGGCTGCCGAGTCCGGCAAGCCCGAGGCCATCCAGGAGAAGATGGCTGTTGGCCGTCTGGAGAAGTTCTACAAGCAGTCCGTGCTCACCGAGCAGGAGTTCATCAAGGACAGCTCCCTCACCATCAAGAAGTACGCCGAGCAGGTCTCCAAGGAGCTCGGCGATACCATTACCGTCGTTGCCTTCGACCGTCTGGTCCGTGGCGAGTAAATAAGCTCTTGTAGCTGGTAATGAGCAGGCTGTGGGTTTTACTCACAGCCTGCTTTTTCATGGCTCTAAGCAGAGCCTTTGATATCATATTGAGAGTCTAATTAAAGGAGGATCGCTTTGTCCGACATCCGATATAAACGCGTGCTTCTGAAGCTTTCCGGCGAAGCACTGATGGGCGATGGCCACTATGGCATCGACCCCAAGATTACCGACCATCTTGCCAAGCAGGTCAAGGAGCTGCTCGCCGTTGGCCATGAGGTCGGCATCGTTGTCGGCGGCGGCAATATTTTCCGCGGCATGGCTGGAGCTGCCGGCGGTATGGAGCGTGCTCAGGCCGATTACATGGGCATGCTTGCAACCGTTATGAACGCGCTCGCCCTGCAGGATGCCTTCGAGCATAACGATGTTCCCTGCCGCGTTATGAGTGCCATCCAGATGAACGAGATTTGCGAGCCCTATATTCGTCGTCGCGCCATCAATCACCTGTCCAAGGGCAATGTCGTTATCTTCGCGGCCGGCTCGGGCAATCCGTACTTTACGACTGACACCGCCGCGGCCCTTCGCGCCTGCGAGATCGGTGCGGAGATTCTGATTAAGGCCACCAAGGTCGACGGTATCTACGACAAGGATCCCGTCAAGTGCGCCGATGCCGTCCGCTTTGACAAGATCACCTATCACGAGGTGCTCGTCCGCGGCCTGCAGGTTATGGATTCCACGGCTACGGCCCTGTGCCAGGATAACCGTATGCCCATTTTGGTCCTCAACATCGATGGCGAGGACAACGTCAAGCGCGCGCTTTCGGGTGAGCCCGTCGGCACGCTCGTCTATCAGGAGGATTAAGCATGGCAGAGAACATCACCGCCCACATGGACAAGTCGCTCGAGTCCCTCAAGCATAACTTCTCCAAGGTCCGTACCGGCCGAGCCAACGCTAACATTCTGTCCGACATCACCGTCGATTATTACGGTGTTCCCACGCCGGTCACGCAGGTTGCCGCCGTAAAGACCCCCGAGGCCCACATGCTGCTCATCGAGCCGTGGGATAAGGCGCTTATCAACGCCATCGTCAAGGCCATCGGCGCTTCCGATCTGGGTATTACCCCCAACTCCGATGGCACCGTTGTTCGTCTTCCGTTCCCGGCTCCCACCGAGGAGCGCCGTCGCGAGCTCGTCAAGGAGTGCCGCGAGTACGCCGAGCAGGCCAAGGTGTCTATCCGTAACATCCGTCGCGACTTTAACAACAAGCTCGAGCGCGATGAGGAGCTCACCGAGGACGACGTCCGCCGTGAGCAGGCCAAGGTGCAGAAGCATACCGACGAGTATGTCGCCAAGGTCGAGGAGCTTCTGAAGGAAAAAGAAGCCGAGGTCATGGAGATCTAAGGTGCAATACGACGAGAACAAACTGGTCGAGTACTTTGCCGACGCCCCTGCGGGCGTCGGTTTTTCCGACCTTGACCTCAATAACATTCCGCGTCATATCTCGTGCATCATGGACGGTAACGGTCGCTGGGCTACGGCGCGAGGTCTTGCCCGTACCGAGGGTCACAAGGCGGGTATCGTCTCCCTTCGTGAGATCATTACCGCCTGCGTGCGTCTGGGTGTCGACGTGCTTTCCGCCTATGCGTTTTCAACCGAAAACTGGAACCGCCCGCAGCATGAGGTTAACGTCTTGATGCATCTGTTTGCCAAGACGTTTATCGATGAGCTGCCGCTTCTGAAGCGCGAAAACGTCCGTGTTATCTTTTTGGGTGATATTTCCGCGCTGCCCAAGAAGACCCGCGACGTTTTTGAATGCGGTCTTGCCGAGTGTGCTGATCACACCGGTATGACGCTGGCGCTTGCCGTCAACTACGGCGCTCGTGCCGAGATTACCCGTGCCGCCCGTCAGCTTGCGCTCGATGCCGCCGCCGGCAAGATCGACCCTGCTGCTATCGACGATGATATGGTTGCTTCGCACCTGTACACCGCCGGTCTTCCCGATCCCGAGCTGGTCATTCGCACCTCTGGTGAGCTTCGCCTTTCGAACTATCTGCTGTGGCAGGTGGCTTATTCCGAGTTCTATGTCACCGATACCTATTGGCCTGACTTTGATCGTTGGGGCCTTGTTGACGCCATTTTGGCCTATCAGGGCCGTGACCGTAGGTTTGGTGGACTGAGCAAGACCGAGGAGGCTTAATCGTGTCCGATCGTCCCAAGGCATCTGCTCCCAAGACGCCTGCGCGCAAAGCTGCCACTGCGGGAGCGCCTGCAGCGAAGAGCGGCACCGGTTCGTGGCTTGCGGGCTTTATTACCCGTGCCGCCGCCGGTATCGTCTACGCCGTCGTCTTTATCCTGTGCCTGGTTTTGGGTATCGTGCCCACCGCCATTTTTGTCTCTGTCATGAGCGGGCTTTGCTGCTTTGAGTTTTTCCGTATGACGAGGCTCGATGGCAAGGTCGCCAACGAGCATCTGGGCATTATTGCCGCCGTGCTCTTTCCGTTATCGGCGCTTGGCGATTCGCTTTTGCTGAACGCCCTGCTTTTTGCACTGATGCTCGCGGTGGGCATTTGGTATGTTTGGTCGCCGCGTACCCGCATCTCTGATGTGGCCGTGACGCTCATGGGTCCCATCTACACAGGCTTTATGCTGTCGGCTATTGTGCTGCTGCGCGATGCCGTGCCCGGTTTTGCCGGCGCCCTGCTTTCAGTGGGTGTTTGCGCGTCCCTTTGGGTCTCCGATTCGTTTGCCTACATCGTGGGCAGCCGTATCGGCAAACACAAGATGGTTCCCAAGATCTCTCCCAAAAAGAGCTGGGAGGGGTTTGTCGGCGGCATTCTGGGCTCGGTTCTCATCTGGCTCATTTTGTGGGTGACGCATTTCTATAAGCTGAGCTTGCCCTATGCGCTGCTTTGCGGCGTGGTTGTGTCCATCCTGGGCGTTATCGGCGACCTTATCGAGTCGCGCATCAAGCGCGGTGTGGGCGTCAAGGATTCCGGTAACCTTATCCCGGGCCACGGCGGCATGCTCGATCGTAGCGACTCGCTTATCTTCGGCTGCATCACCGCGCAGCTGATGCTGATGATCGGAGGCGTGCTGTAATGTCCTTCCAGACGACCTATGGTTCCGATGGACGTCTCCGTGTTGCCATCCTGGGCTGTACGGGCTCTATCGGCACTCAGGCGCTCGATGTTTGCCGTCAGCATGCCGATCGTCTGCAGGTGACGGCGCTTTCCGTTAATTCCAGTACCACTGAGCTCGTTGCGTTTGCCCGTGAGTTTTCGGTTCCGGCTGTTGCCATCGCAGATACCGCTCACGGGTCTGATGCCGTGCTGCAGGAGCTGCCTCAGGGCACGAACGTCGGCGTTGGTGCCCAGGCGGTCTGTGATCTCGCGTGCCGTGATGATGTCGATTGCGTGCTCGTTGCCATTGTTGGCGCCGCCGGTCTCAAGGCGAGCCATGCGGCCTTGACCTCGAATAAGCGCCTTGCCCTTGCCAATAAGGAGTCGCTCGTTGTTGGCGGTGACCTGCTGATGCCGTTGGCTCAGCCCGGTCAGCTTATCCCGGTCGACTCCGAGCACTCTGCAATTTACCAATGCTATCTGGGTGAGAATCCGCGCGAGGCCCATTGTATTTGGCTTACCTGTTCGGGCGGTCCGTTCTTTGGCCGTTCGCGCGAGGAACTCGACCGTGTGACGCGCGCCGATGCCCTGGCGCACCCTACGTGGGCTATGGGTGCCAAGATCACGATTGACTCCGCTACCCTCATGAACAAGGGCCTGGAGCGTATCGAGGCGATGCACCTGTTCGGTTGCGACCTCGACTTTATCAACGTGGTCGTTCAGCGCCAGTCAAAGATTCATTCGATGGTCGAGTTTGCCGACGGCTCCGTGATGGCGCATCTCGGGGCATCTGACATGCGCATTCCCATCCAGTTTGCCTTCTCGTATCCCGAGCGCTGGGATACTCCGGCTCCGCGCATCGATTTCCGCGAGTTGGGTCAGCTTACCTTTGCTGCGGCCGACATGGATACGTTCCGCTGCCTGGCGCTGGCCGAGCGTGCGGGCAAGACGGGCGGCACCATGCCGTGCGTGCTCAATGCCGCCAACGAGGTCGCCGTCGATGCCTTCCTGCATGATGGCTGCAGTTTTACCGATATCGATCGCATTGTGGAATCCTGTATGGATGCGCATGATGCGCAGACGGTCGATTCGTTTGAACAGCTTCGCGGTATCGATGCGTGGGCGCGTGAAAAGGCCGCGCAAGTGCTCGCCGCAACCCGTTTTTAACCCATAAGGATTGCTTTTTCGTTTTATGGAAACTGTTCTGAGCGTTCTCTCATCGGTCTTTTGGGGCCTGCTGATGCTTTCCGTCCTCGTGTTTTTGCACGAGGGCGGCCACTTTTTGGCGGCGCGTGCCTGCGGCGTCCGGGTGACTGAGTTCTTTTTGGGCCTGCCGTGTCGCTTTGATATTCACCATACGTCTCGTCGGATCGGCACCAAGTTTGGCGTGACCCCGCTGTTGCTGGGTGGGTATGCTGCCATCTGTGGCATGGATCCGACCGATGTCTCGTATGCCGATCGCGTGCTTGCCGCCATCTATCGCCACGGCCGTGTGACGGTGGTCGATCTTGCCGTCGAGCTTGAGCTGTCCGAGGAGGATGTGCTCGAGGCCTGCGCTTTGCTGCTGGGTTGGGGCTCCATAGCTCCTTGGTATGAAGAAGGGGAAAAGCCTTCGCCTGGTTACTATCCCACCAAGTACCAGACCCTGCCGCGTGATGCGGCGGGTTATACCACCTTTGACGGCCGTCGGTTCGATCGCGAGCACGCGACTGCCGAGGGCGATGTATGGGAACTGCCGTGCGGCGAGGCCGAATTCCTTGCACGCGAGCGCTCGCACACCTATTTGGGTCAGGGCTTTGTCAAGCGTGCCTTTATGTTGCTTGCGGGCATTATCGTCAATATCCTGACGGGCTTTTTGCTCCTTATGAGCATCTATTCCATTGCGGGTGTCACGGTGCCGGTGGACACCAATGTGATCGGCCAGGTTGATGAAGGCTCGATTGCCTCCGCGGCGGGAATCGAGGATGGCGACGCGATTCTTTCGGTCGACGGAGTATCGTGCTCTACCTGGATGGACGTTTACGATGCCATTGGCAAGGCTGCCGGTAAGGACGATATAGCCATTGAGTACGAGCGTGACGGCAAGAAGCATTCGACCACGGTTGCGCTCAAAGAGGACGAACGCCTAGGTGTGTATGTCTCTACGCAGGTGGTCCGTTTAGACCCCATCACGTCGGCTCGCCTGTCGTTCTCCTATGTCGTGCAGACAGCGAAGGGCGTGATGCGCCTGCTCCAGCCTCAGCATACGATGGAGATTCTCGATCAGTCCTCTTCGATCGTGGGTATTAGCGTTATGTCCTCGCAAGCTGCTGCTGCCGGCCCTGCCACGTTCCTTTCGTTTGCCGCCCTCATTTCGTTCTCGCTTGGCTTTATGAACCTGCTGCCCATCCCGCCACTCGATGGCGGCAAGTTGGTCATCGAGATCATTCAAAAGATTGCGGGCCGCGAGCTTCCGCTCAAGGTCCAGACGATTGTGAGCTATGTGGGCATCGCGCTCTTTGCGCTGCTGTTTGTCTATATGCTTCGTTCCGACATCCTTCGATTTATTCTGTAGGGGAGTGTTTGGATTGTCTTTATCCCATCCTTTGCCTCGCGAGTTGACGCGCCCCGTGCATGTGGGCGGCGTGCAGATCGGTGGAGGCGCGCCGGTGGCGGTCCAATCTATGACCTGCACCGATACCGCTGATGCCCAGGCAACGCTTGCGCAAGTGTGTGCGTTGGCGCAGGCTGGCTGCGATATCGTGCGCGTGAGCGTGCCCACCGAGGCCGCGCTTGAGGGTTTCCGCGCCATCTGTGCCGAGTCTCCGGTGCCGATCGTTGCCGATATCCACTTTAACCATAAGCTCGCCATTGGTGCCGTTGAGGCCGGTGCTGCCAAGCTGCGCATCAATCCCGGCAATATCGGCGATTGGGCCAAGGTTGACGCGGTGATCGATGCTGCGGGTGCCACGGGCTGTGCGATTCGTATCGGCGTCAATGCTGGTTCGCTTGAGCAGGATATCGCTGAGCGCGACGACCTCACGCAGCCCGAGAAGCTCGTGATGTCGAGCGAACGTTTTGTCAAGCATTTTGAAGACCGCGGCTTTACGAACATTGTGCTTTCGGCCAAGGCCCATAGCGTGCAAACGACGCTCGACGCCTATCGTGCCCTGTCGCGTGAGATTCCCCACGTTCCGCTCCACCTGGGCGTAACCGAGGCGGGTACCAAGCTGCAGGGCACCATCAAGAGCTCGGTGGGCCTTGGAATCCTGCTGTCCGAGGGAATCGGTGACACCATGCGCGTTTCGCTCACGGCCGATCCGGTTGAGGAGCCGCCGGTCGCCTGGGGAATTTTGCAGTCGCTGGGCCTGCGTCGCCGCGGCCCCGAGATTGTCTCGTGCCCCACGTGTGCCCGCTGTCAGGTTAACCTGATCGCAATCGCCGAGGAAGTAACCGAGCGGCTTAAGAACTATGCCGCGCCGCTTTCGATTGCCGTCATGGGATGTGCCGTCAATGGCCCCGGTGAGGCCTCTGATGCCGACCTGGGCGTTGCCTGCGGACGTGGTCAGGGCCTGCTCTTTTCGCACGGCCAGATCATTGGTAAAGTAGCGGAGGACCAAATTGTCGACGCGCTTATGGCCGAGGTCGACAAGCTTATTGAGGAGAAATAAATGACCCGAGCAATGTATATGTCTAAGCTGTATGCTCCGACGCTCAAAGAGGATCCGGCCGACGCTGAGCTTGCGAGCCATCGCCTGCTGCTCCGTGCCGGTATGATCCGCAAGGAGGCCGCCGGTCTCTATTCCTATCTGCCGCTCGCGTGGCGCTCGATTCGCAAGATTGAGAACATCGTGCGCGACGAGATGGACGCCGCCGGCGCCCAGGAGCTCATGATGCCCATCATGGTCGATGCCGAGCTGTGGCGTGAGTCCGGCCGTATCGATGCCTATGGCAAGGAACTCGTGCGCTTTGATGACCGCCACGGCCGCGAGTTCGTGCTCGGCCCTACGCACGAGGAGACCGTGACTGCCCTGGTGCGCAACGAGCTGCGTTCATACAAGCAACTGCCGGTGAATCTCTATCACATCCAGGACAAGTTCCGCGACGAGTTCCGTCCCCGCTTTGGCCTGATGCGCGGTCGCGAGTTCATCATGAAAGACGCCTACAGCTTTTCTGCCACGCAGGAGAGCCTGCAGGAGGAGTACGACAAGATGAAGCAGGCCTACGCCAATATCTGCGAGCGCTGCTACATTAAGGCCCTGCCCGTCGTCGCCGATTCCGGCGAGATCGGTGGCGACACCTCCGTCGAGTTCATGGCGCTGGCAGAGGCCGGCGAGGCTTCGCTGGTCTACTGCGACGATTGTGGCTTTGCTGCCGATGACGAGGCGGCAAGCACCAAGGTCGTTGTGACCGAGGGCCCCGGCGACGGCACACTCACCAAGGTCGAGACTCCGGGTATGGGCACCATCGAGGCCGTCGCCAAGTTCTTCGGCTTCCCCGAGAACGGTACGCGCAAGTCGCTGGCTCTCATCGACGCCGAGGGCAAGCCGGTTGTGGCCATCGTTCCGGGCGATCATGAGCTCAACGACTGCAAGGCCGAGCATGTCTTTGGCAAGGGCTATCGCATGATGACTGACGAGGAGCTCCAGACCTACGGTCTGCATAAGGGCTTTATCGGACCGGTTAACCTGCCCGAGGGCATTCGTCTGGTCTGCGACGAGAGCCTGCGCGAGTCCAAGCAGTGGGCCTGCGGTGCCAACGAAGTCGACTATCACTTTACCGGTGCCTGCCCCGAGCGCGACTTTACCGTCGACGAGTGGGCCGACCTGGTTACCGTCGTTGCCGGCGACCCTTGCCCGCACTGCGGCAAGCCGCTCTCCGCTGCTCGCGGCATCGAGGTTTCCCAGGTCTTCCAGCTGGGCACCAAGTACTCCGAGGCCATGGGTGCCACCTTTATGGACGAGGACGGCAAGGAGAAGCCGCTTATCATGGGTTGCTACGGCGTGGGCGTGTCCCGCTCGCTCGCTGCCGTCGTGGAGCAGCACAACGACGAGCACGGTATCGTTTGGCCGGTCTCCGTTGCCCCGTACGAGGTTGCGGTGATTCCGCTCGACCCCAAGAAGGAGGAGTGCGCTTCTGTTTGCGATCAAATCGTCGAGGGTCTGTGCGCCGAGGGTATCGAGGTTGTCGTAGACGACCGTGACGAGCGTCCCGGCTTTAAGTTTGCCGACAACGACCTTATGGGCTTCCCTTATCAGGTGGTGCTCGGCAAGCGCGGCCTTAAGAACGGCACCGTCGAGCTCAAGGATCGTGCTACGGGCGAGCGCGAGGATGTGGCGATCGATGAGGTTGTCGCCAAGGTCGCTGAGCTTGTGAAAGCAGCACGCCGTTAATCGAGCCCGCTGCGTTTAGTGCACTTGTTAAGCGGCCCTGCGTCTCTCGAGGTAGAGATGCAGGGCCGCTTTTGCGTCTAAGGGACATTTGTTGCTAAAAGGAAAACCCCGCAGCCCATGCGAGCTGCGGGGTTTTCCTTTGTGCCTCCGATGCGAAATAAATCGCTCAGATATTACTGATAATCGACGACGTCGATCCAGTTCTTAAGGAACTCATCGTTCACGTTGCGCTTACGAGCGAGCTCGGAAGCGGCGACGATGCTCGTCCACTGACGCACGACCTGCATGGGCATGTCGGCGCGATCGCAGTAGAGCTCCAGGTAGGCCTCGGCCTGGTCCTTGCTGTTGAGGGCAAAGAGCAGGTAGGTGGTGGCAACGTCGGCAGCAGGGGAGCCCTGGGTGGCGTGTGCCCAGTCACAGACGTACAGCTGGCCGTCGTCGCCAACGATGACGTTGGAGGGGTTGAAGTCGCCGTGGCAGACCTTGAACTCCTTGGTCATGCCGTCCAGACGCTCCTGAAGGTTGTAGCGCGTGGTGGCATTGAGCTGATCGAGGCTGTCGATCATGCGGACGAACTTGTCGCGCTGACGGTTGAGTAGCGGGGAGGTGTAGCCGTGGATCTCGATCTGGAGGTCGACGAACATCTCGAGGTACTCACCAAAGCGCTGGGGCTCGGCAGTCATCTTCTCGGCAAGGGTGGTGCCCGGAACCTTCTCGGTCACGAGCGCCCAGCCGTTGGCGTTCTCGAGCTGAGAAACCTCGAGAGCCTTGGGGCTGCGGATGCCGCACTCATTGATGCGGGCAAGATTCAAAGCCTCGTTGAACACGTCGGAGACGGGCTTGGTCTCGTTAAAGACCTTGACGATCTTGTCGCCCAGGTCGTAAACGACTTTGTTGCCGCGACGGACGAGCTCGGTCTTGGATTCGGGGAGCAGCATGATTGCATCCTTTCAACGATGCGATAGAAGCAGCGGCGGGGGCGTGCGTGCGCCCGTTCACCCCCGCCGAAATAACCGTGCTAAAAACTAGCAGACGGCGTAGTCCTGGGGCTCGCGGCCATAGTAGGCGTCCAGGTAGAGCTCCTTGATCTCGCTCATGAGCGGGTAGCGCGGGTTAGCGCCGGTGCACTGGTCGTTGAATGCCTGCTCGGTCATCTCGTCGAGGGTGTCGAGGAAGTACTGCTCGTCAACACCGTAGTCGGCGATGGTCTTCTTGACACCGATGAAGTCCTTGAGCTCCTCGAGCTTCGTGATGAAGTTCTCGAAGACCTCCTTGTCGTCCTTGCCCTCGATGCCGCAGTACTTGGCCATCTCGGCGTAGTTGTGCAGCGCGTTGGGGTAAGGATACTGGGAGAACGTGCCCATCTTGACGGGGGCCTCGGCGGCGTTGTAGCGCATGACGCGAGTCAGGATGATGGCGTTGGCGATGCCGTGGGGCAGGTGATGGAAGGCACCGAGCTTGTGGGCCATGGAGTGGTTGAGGCCCAGGAAGGCGTTGGCGAAGGCCATACCGGCCATGCAGGAGGCGTTGTGCATCTCCTCGCGGGCATGCGGGTCCTTGGCGCCGTTTTCGAAGCTGGAGGGCAGGTTCTCGAAGACGAGCTTGGCAGCGCGCTCGGAGAGGCCCTTGGTGTAGTCGGAGGCCATGATGGAGACATAGGACTCGATGGCGTGGGTCATGACGTCGATGCCGGAGGCGGCGGTCAGGCCGCGCGGGGCGGTCATGCAGTTGTCGGCGTCAACGATAGCCATGTTGGGGAGCAGCGCGTAGTCGGCGAGCGGCCACTTGATGCCGGTCTCCTTGTCGGTGATGATGGCGAACGGCGTGCACTCGGAACCGGTGCCCGAAGAGGTCGGGACGGCGACGAAGTAGGCCTTCTTGCCCATCTCGGGGAAGGTGAAGATACGCTTGCGGATGTCCATGAAGTCCATGGCCATGTCCTCAAACTTGCACTCGGGGTGCTCGTACATCATCCACATGATCTTGCCGGCGTCCATAGCGGAGCCACCGCCGACGGCGATGATGACGTCCGGCTCAAAGAGAGCCATCTGCTTGGCGCCGCGACGTGCGCACTGCAGCGACGGATCGGGCTCGACGTCGTAGAAGCAGTCGTGGGCGATGCCCATCTCGTCGAGCTTGGCCTCGATGGCGCGGGTGTTGCCATTCTTGAAGAGGAACTGGTCGGTGACGATAAAGGCGCGCTTCTTGCCCATGACGCTGCCCAGCTCGTCGAGGGCGACGGGCGTGGAACCCTTCTTGAAGTAGACCTTCTCGGGAGCGCGGAACCACAGCATGTTCTCACGGCGCTCGGCCACAGTCTTAACGTTGATCAAGTGCTTCACCCCAACGTTCTCGGAGACGGAGTTGCCGCCCCAGGAGCCGCAGCCCAGGGTCAGAGACGGCTTCATGCCAAAGTTGTACAGGTCACCGATGCCGCCGTGCGAGGACGGGGTGTTGATGACGATACGGCAGGCCTTCATGACATGCTCGAACAGGCTGATCTTATCGGCCTGGGCGGGATGCACGTACAGAGAGGCGGTGTGGCCCGGGCCACCGGCGAGTACCAGGTGCTCGGCCTTGTCGACGGCCTCCTGGAAGTCCTTGGCGTGATACATGGCCAGGACAGGGGAGAGCTTCTCGTGGGAGAACTCCTCCTTGGCGGGGTCGGTGGAGGTGACCTCGGCGATCAGGATCTTGGTCTTGGCGGGAACCTCGATACCGGCGAGCTCGGCGATCTTGGCGGCAGCCATGCCGGGGATGCGGTGATCGAGAGCGCCGTTCTTGAACATGGCGCCGCGCAGGGCCTCCATCTCGGCACCCTGCTTGACGAAGTAGCAGCCGCGCTTCTGGAACTCGGCCTTAACCTGGTCATAGATGGTGTCGATGACGGTCACGGACTGCTCGGAGGCGCAGATCATGCCGTTGTCGAAGGTCTTGGAGTGGATGATGGAGTTGACGGCGAGCAGCACGTCGGCGGTGTCGTCGATGACGACCGGGGTGTTACCGGCGCCAACGCCCAGGGCGGGCTTGCCCGAGGAGTAGGCGGCCTTAACCATGCCCGGGCCACCGGTGGCGAGGATGATGTCGACATCGCGCATGACCATGTTGGTCAGCTCGATGGAGGGGACATCGACCCAGCCGATGATGCCCTCGGGGGCGCCGGCCTTGACGGCGGCGTCAAGCACGAGCTTGGCGGCGGCGATGGTGCACTTGGCGGCAGCCGGGTGAGGGGAGATGATGATGGCGTTGCGGGTCTTCAGGCTGATCAGCGTCTTGAAGATCGCGGTGGAGGTGGGGTTGGTCGTCGGGATGACGGCGCCCACGATGCCGATGGGCTCAGCGATCTTGGTGATGCCGTAGGCCTCGTCGCGCTCAATGACACCACAGGTCTTGGTGTTCTTGTAAGCGTTGTAGATGTACTCTGCGGCGTAGTGGTTCTTGATGACCTTGTCCTCAAGAACGCCGCGACCGGTCTCCTCGATCGCCATCTTCGCCAGCGGGATACGAGCCTTGTTGGCGGCCATGGCGGCCTCGTAGAAGATCTTGTCGACCTGCTCCTGCGTGTACGTAGCAAAAAGCGCCTGGGCCTCTCGCATCTGAGCGAGCTTAGCCTCAAGCGCCTCTACGTTGTCCACAATTGCGGGAGTAGTGTTTTCCGGTGACTTTTTCACCATTTGTGTCTCCTTGCGATCGGAGATTTACCCTACGTGTTGCATGATAGCAAGAAATTATTCGGCGAACGGTAAGATTCCCGTAAAAGGCACACTAAAACGCTTCAACTAGTTGAATCGTTTTAATTAAAAATATCGCCTGGCATCGGCCCGCTCATTGGGGACAGACTTATATGAGTGCTTTCACTCATTTGGGACAGACATAGTTTTGCCATTTCGCTGTTCTGGACCTGTTATGGCGGTACAGTTGCTCGATTATATCCATCTCAATCCTGTGAAAGGTTCGCTCGACTCACTCGAGGCGTACCGTTGGTCAAGCTTCAAGGCCTATCAGCTGGGCTACGATCCCTTTGACATTTGTGATGCGGCCCCTATGCTCGATATTGTCGGAGGCTCCCGTTGCTATTGCGAGCATCTCAAGGAAGTTGCCGGGCGCATCTGGTCGGTGGAGGTTCTTCCACGCCGTCGGATCCCCGATGAGGAGGCCCTTTCCGTTGCGCGCGAAGTCCTGCCGAGCATAGATCCTACGCTGCTTAAGGCCCTGCCACGCCCCGAACGCGATGCCTGCCTGCTGAGGCTCCGGCAGGCACATCTCACGGTCAAGCAAATTGCCCGTATCACCGGTATCGGCGCTACAAGTGTGACCAAGGCCACTGCAGGCTGGAAGGAAGCTGCGTGAGGCAGGGACCGGAGCTAGTCGGGGCGCCGCAGACACGCATCATGTCTGTCCCCAATGAGTAAAAACACCCATGTAAGCCTGTCCCCAATGAGTGCAAAAAGGCGCCCTCCACAAGAGAGGACGCCTTTGGTAAGTTCTATGTGAACGCGAGGTCTTTGACCCGGAGAGTCCGAGGTACTTGTTGGTAAGACCTTATTTAGGAGCGCGCAACCTTGCCAGACTTAAGGCAGGTGGAGCAAACGTTCATCTTGCGACGGTGACCATCGACGACGACGTAGACACGCTGGATGTTGGGGCGGAACTTACGGTTGGTGACGCGGTGAGAGTGGCTGATGGAGCGACCGGCAACGGGGTGCTTACCGCAAACTTCGCAAACTTTGGACATAACTGACCCTCCTTGGGCGACAAACGAACATGTCGCGTTAACAAACAAGCCTGAACTATAGCACAGAAGCAGCTCCCTGTGCGTAATCTACACAGAGATATTTCTCTTATGGCGATAGTGCCCACGCTACGGCCCTGGACGTAGATCCGTTATGCGTGTAGCAGAGGGGATTATGCCAGCTCGCATCGACGTTTTCAAGCTTGTCCCGCAAATATATATAGGTTTATGGAGCGTTGAGTCCGTTTGCGGATTGCTCCGTATTAATGCTCGCAATTAAGCTCGGGGTTGGCTACACTATCCCTTGACCATTAAAGGGGTACGAGATACCCACATGGATTTATATTGCTGCCATAGAGCAGTCCTTCCTGTGGGTGTCTGGTCCGCTTTGAGCGGTCGGGCATCTATTTTTTTGACTGTATCAGCAGTCAAGACATGTGAGGAAGGAGATCTATGGGCACGACTTCCCCCAAGGCGGTCATCATGGACGAGACCGCCGTCAACCGAGCGATGACCCGCATCGCGCACGAGATTCTCGAGCGCAACGAGGGCTGTGAAGACCTCGCTCTGGTCGGCATCGTCACGCGCGGCGACCTTCTGGCAAAGAAGCTCGCCGAGGCGATCAAGGAGATCGAGGGGGTTGACGTTCCGCTCGGCAGCCTGGACATCAGCTTCTATCGCGATGACTATGCGACTAACTTCGCTCCCGCGATCCACGCTACCAACATTCCCTTCAGCGTCGACGGCAAGCGCGTCGTTTTGGTGGACGACATCCTGTACACGGGTCGCACCATCCGCGCCGCTCTGGACGCCGTTATGGACCTGGGCCGTCCGAGCCGCATCGAGCTGGCAGTTCTCGTTGACCGCGGTCACCGCGAGCTCCCTATCTCGCCGGACTTTGTCGGCAAGAACGTTCCCTCCTCGCACGAGGAGAACGTGCACCTATATATGAAGGAAGTCGACGGCCGTACCGCTGTCGAGATCAACGACGTCGCGCCGGGTTCCCACGTGGGCTCCGCGCCGCTGGGAGGTGAGTAGTACCGTGGCGTTCAATCATAAGCACCTGATCGACATTACCGAGTACTCCGAAGAGGACATCAAGCTCATCCTCGAGACCGCCAAGGCGTTCTCCGAGGTCAACGAGCGTGCCATCAAGAAGGTCCCCACGCTCAAGGGCAAGACCATCGTCAATATGTTCAACGAGCCCTCGACGCGTACCCGCAGCTCCTTCGAGCTCGCCGAGAAGCGTCTTTCGGCCGACAGCCTCAACTTTGGCGGCTCCTCGACCTCCACGGTCAAGGGCGAGAGCCTCGTCGATACCGTCGAGACGCTCAACGCCTACAAGATCGACTGCATCGTCGTGCGCGACAAACATGCCGGTGCTCCCTACATCGTCACGCAGAATTCGCCCGCGAGTGTTATCTGCGCCGGTGACGGTAAGCACAATCACCCCACGCAGGCTCTGCTCGACCTGTACACCATCTGGGAGCACAAGGGTGACTTCCACGGTCTGAAAGTCGCCGTCGTCGGCGACATCGCCCACTCCCGCGTCTGCGGCTCGCTGATCCCCGCGTTGAAGATCATGGGCTGCGAGACCTACGCCGTCGCCCCCGGCACGCTGCTGCCGCCGGCGCCCGAGGTTCTGGGCTGCGACCACGTGACGAGCGACCTCGATTCCGTCCTGCCCGAGCTGGACGTCGTCTACATGCTGCGCGTACAGCAGGAGCGCCTCGAGGGTGCCCCGTTCCCGACCATTCGCGAGTACCACAAGCTCTTCGGCCTGACCAAGGACCGTGAGAAGCTCATGAAGCCCGACGCGATCATTTGCCACCCGGGCCCCATCAACCGCGGCGTCGAGTTCGACTCCTATATGGCCGACCACCCGCAACGCTCCGTCATCCTGGAGCAGGTCTACGCCGGTATCTGCGTGCGTATGGCTATCCTGTATCTGCTGCTTGGAGGTGCCGATAATGGCCTTGCTTCTTAAGAATGCCCACGTCGTCGATCCGTCCGTCGAGCTTGACGGTGTCGTTGACGTCCTGATCGACGGCGACAAGATCGCCGAGGTCGGCGAGAACCTCGCCGCCGAGGGAGCCGAGGTCCGCGACCTTTCCGGTAAGTACCTTGTCCCTGGCCTGGTGGACATGCACGTCCACCTGCGCGAGCCCGGCTACGAGGTCAAAGAGGACATCGAGAGCGGCACCCGCGCAGCTGCCAAGGGCGGCTTCACTGGCGTGTGCGCCATGCCCAACACCGACCCCGTTACCGATAACGGTACCGTTGTTGAGTTCGTCAAGTCCCGCGCTGCCGAGGTCGGCCACTGCCGCGTCTATCCTTCTGGCGCCATGACCCGCGGTCTTAAGGGCGAGGCTATGTCCGAGATGGGCGATATGGTCGCCCACGGCGCCGTCGCCTTCACCGACGACGGTCGCGGCGTGCAGGGTGCAGGCATGCTCCGTCGCTGCATGGACTACGGCAAGATGTTCGGCAAGGTCTTCATGAGCCATTGCCAGGACGAGGACCTGGTCGGCCACGGCCAGATCAACGAGGGCAAGGTTTCGACTCGTCTGGCCCTCGAGGGCTGGCCGGCTGCCGGCGAGGAGCTCCAGATCGCCCGCGACATCGAGATCGCAAAACTGACCGGTGCCAAGCTGCACATCCAGCACATCTCCACCGCCCATGGCCTGGAGCTCGTGCGTGCCGGCAAGGCCGCTGGCGTTCAGGTTACCTGCGAGGCCACCCCGCATCACATGTTCCTGACCGAGAACGACCTGGACGAGACCTACAACACCTCGCTCAAGGTTAACCCGCCGCTGCGTACCGACGAGGATGCCGAGGCCATCCGCCAGGGTGTCATCGACGGCACCGTCGACGTCATCGTCACCGATCACGCTCCCCACACGCCGTGGGAGAAAGCCCGTGAGTTCGAGCTCGCGCCCTTTGGCATGATTGGCCTCGAGACCTCGCTGTCGCTCGTGCTCACCGAGCTGGTCAACACGGGCAAGATGGGCATGGGCCGCATGGTCGAGCTCATGGCTATTAAGCCGCGTGAGATCCTGGGCCTCGACCAGGTTCAGGTCAAGGCGGGCTCTGTTGCCGACCTGACCGTCTTCGACGCGTCTGTTACCTGGACGGTCGGCGAGGACGGTTACGAGTCGCGCGCCGAGAACTCCGGTTTTGCCGGCCGCACGCTCACCGGTCGTGCCACCGATGTGTTTGTCGGCGGTAAACAGACGCTTGCCGACGGCTGCATCTGCTAGCATAGCCTTATCGCTTTTGCGCGCGGTGCCCTTGCGGTGCCGCGCTTTCTGTTCGTTTGGTCCATGCAACTGCATGGGGGATTGGAGCGTCTATGCCCACACCTTCCACTGCACGCATGCACGACTTCGAGGTCGTCTCGAACCAGGAGATCGCCGACGGCATCTTCTCGCTCGTTATTTCGGCCCCCAAGCTTGCAAGTGCGCTCAAGCCCGGTCAGTTTGTGAACATCGCCGTGCCCGGCGATGCCTCTTCGCTGCTTCGCGTGCCCTTGAGCTTCTATCGCTCTGACGCCGAGGCCGGTACCGTCGAGCTGTGGTACGCCGTCGTGGGCGACGACACCCGTCGTCTGTCGCAGATGGGCCCCGGCTCCAAGTCCAACCTGTTGGGCCCTGGCGGCCGCGGCTGGCTGGTACCCGAGGGCACCAGGAAGGCACTGCTCGTGGCGGGCGGCATCGGTGTTCCGCCTGTGCTGTGCCTCGCTGGCATGCTTGCCGAGCAGGGCGTGGCCGTTGACGTGTGCCTGGGTTTTGGCACCGCGTCCAAGGTCGTGGGCGTCGATGAGTTCCGCGCGCTGGGGGCCACGGTCAACGTGTGCACCGACGACGGCTCGTTGGGTACGCACGGCTTATGCACCGATCCTGCCGCTGAGCTGCTCGGCAAGGGCGGTTACGATTACGTCGCCAGCTGTGGTCCCGCCGTTATGATGAAGAAAGTCGCCGCCGCTGCCGCCGAGGCCGGCGCGTACTGCGAGGTGTCGCTCGAGCGCATGATGAGCTGCGGCTTTGGTGCCTGCAACACCTGCAATGTCGAGACGGTCGACGGTATGAAGGGTGCCTGCATGTGCGGCCCCGTGTTTGATGCTTCCAAGGTGGTGGTCTTCTAGTGGGTACCGTGAACATGTCCGTCGATTTCGGCGGCGTCAAGATGCAGAACCCCATCAACACCGCAGCCGGTACCTTTGGCTACGGTTGGCAGTTCCAGAACTTCTTTGATGTCTCCCAGCTGGGTGCCATCACCACCAAGGGTTGCGCTGCCGAGCCCTGGCCCGGCAATCCCGCACCCCGCATGGCCGAGATCCCCGGCGGCATGATCAATTCCGTGGGCCTGCAGAACCCCGGTGTGGCCGCTTTCGCCCGCGAGTCCGGTCCGTGGCTCGAGCAGCTCTCCAAGGACGGTTGCCAGGTCATCTGCCAGGTTGCCGGTCACTCCGTTGATGAGTTCGTGCGCGCGCTCGAGATGTATGTCGAGCTGTGCCCCTGGGCTGCCGGCTATGAGATCAACGTGAGCTGCCCCAACATTGCCGCCGGCGGTGCCGCCATGGGCTCCACGCCCGAGGGCGCCTCTTCCGTTATGGCTGCCTGCCGCAAGGTGACCGATAAGCCGCTGTTCGTTAAGATGGCTCCGGTCAACGTCGCCGAGATCGCCCGCGCCCTCGAGGCTGCCGGCGCCGACGGCCTTTCGGTCATCAACTCCATCCAGGGCATGGCCATTGACGTGCACACCCGCAAGTCCCGTGTGGCCAAGCCCAAGGGCGGCCTTTCGGGCCCGCTGTGCCACCACATCGCCGTGCGCATGGTCTGGGAGGTCGCCCAGGCCGTCGATATCCCCATCAACGGTGTCGGCGGTGTCATGACCGGCGAGGATGCGGCCGAGTTTATCCTGGCCGGCGCCACCTGCGTGTCGGTCGGCATGGCCAACTTCGTCGACCCGTGTGCTTCGCTTAAGATCGCGCACGAGCTCGAGGCCTGGGCGGAGTCCCAGGGCGTAAAGGACATCAACGAGCTGGTAGGTGCGTTCGAATGCTAGAGACCGATGCCCGCGACCGTGTTATCGTCGCCCTCGACTGCGACCGTGAGCGCGCACTCGAGCTCGCCCACGAGCTTTCGGGCCATGCCGCCTGGCTCAAGGTGGGCATGACGCTCTATTACGCCGAGGGTCCCGAGATCGTCAAGACGTTCAAGGATTTGGGCTTTAAGGTCTTCCTCGACCTTAAGTTCCATGACATTCCGCATCAGGTGCGCGGTGCCGCTCGTTCGGCCTCGCTTGCCGGTGCCGACCTGCTCTCGGTCCACGGCTTGGGTTCGGGCGCCATGCTCGCTGCCTGCCGCGAGGGTGCCGAGGAGGCGCGCGAGGACCGCGCCAAGCTCGTCGCCATCACCGTACTTACGAGCATGAATCAGGATGCGCTGGCGGAGATCGGCGTCGAGTCGCCCGTGGCCGAGGAGGCCGCTCGCCTGGCAAAGCTCGCTCAGGCCAACGGCATCGACGGTATCGTGTGCTCGCCGATGGAGGCTCACGACATGCGTGAGCTGCTCGGCCCCGACGCGCTGATCGTGACTCCGGGTGTGCGTCCGGTGGGTGCCGCCCTGGGCGATCAATCCCGTGTGGCGACACCTTCCCAGGCTATCGAGCGCGGTGCGAGCCACATCGTGGTGGGCCGTCCTATTACCGGCTCCGACGATCCGGTTGCGGCCTTTGACGCCATCGTCGCCGAGCTGGTCGAAAACGTCGCGTAAAAGATTCCCTCAAGTCACCACTTTTGGGTCTTATTAGCACAAATTAGCCCTTGTGCCTGCGAAAACTTTCCCATCCTTTGTGTGGAATCACAGGTCAGGGGCTCAACTTTGACCTCCGTATATTGCACTTTTCGCAGGTATCGTCTAACCTATGGAGCCGTCGATTGGGCATTTAGTGCGTTTGACGTGCTAAAATGCCAATTATTGCATCAGATATAACCCAACTATTTGGAGGTTCGAATGGCACTCCCTCAGCTTACCGACGAGCAGCGTAAGCAGGCTCTTGAGAAGGCTGCCGCCGCACGTCACGCCCGCGCTGAGCTTCGCGAGCAGATCAAGAAGGGCGAGAAGTCTCTCGAGTCCGTGCTCAACTCCGATGACCCCATCGCTTCCCGCATGAAGGTTTCCACCCTCATCGAGTCTCTGCCCGGTTATGGCAAGGCCAAGGCCGCCAAGATCATGGAGGAGCTCGGCATCTCCGCTACCCGTCGCGTCCAGGGCCTCGGCGTCCGTCAGCGCGAGCAGCTCCTCGAGCAGCTGACCAAATAAGTGAGCGCTCAGGATTCAAAGCTCTTTGTGATTTCTGGACCGTCAGGTGCAGGCAAGGGGACGCTCGTCACTCGTGTGCGCGAGCGCCGCTCGAACCTGGGCCTGACGGTTTCGGCTACCACGCGAGCGCCACGTAAAGGTGAGGTCGACGGCGTCAACTACTTTTTCCTGACGCGCGAGGAGTTCGACCGCCGCGTGGCAAACGGTGAGTTTGTTGAGTGGGCCGAGGTCCACGGTAACTGCTACGGTACGTTGGTGAGCGAGGTCGCATCCAAGCTCGCCTCTGGCTCGTCTCTGATTTTGGAGATTGATGTCCAGGGTGCCCTGCAGGTCAAGGAGCGTTTCCCCGAGGCCGTGTTGATCTTTATCAAGCCGCCTTCGCTTGAGGTGTTACGCGATCGCCTGGTCGGTCGCGGTACCGAGACGCCCGAGACGATCGAGCTGCGCATGGCAAACGCCGCCGATGAACTTGCCCTTGCCGACCGCTACGACGACGTCGTGGTGAATGACGATCTCGACCGCGCGACCGATGAGCTCGTTCGCGTTCTCGATATGCATGAAAGGATCTGAGGTCCGTGTCCGTTGTAAAGCCTTGTATTGACGATCTTCTGGAGAAGACCGATCACAACCGCTTCCTGCTCGCCTCGCTTGCCTCCAAGCGCGCCTGCGACATTAACAGCATGCTGCGCGGCCAGCACAACCGCGTGCTTGCCGTTCAGGATGTCGATGATATTACCATTGGCCTCTCCGGCGCCGATACCATCTCGATGGCTATGGACGAGATTGTCGACGGCGATATCTCCTACGACGAGGCTCGTTACAAGAAGGCGCTCGGCCACAAGGTTGCTGAAGCCTAAATGGCAGCTCGCGTCTGCCTGGTCCACTATCACGAGGTTGGACTGAAGGGCAAGAACCGCGCACATTTTGAGCATATCCTCATGGATAACATCAAGGCGGCCTTGGCCGCCTTTTCCGTGAATGCCGTGTCTCGAATTTCCGGTTATATCCTCGTGACCTTTAACGAGCATCAGGCCGACGAGGCGGCGCGTGTCATTCGCACCGTCCCCGGCGTTGCCCGCGTGTCCCTGGCATATCACACCAACCGCGACCCGCAGGAGTACTGCGCCGCCGCCGTGAAGGCGCTGCGCGAGTTTGGTCCTTTCGATTCGTTTAAGGTGCATGCCAAACGCTCTAACACCGACTACGAGCTCACCTCGATTGATATCAATCGTCAGGTTGGCGAGGTACTGTGCGAGGCCTTCCCCGATAAAAAGGTCCAGATGCACGACCCCGACGCGATGGTGCACGTACTGGTGGTCCAGGGTAGCGTTTACGTATATGCGCGCTCCGAGCGCGGCGTGGGCGGTCTGCCGGTGGGTTCCGCCGGCAAGGTTGTGACGCTCCTGTCGTCGGGCATCGATTCTCCGGTGGCGACCTGGATGCTCGCGCGTCGCGGCGCGGTGTGCGTGCCGGTACATTTCTCCGGTCGTCCGCAGACACCCGATACGAGCGAGTATTTGGTGCAGGACATTATCCGTGCGCTTGCGCCGGGCGTCCAGATCGGCCGCCTGTACGTGGTGCCGTTTGGCGATTGCCAGCGTGAGATTTCCGTCACCTGCCCCAGCAACCTGCGCGTGATCATGTATCGCCGCATTATGTATTCGGTTGCCGAGCGCATTGCGCATATCGAGGGCGCCAAGGCTATCGTGACCGGTGAATCGCTCGGTCAGGTTGCCTCCCAGACGCTCGAGAACATTATGGCCGTCAACGAGGCCGTCAAGATCCCCGTGTTCCGCCCGCTGATCGGTTCGGACAAGCAGGAGATCATCGCGCGTGCCGAGGAAATCGGTACCTTCGATATCTCGACCGAGGCTGCTCCCGATTGCTGCACGCTCTTTATGCCGCGCCGCCCCGAGACGCACGCAAAACTCGATGCCGTGCATGAGGCGTGGGAGCTGTTCGATCACGAGGAGATGATTGAGCGCTTGCTCAAACAGACCGAGTACATCGACTTCGAGAGCAACACGTACAAGGCCCCTAAGACCTTAAAACGTAAACATCCTCAGCTTGCTCCACGTGAGATTTAACAAGATCACGAATAATGTTGTGTATAGACCGGCGGTGCATTTGCATCGTCGGTCTTAATCTACCTGGGCATTAGGCGATAAACGGTTCATTTGTCGACGTGTATCTGAATAAATGGACACTATCCTGCAAGGTTTTGGTCAGCTTTTGGTTTGACCTCGATAACCGGTGTGGGCGTGCGGAGGCTACGGCGCTCGTTTCCTGACACGATGATGTTGGGAGGTGTTTGCTATGGCGCAACGCGAGCAACACGAACGGGTTAAACGGATGGACCGCTGGGCAGAAAAGCTGCTCGGCCATAAGGCGATGGTCGTGGCGATTCTGATTGTCATTGCCGCCGCGAGCGGCTTGGCGATGGCAAGTTTTGGTAGCCGCTCCAGCGGCGTGTCGTTTGAGCGTAGTGATGAGGCGGGCGCCTCGGATGTGCGCGGGGCCGGGGATGGGTTACCTGATGATGCCGATGAGTCGTCTGCCAAGAGTTCTTCTGCTGCTGAGGTGTACGTCGATGTCGATGGCGCCGTTGCGAGGCCTGGCGTGTACCGGCTCAAAGACGGAGCGCGGGTGTCCCAAGCGATCGATGCCGCCGGAGGGCTTACGGCTGAGGCGGATGTGACAGGGCTTAATCGTGCGTCCAAGATCACAGATGGTCAAAAGATCTATGTTCCGATGGTGGGGGAGCAACAAGCGGCTGCGGCGGTCGGCGGGGTCGAAAGCGGTGCTGCCATGACTGCTGGTGCGGGGTCTTCGTCGGGGCTTGTGAATATCAATACGGCAAGTGCGGCGGAACTGCAGACGCTTTCGGGCATCGGGCCTTCTACGGCCCAGTCGATTATCGATGAGCGGACTCAAAACGGGGCCTTTGCCTCGGTCGATGACCTCATGCGCGTATCGGGGATCGGTGAGAAAAAGCTCGCCAAAATTAAAGATTGCATCTGCGTATGAGTGTGTCCGAGTGCGAGCATGTGATGCCGCCGCGGCCCCTGATGCCGTGGACGATGGCCCTTTGTTCTGGCTTGTGTGCGAGCTGCGGCCTGGTACTTAACGTGGCAGCCGATTTGCTGCTGGGAGAGCGGGCAGCGCCCGTCACATTGCTTATGGCCATTCCCGTTGCGGCTGCCGCGTGCATCGTATTGGCTCGGTTTTGTATGCGTCTTGTGCGGTGGAGGCGATGGCTGTATGCCGCGGCTCTCGGCCTCCTGGCGGGAGCGGTCGTGTCCGCGGGTTGGGCGATAGGGGCGCTGCGTGCTTCGACGGCACTGGATAATCGAGCTGCGAGCAGTCTTGAGTTTGTTGTACAGGGTGACCCATCCATCAATGACGGGACGTACTCCTATACCTGTGATTCATATGCGGGCGAAAAGCGCTTGGGCGAGATACGGCTGTCGTGTGATCGTGAGCTCGGCGCCGGTTCGCATGTGCAAGCTATCGGTCGAATTTCGCGTTTTGAGAATGATGCGTATGGGCGCTCACGCGTGCTTCGGGGCGAGCTTCGAAAAGTTAAGGTCATCCGGTTGGTATCGGTTGACGAGGGCTTTCCGGGGCTGTTGCCCTGGCTGCGAAACGAGCTCCTTGCCACTATCGCGCCCGAGACCGATCCGGCGCGCTCGCTCATTGCCGGCGTTGTCTGCGGACGCTCCTCCGAGCTGCGTGCTCAGCCGGCGGGCGATTTGTTTTCGGTAACGGGCACCGCACATCTTATCGCCGTCTCGGGCAGCCATCTTGCCATCGTTGGGTTTGTGATTGAGAGCGCCCTGCAAAAGACTCGCCTCTCTCGTGGGCTGCAGAGGGGGCTGTTGGTGCTGGCCCTCGCTGCCTATGCCGTCTTTACGGGCGCTTCGCCCTCGGCCGTGCGCGCGTGCTGTATGGTGGCGGTGACGCTTGTCGTCAACGGCGCCGGACGTCGTCGGCATGGCCTTTCGGCTCTATTTTTGACCATGACAATCTTTATGTTGTTGCGGCCGACAGTATTGTTCGAGATGGGTTTTCAGCTATCGTGCGCCAGTGTTTTTGCCATCCTTTGTTTTTGCCCCTACGCTACCTACGCCTTGGGCGAGCTGGGCGTGCCATCGGGGGTTGCCAGTATTTTGTCCGTCACGCTGTGCTCGCAGCTCGCGACACTTCCCGTAACCATTCCCGCATTTGGGATGTTTTCGCTCATTGCCCCGCTTGCAAATGCCGTGATCGGTCCGGTGATAAGCGTGCTGCTCGCATCTTCGGTTGTGCTGGTGCCTTGCTCGCTTGTGCCGCTCTTGCGTCACGGGGCGCTTGTGGTGCCCATGGCTATCGCTCGCTGTGCCCTGTTCTTTGAGCAGCTCTTTGCTGCCGTTCCGGGCGCATCCGTAAGCGTGCCGCCCGATACGCCCTTGGTATACGTGGTGCCTTTTTCGCTGGTGGTCCTCTTGGTCTTGTGGCCACGCCCCAGCGCGCGGCCCATGGCAGTGGGGCTGCTGTGTTTGATGCTTGCGGCGGGCGTTCCGTATGTCTATTGGGATCGATGTGCGCCGCCTTCGGTGACAGTCCTTGATGTTGGCCAGGCCGATGCGATTCTGGTTCGTCAGGGTGGCGCCGTGGCGCTCGTCGACTGTGGGCTCGACGCGCGCGTGGTGTCGGCGTTGGTTCGCAATAACGTCCACCATATCGACGCCGTCTTCGTGACACATTGGGATGAAGACCATTGGGGCGGTCTTCCCGACGTGCTCGATCGGTTTTCGGTGGGAACCATTGCGGTTGCGGCGGATGCGCTGGGCAGTGCGCCTGCTGAGGTTCTGAATCGCCCAGGCGTCACGTATCGGCAGGTGGCTCGCGGAGACACAGTCGATATCGGCGCATTTCGGGCTCGTGTGATGTGGCCGTTTGATACGGTTGACGGTGAGGGCAATGAGGACTCGCTTGTCTTGCTGCTCTCCTATGCTCAGGAAGGCAAAAGCCTGCGTATGCTCCTCACTGGTGATGCCGAGCTCGATCAGGAGTGCGAGTTTGTACAGGAGGTGGGTGATATCGATGTGCTCAAGCTGGGGCATCACGGCTCAAAAGTTTCTGTCGATACAGACCTGCTGGAAACCCTTAAGCCCGAGCTCTCTATTGCGAGCGCGGGCGAGGGCAACCGCTACGGCCATCCATCCGATGCCTGCATCGATGCCGTTAGCGATGCGGGCGGCGCGTTCGCATGCACTATCGAGAGGGGCGACATTACCGTCTCGCCGACTGCGGCCGGTTTTGCCATGCGATGTCAGCGACCGTGATGCTGCCGTTGGCGCGGGACCAACCCGTGGGATAGAATGGCACGGTACGAACAGGAGAGCCTGCGGGAGGGGAGCGCGATGTCTGAAACCGGTCTGCTGCCGGCATATCTGATCGTCGGTACCGACGGAGTCAAGCGCGACCACGCCGTCTCGCGTATGAAAGCACGTCTGGAAAAGTCGGGTATGGTCGAGTTCAACCTCGACGAGCGCGACATGACCAAGGACCCCGATATCGAGTCCATTATCGGATCGCTCAACACTTTTCCCATGGGCAGCGAGTTTCGCTTGGTAATCCTTGACGGCTGCTCAAAGCTCGCCAAGGCGGTCTCGGAGCCGCTTGTCGAGTATTTAGCGAGTCCAAGCCCCACAACGGTCTGTCTCATCATCGCCGACTCGCTTGCCAAGAACACGCGCCTGTATAAGGCGATCGCCAAGATCGACAAGAAGGCCGTGATCGATTGCTCCGGCACCAAGCGCTGGGAGCTACCGCGCCGCGTGCAGCAGATGGCGACGCAGCACGGCAAGTCGATCTCGACGGCGGCCGCCGAGGAACTCGTCTCGCGTTCGGGTGAAAACACTCGCATGCTCGATAACGACTTGGCCAAGCTTGCCCAGATGGTCGATGCGCCGCAAATTGAGCTTGCCGATGTGGAACGCTGGATCGTGCGCACGGCCGAAGTTCAGCCCTGGGATTTTCTCAACGCGGTCTCGGCTCGTGATATGCGCCGCTCGCTTGAGCTCTTTGGGCTGCTACCCGCCAAGAGCTATGTGTGGACCTACACGCTGCTGTGCGGACGCATTCGCGAGCTTATCGTCGCCAAGGCGCTCGATGCGCGTGGGCAGGGTCGCGAGCTTGCCGCGACGCTCAAGCTTCAACCCTGGCAGGTTAAGAATCACCTGACCTGGGCACGCCGCTTTTCGATGGCGGAGCTCGTCGCGGCGCTCGAGGGCGCGGTCGATGTGGAGCTCGCTCTTAAGGGTTCGGCCGATTCTCAGAACGCGCTTTTGCTCTGGATTACGAACATCTTGAGAAAATCGTGATGATACCTGTCTATTTGACAAATTCGTTCTATCCCTTTGAGGGGGAGCGTGCTATAGTAGGCGCTTGCATGACCTCACCGTGTCTCAGAGGTGTCATACATTTTTTGCAAGGAACTCGAAAGGAACTCCAGAAGTGGCAAACATCAAGTCTCAGAAGAAGCGTATCCGCACCAATGAGGCAGCTCGCATGCGTAACAAGGCTGTCAAGTCCGAGCTCAAGACGCTGACCAAGCACGTCCAGTCCGCCGTCGCCGAGGGCGACGCCGAGAAGGCCCAGGCTGCCCTCAAGACCGTCACCAAGCGTCTCGACATGGCTGCCGCCAAGCATGTTATCCACAAGAACCAGGCTTCCAACCGCAAGTCCGGTCTTGCCAAGCTCGTGAACAGCATCAACGCCTAAGTTGTAAATTTCACACCACACAGATTACGCGCATAAATGGAGCCTGTTTTATGGAACAGGCTCCATTTTTTGTACCGCTCGGGTAAGATAGTCCGCATGAATACTTCAATTGACATTTCCCACATCCGCAACTTCTCGATCGTTGCGCACATCGACCATGGCAAGTCCACGATCAGTGACCGCATCCTCGAGCTCACCCATACCGTCGACGAGCGCGACATGGAATCGCAGCTGCTCGACACCATGGATATCGAGCGCGAGCGCGGCATCACGATCAAGTCCAATGCCGTTCGCGTTTCCTATGACGCCGACGATGGCGAGACGTATCAGTTCAACCTGATCGATACGCCGGGCCACGTGGACTTTACCTATGAGGTCTCGCGTTCGCTTGCCGCTTGCGAGGGTGCGGTGCTCGTCGTCGACGCCACGCAGGGCGTCGAGGCGCAGACCGTCTCCAACGCGACGCTCGCCATGAACGCCAACCTGGATATCGTGCCCGCTATCAACAAGATCGACCTGCCGTCGGCACACCCCGACGAGGTTAAGACCGAGATCGAGGATGACCTGGCGATTCCTGCCGACGATGCCGTATGCGTATCGGGCAAGACCGGCGAGGGCATCCATGACCTGCTGGAGTCCATCGTCTTTTTGATCTCACCGCCCAAGGGCGATGCGACGGCGCCGCTCAAGGCGCTCATCCTGGATTCGTATTTTGACGAGTACCGCGGCGTCGTCGCCACGGTCCGCGTCTTTGACGGCTCCATCAAGAAGGGCGATACCCTGCGCATGATGCAGGCCGAGGGCGACTTTTTGGTCGATGGCGTGGGCGTCAAGCGCCCCGCCGAGACTCCGGTCGACGCGCTGACGGTCGGTGAGGTGGGCTACGTGGTCACGGGCCTGAAGGACCCTGAGGCCGTTCGCGTGGGCGATACCCTCACGTGGGCGTCGAATCCCTGCCCTGAGCCGCTTCCCGGTTACCGTGAGGCCAAGCCCATGGTCTACACGGGCTTGTTCCCGATCGACAACAAGGATTACGAGAACCTGCGTGACGCTCTCGATAAGCTGCATGTCAACGACCCGTCGTTGGTGTGGGAGCCCGAGACCTCGGTGGCGCTCGGCTTTGGCTTCCGCGTTGGCTTCTTGGGCCTGCTGCATATGGAGGTCGTCAAGGAGCGTCTGGAGCGCGAGTTCAACCTGGACCTCATCGCCACGAGCCCTTCGGTGGACTACCACGTCTACAAGACCGACGGCGAGATGATTGATGTCCGCAGCCCGCAGGATCTGCCCGAGGCTACGCGCATCGAGCGCATTGAGGAGCCCTACCTCAAGGCCAAGATTATCTGCCCGCCCGAGTATACGGGAGCCGTCATGCAGCTCGCTATCGAGCACCGCGGCATTACGACCGACATGATCCACCTCACGAGCAAATCGGTCGAGATGCGCTTCGACATGCCGCTCGCCGAACTCATCCTGGACTTCTTTGACCAGCTCAAGAGCCGCACCAAGGGCTATGCGTCGCTCGATTATGAGTTCAACGAGTATCGTCCCTCCGAGCTCGTCAAGCTCGATATCCTGCTTTCGGGCGACGAGGTGGACGCGCTTTCGTTTATCGTGCACAAGGACAAGGCCTATGGCCTGGCCCGCGGGTTGTGCGACAAGCTTAAGGAAATTATTCCGCGCCAGCTGTTCGAGGTGCCAATTCAGGGTGCCATCGGCAACAAGATCATTGCCCGCTCGACCGTCAAGGCGCGCCGCAAGGACGTTTTGGCCAAGTGCTATGGCGGCGATATCTCGCGTAAGCGCAAGCTGCTCGAAAAGCAGAAAGAGGGCAAGAAGCGCATGAAGGCCATCGGTTCGGTCGAGGTCCCGCAAGAGGCCTTTATGGCGATCCTCAAGGTGGACGAGTAGTTCCATGGCGCTTTCTGAATACAGTACGCGGCTGCTGGGTGCCTATGCCGAGCAGCCGTTCCTTATGGCTCCCATGGCCGGCGTGACCGATCCCGCCTATCGCATCATGTGCCGCCGCCGCGGCGCCAATCTTGCCTATAGCGAGATGGTGAGCGTGGCGGGCCTTGCCTATGCCAGCAATAAGACGTGGCGCCTGGTGCTGCCGGCCGACGAGGAGCGGCAGATCTGCGTGCAGCTCTTTGGCTCCAAGCCCGATCAATTTGCGAGCGCCGTCGCTGCCGTCGAGGAGCGTGTGGGCGATCGCCTGTCGCTGATCGATATCAACATGGCCTGCCCGGCTCGCAAGGTCGTCACCAAAGGCGAGGGCTCGGCGCTCATGCGCACGCCCGAGCTGGCCGAAAAGATCGTCGAGGCGGCGGTGGGCGCGGCGCACGTGCCCGTGACCGTTAAGATCCGCAAAGGCTTTTACGCCGAAGATCGCAATGCCGCGACGTTTGCCCAGATGCTCGAGGGGGCGGGCGCCGCTGCTGTGGCGGTGCATGGTCGCTGTGCCACGCAGCTCTATACGGGTCAGGCCGATTGGTCGGTCGTCGATGAGGTGGCCGATGCCGTCGAGATTCC
This sequence comes from Collinsella sp. HCP3S3_E11, assembly GCF_052067375.1. NCBI lineage: Bacteria > Bacillati > Actinomycetota > Coriobacteriia > Coriobacteriales > Coriobacteriaceae > Collinsella > Collinsella sp. HCP3S3_E11. Next base: position 148,477 of record NZ_JBQHQI010000002.1, on the reverse strand, counting down.
CGTCATCGGTTCGGGCGACGTGTTCTCGGCCGAGGATGCCGCGGAGCATCTGCGCAACTCGGGTGCCAGCGCGGTGTTTATCGCACGCGGCATCTACGGTAATCCCTGGGTCTTTGGTGATGCTCGCGCCCTTGCGTTCAATGGCGTACCGGTGCCGGTGCGCAGCTCTGTCGAGCGCCTGGACGCCCTGCGCGAGCATCTCACGCTGACGCATGAGCTTCTGCCGCTCATGTCTCGTGCCCGTACGTACGCGAGCTGGTATTTAAAGGGCATGCCCCATGCTGCCGCCTGGCGCGCCCAGGTGGTGCGTTGCTCCACATATGAGGAGTTCATGGCATTGGTCGATGATATCGAGCGCGATGTTGTGGCCTGCGAGGCCGCACTTGCCGCTGGCGAGTCGGTGCCCGCCCATCCGCTGGAGGCCTAACGGTGGCCGTTACCGCGCTGTACGTGCATGTGCCGTTTTGCGCTCAAAAGTGTCGGTACTGCGACTTTGACTCACGCAGTTTTGCTCCGTGCGACCTGAGCGCTGCGCTCGATGCCTATTTTGAGCAGCTGTATACGCGCCTTGATGCTTTTGGAGACACCGGGGCGCTTGCGCAAGTCCGCACCGTCTATGTTGGCGGCGGCACACCGTCGCTGGCGGGAGAGCGTCTGGTGGAGCTTGCCCGGCGTATTTGCATGTGGTGCAAGCCCGTTGAGTTTACGTGCGAGGCTAATCCTGAGTCGCTGACCGCCGAGCTTGCCGCTGCGCTTGCCAAGGTTGGTGTCACGCGCGTCTCTCTGGGCGTGCAAACGCTCGATAATGCCGAACTTACCGCCATCTGCCGTATTCACGATGCCGATCGGGCGCTCGCTGCCATCACGACGGTTAAGGACGCTGGGCTCGATGTGTCGTGCGACCTTATGTGCGGCCTTCCCGGGCAGACCGCAGCGAGTTGGAAGCGCACGCTCGATGGCGTGTTGGCAGCGCTGCCGCATCATGTGTCGGTGTACCCGCTCACGCTCGAGCAAGGCACGCCGCTCTACCGCATGGCGTGTTACGACGAGTCGCTCGAGCCCGACGAGGATTTTCAGGCTGCGTGCATGGAAGCGGCGCGCGAGCGTCTGGGCGCGGCCGGCTATCACCCGTATGAGGTGGCAAGCTATGCACTCGACGGACATGAGTGCTCGCATAACATCGCCTATTGGACCGGACGGGGCTATCTGGGCCTGGGTCGCTCTGCCGCCGGTATGCTCGACGCCGAGGATTTCGATCGCTTGGCCGGGCTTTATCCCGACGTGCCCGGTCGCGGCGATGCGTATCGCGTGCGTCTGGTGCAACGCGACGATGCCGCGACGACGTTTGATGCCGAGTATCTGTCGCGGCGCGAGGCGGCGGCGGAGGATTTGATGCTTGCCTGCCGCATGACGCGTGGCATTGGGCCCGACCTGTTGGTTCGCTCGGCAAGCGTGATTCCTGCAGACGAGCTGGCGGCGTCCTGTGACCGTGCGCTCGAGTTGGGCCTTGCCACCTGGGTACCCGATGATGTCGGGGGGCATGCGGGGCGCATCACCTCAAAAGATGTTGTAGCAGGTCGCGCCCGCGCCCGTTTAGCGCCCACCCACTTGGGCTGGCTCGATGGAAATATGCTGTTCGAGCTGTTTTGGGGTCTAGCTTAGGCCGCTCGGGTAGAATTACCGCAATATATACGCTGCTGTGAGCAGGAGGTTGCCGCGCATGGCGACGATGAACGAAAAAGATTACTACGAGATCTTGGGTGTCTCCAAGGACGCCACCTCGCGTGATATCCAGAAGGCCTTTCAGCAAAAGGCCCGCAAGCTCCATCCGGACGTCAACAAAGAGCCGGATGCCGAGGAAAAGTTTAAAGAGGTTTCCGAGGCCTATGCCGTGCTTTCGGACGAGCAGAAGCGTGCGCGCTATGATGCCATGCGCTCGGGCAATCCCTTCGCCGGCGCTCCTTCTGCTTCGCCCTATGGCGGCGGCTACGCCGGCAGCGCAGGCTATGGCAATCCCTTTGAGGGCGGCTTTCCCTTTGGTGGCGCCTGGGGCCAGCAGCGTCGCAGCCAGGCTGCCTATAATCCCGAGAACGGCGCCAACGTGGTGGTCGATATTAAGCTCGACGCCAAGGAGGCCAAGGGCGGTGCCCGCAAGACCGTCCGCTATACGCGCTTCGATACCTGTGGTCATTGCGGAGGCTCGGGCTCTGTCTCGTCCGAGCATGCACATACCTGTCCGAGCTGCGGCGGTCGCGGCCACATCGACGTCGACCTGTCCTTCCTGTTTGGTGCCGGCACGTTCCAGTCGGTCTGTCCCGAGTGCGGCGGTTCCGGTAAGGTCGTCGCCGACCCCTGCCCCGATTGCGGTGGCAGCGGGCGGACCCGTGTGACCTCCGAGCAGACGATTGAGTTTCCCGCCGGCACGCATGATGGCGACGAGGTCCATATTGACGGCATGGGTCACGCCGGCACCAACGGTGCCTCGGGCGGCGATTTGGTCGGGCGCGCCCATGTCGAGGCCGAACGCCTGGAGGGCAAGGCTCGTACCGGTTTTTACCTGATGGGCATCGTGGCGCCTTTTTTGGTGCTGTCGGCCATCTCGGGCGTGTTCTCGGCCTTTGCCATGATGTGCTTTGTTCCGTTTGCCATGGGCTTGTTCATGGTGCTCTCGGACGGCGTGCTTCACCGCAGCCTGCTGTGGTGGAAGCGCGGCGCGATGCAGTTTGCCAACGGTTTTGCCAACGGATTTATGTTTGCTCTCGTGTCGGTTTGGTTTGCGAGTTGCTCGCAACGTGCCATGCTTTCGCCCTACGCAATGCAATAACATCAAACCCTTTGTTTGCGGTCGGCCCAGCTTGGGTATAGGACGCACTGTGACAATAATGAAAGTCGGAAGGATTCGGTCGTGTCGGAAAATAGGGATTACTACGAGGTACTTGGCGTCGACAAGGATGCCGACGCGCGGACGATTAAGCGCGCGTTTCTAAAGAAGGCCCGTATCGTACACCCGGACGTTTCGGACGACCCCGATGCCGAGGCCAAGTTCAAAGAGCTCAACGAGGCATATTCCGTTCTTTCCGACGAGCAGAAGCGTGCAAACTACGATCGCTACGGTTCGCCCGACGGCCCCGGTGGCTCCGGCTATGTCGACATTAACGATATCTTTGGCGGCATGGGCATGGACGACCTCTTTTCGTCGTTCTTTGGCGGCGGCGCCGGCGGTGGCGCCCGAAATCGCCGCGAACGTCGACGCGGCCGCGATATGGCCATCTCCCTTTCGGTGACCCTTGAGGAGGCGGCGCTCGGTTGCAAAAAGACGATCAGCTATGACCGCCTTGCCCCCTGTGATGATTGCAATGGCACCGGTAGGGCGGAGGGTGCGGCCGAAAAGCAGTGCAGCCGTTGCCACGGCACGGGCTATGTCACGACGGTCCAGCGCTCGTTCCTGGGTCAGGTTCAGTCCTCTTCGCCCTGCCCCGACTGCCATGGCGAAGGCACGGTCATCGACCATCCCTGCGAGACCTGCGACGGTCAGGGCCGCACGCCTTCGCATGAAAAGATCGACATCGATATCCCTGCCGGCGTCTCGACCGGTCGCCAGCTGCGCGTGAGCGGCTTTGGCGAGGCAGGCCTTCGTGGTGAGCCCTCGGGCGACCTGATCGTCAACGTGCGCGTCGCCGATCACGAGCGTTTTAAACGCAACGGCGACGACCTGTACCTCGTGAGCGATATCTCGATTGCGCAGGCTGCGCTCGGCTGCGAGATTAAGGTTGAGGGCATTTTGCCCGACGAGGTCGTCAAGGTGTGCGTCCCCGCCGGTACGCAGTACGGCGACACCGTGAGTGTCAACAACTACGGTATGCCCCGTATCGGCGGTGGCGGCTCGCGTGGACGCTTGATCGTTCAGCTGCGCGTGCTCGTCCCCACGAACCTTTCCGCCAAGCAGCGCGAGCTGCTCGAGGCTTTTGCCGCCGAGTCGGGCGACGATGTCGCTTCCGGCAAGAAATCGGTGACCGATCGCATTAAGAGCGCTCTCGACGACATCCTCGATTAAGGAGCCCGCGTGCTCGCACCTCATATCTCTGTTGTCAACCTCGGCTGCCGTGTCAACCGGGTTGAGTCCGACCGTATCACTGCCGATCTTATGCGCCTGGGTTTTGCAATGGTGGAGCCTCAGGATGCGGAGCTGATCGTCATTAACACCTGTGCCGTTACGGGCGAGGCCGAGGCCAAGACCCGTAAGGCCGTCCGCCATGCGCTGGCTCATCCAAAAGAGCCCTATGTGGTCGTGACCGGGTGCGTTGTCAATTTGCACCCCGAGGAGCTTCTGGAGCTTTCGGACCGCGTGATCGCGGAGCCGTCTAAGATCGATGTCGCCGAACGCGTCTGCGAGGTGCTGGGCGTTGAGTCCGATAGTGTGGCCGCCTGTAGCGACGGCGACGTGGTCGACGCGCTCGGTCGCTCGCGTCTGGGTGTGAAGATCCAGGACGGCTGCAACCATCGTTGCACCTATTGCATTGTGTGGAAGGCCCGCGGCCCCGAGCGCTCCGTGCCGGTCGAGTCTGTGCTCGAACAAGTTCGTGAGGCTCAGGAGGCCGGCGTGCCCGAGGTGGTGCTGACGGGCGTGAACCTGGGCGCCTACGATGGCAAGAGTGCGACCGACGAACACGTCGAGATCGACGAGCTGCTCGAGGCCATCATGGAGCGTACGTCTATTCCGCATGTGCGCATTTCCTCGGTCGAGCCCATGGATATCTCCGAGCCCCTGCTTAAGGTCATGGCGCGCTATCCGCGGCGCATCGCCCCGTTTTTGCACCTGCCCGTGCAGTCTGGCTGCACGGCGACCCTGCATCGCATGGGCCGTCCCTATAGCGCCGAGGCATTTGAGGAGACGGTGCGTATGATTCGTGCCAACTTGCCCCCGGCGTCCCTTTCGTGCGACGTCATCGTCGGTTTTCCCGGCGAGACGGACGAGGAATTTGAGGAGTCGCTGGCGCTGTGCCGTCGCGTGGGCTTTTCGCGCATGCATGTCTTCCGCTATAGCAAGCGTCCCGGTACCCTTGCTGCCGACATGCCCGACCAGGTGCCGCCCGAGGTCATGGCTGAGCGCAGCCGTCGTATGCGAGCCGCGGCGCAGGAACTCGCCATTGCCGACGCCCGCCGTCGCGTGGGCACCGTCGAGCGTGCCGTGCTCGAGTATGGCGACAACCTGACGCTCGGTTCGTTCCATCATGCCCGTCTTGACGATACCTGCGGACTCACAGCCCCGTGCCTGCTCGATGTTGCTATCATCGGAGTCGATGATTCCGGCTTGGTCCATGCACGCAGGGAGGTTCATGGAAGCCTCGAAGATTAGACTTACCGTTCCCGATGGAATTGATCCCTCGCGCGTTTTGGGTGCCGGCGACGGCGTCCTTCGTGCGCTCGAGAGCTTGGTTCGCGCCCACGTGGTCGCCCGTGGCGACCGTATCGCCGTGTGCGGTGACCCGGACGAGGTCGAGCTCGTGGCGCGCTTTTTCGAGCATGCTTTTCGCGAGGCTGCCGCCGGACGGACGCTGTCTGTCGACGATGTCTCTCGCTGCCTGGCCGTCTTGCGCGACGGTGAGTACGGGGCTACGTCGCTTCGCGATGATGTGCTGCTTTCGTATCGCGGTCGTGCCATTCGCCCCAAGACGCTCGGTCAAAAGCGCTATGTGGATGCCATCCGCTCGCATACCATCACGTTTGGCTTGGGTCCTGCCGGTACCGGTAAGACCTATCTGGCCATGGCCCTTGCCGTTGCCGCGCTCAAGCGTCACGAGGTGGGCCGTCTGATCTTGACGCGTCCGGTTGTCGAGGCGGGGGAGAACTTGGGCTTTTTGCCCGGTACCCTCGAGGAAAAGATCGATCCCTACATGCGTCCGCTCTACGACGCCCTTTTTGACATGATGGATCGCGAGCGCACCGATGAGCTTATGGAGCGTGGCGTGATCGAGATCGCCCCGCTTGCCTACATGCGCGGTCGTACGCTGAGCGATGCCTTCGTGGTGCTCGACGAGGCTCAAAATACCACGCCCGAGCAGATGAAGATGTTCCTGACGCGCTTGGGCTTTAACTCCAAGTTTGTGATTACCGGTGACCTGAGCCAGCGTGACTTGGTAGGTCGTCGCGGCGGTCTTGCCGACGTTGAGCAGATTTTGGGTCGTGTCGACGATGTCGCGTTTTCGCACCTCGAGCGTGCCGACGTGGTGCGTCACGCCTTGGTGGGGCGAATCGTCGAGGCATATGATGCTTATGATGACGTGCGCGAGAAACGCGTGCGCGACCGAAAGGAGTCCCGTTGAGTGTATTGATCAGCAACGATGCCGAGCTCGATACGCTGCTTGACGTGCAGGAGGTAGAGCACATCTGCGAGGTCGTGCTTGCTGCCGAGGGCGTTGAGCGAAAAGTCGAGATTTCCCTTTCGTATGTCGATGAGGATGAGATGCACGAGCTCAACCACGAGTGGCGCGGTATCGACCGTACCACCGATGTCCTCTCGTTCGAATGCGACTCGGCCTTTGACGAGGATATCCCAGCCGACGAGACGCTCGAGCTCGGCGATATCATCTTGGCCCCGCAGGTCATTGCCCGTCAGGCCCCCGGCTTTGGCAATAGCACTGCCGATGAGTGCCGCCTGATGCTCGTGCATGGCATGTTGCATTTACTGGGCTACGATCATATCGTGGACGACGAGGCCGAGGTCATGGAGGCCCGCGAGGACGCCATCCTGCGCGATCTGGCGCTCGAGCGCGGCGAGGACCCCAAGCTGGTTCACGTCGGCCCCATCACCAACCATGCCCACGACTAGGAGCCGTCTATGATTCCCGGATCGAACAAGGACCATCCGTCCTTTTTAAAGTCGTTCTCCTACGCCATGGAGGGCTTCGTTACCGCTGTCAAGACCGAGCGCAACATTAAGGTCATGCTCGTGGCGGGTGTGTGCACTGTCATTGCCGGCTGCATCGTGGGGCTCGACATTGCCGAGTGGGCTACGATTATCATTTGCTGCGGCCTGGTGATTCACGGCGAGCTGTGCAACACCGCCATGGAGGCGATTGTCGATTTGGCGACCCAGGAGTTCCATCCGCTGGCAAAGCGTGCGAAGGATATCGCCGCCGCCTCCGTATACGTTCTTTCCATCACCGCCGCGATTGTGGGCTTGTTGGTATTTGCCCACGCGCTCGGCTTTATTTAGAAAGGGATTTTCATGTCCGACAATATGCAGCCTATCGATGAAACGCTGGACGACGAGCCCCTGGATGCTGTGGATGCCGAAGCGACTGAGGCTTGCGAGGTCGAGGAGTTCGACCCGTTTGAGGGCATGAGTGACGAGGAGCTCGACGCCCTGTGCGACGAGGGCGACAGCCTCGCGGGCTTTGGCGACGTTGAGCCCGGTTTCCGCAGCGGCTTCGTGGCCCTGGTCGGTCGCCCCAACGCCGGTAAGTCCACGCTGCTCAACGCCTGCTATGGCAAAAAGGTCGCCATCACCTCGCCGGTGGCCCAGACGACCCGCCGTCGCATGCGCGCCGTCGTCAATCGCCCCGGTTACCAGCTGGTTTTTGTCGATACCCCGGGTATTCACAAACCCAAGGACGGCCTGGGGTCCGAGCTCAACAAGAGCGCGCTGTTCGAGCTGAACGATGTCGATGTCGTCGCGTTTTTGATTGATGCCACCAAACCGATCGGCAGGGGAGACGCCTGGGTTGCCGAGCGCGTCAGATGCGCCCGTTCCAAGAAGGTCCTGGTGCTCACCAAGGCCGATGAGGCCGATTCCGCACAGGTCATGGAGCAGCTTAAGGCCGCCCACGAGCTCATGGAATATGACGATGAGATCGTGACGTCGTCGGTCAAGAACTTTAACGTCGATGCCTTCATCGAGACCGTTGCGCACTTTTTGCCCGAGGGCCCGCGTTGGTTCCCCGAGGACATGGGTACCGACGCTTCCGACGAGACGCTCGTTGCCGAGTTTGTGCGCGAGAAGGTCTTGCGCCGCACCCGTGATGAGATTCCGCACTCCGTTGGCGTAATCTGCGATGCGCTCGAGCAGACCAAGAAGGTGCTGCGCGTGCATGCCACCATTTACGTTGAGCGCGAGGGCCAAAAGGGCATCATCATCGGTAAGGGCGGCGAGATGATCAAGCATATCGGCATCGACGCCCGTCGCGATCTTGAGCGCATCTTTGGCACGCAGGTCTTTTTGGAGCTGGACGTGAAGGTAAAGGCCGGTTGGCGTGACGACGAGGCCCAGATTCGCCGTTTTGGCTACAACGCCGAGGACTAAGGGCGCGCGGCGCTCATGGCAGGCTCACGGACATATCGCACAAAGGCACTCGTCCTCGATAAGACCAAGCTCAAGGAGACCGATCTGATCTTGACGATGCTTGATGAGCGGGGTCGGCAGGTCCGTGCCGTGGCAAAGGGCGCGCGCAAACCCGGTGGGCGCCTGGCGGCGCGCTGCGAGCTGTTCTGTACCGTCGATATGCTGCTCGCGCACGGACGGTCGCTCGACGTGGTTTCCCAGGCCGAGCTTATGGAGGCGCCGCTCGGCGCCGCGCCCGATTACGAGACGACCTGCGCCGCAAGCGCGATCGCCGAGGTCGCGCGCGTGTGCTCGTTCGAGGACGCCGAGGACCCGTTTACCTTTGCCATTACGCAGCGAGCACTTGCCCTGGTGGGCAGCAGGCTCGACACGGCACATATGGACCTGCTTGTGGCGGCATATGTCTTTAAGCTGCTGTCGCACGTTGGCTATCGACCCGATTTTTCGGCCTGCGTACTGTGCGGAGACCCCATGCTGTCGTATTTTTCGCCCCAGGCGGGCGGGCTCATGTGCGGGTCGTGCGCGTCGAGCGTTCCGGGTGCCGAGCTGGTGTCGACCGGCGAGGTCGCATGGCTGCGCGCCCTCATGTCCATGACCTTCGATGCGCTCATGGCCGTGAGGGTCGATCCCCATACTGCCGCCTTTTTGCTGGGGCTTTCGCATGTTTGGGCTGCGACACACACCGATCAGCGTCTTCGCGCGATGGAATTCATGTTGGGTCGGTGATGATGGGCATACGCGGTCCGCTTGTGGTAACATACCGACCTGTTGGTACCTCGACCTTGGATGCTCGCTCCACCGGCGGCTTCCCAGTCCGAGGCGAATAGAGTCGCCCGCGGGCGACGCGAAACGAAAGGTGAAACAATGACTGTTTCCAAAGAGCGCAAGGCGGAGCTGACTGCCCAGTTCGGTAACACCCCGGTCGACACCGGCAACCCCAAGGTTCAGGTCGCCATCCTGACCGAGCGCATCAAGGAGCTGACCGAGCACATGAAGTCCCACCAGAAGGACTTCCACACCCGTCGTGGTCTGCTCATGCTCGTCGGTCGCCGTCGTCGTCTTCTCTCCTACATCAAGAAGAACGACGTCGTCGAGTATCGTGAGCTCATCAAGGCTCTGGGCATCCGCGACAACATCCAGTAAGGATTTGTACATGCTAAGAGCGTCCTGCGCAGCGGGGCGCTCTTTTTGTGTAGGGGCGTGAATAATCACGCTCTGAAGCGTGGCGGGGGCAGGGGGCCCGCGTCACATGAGAAGCCCGCAGGCAAGGGGCCTGCGGGGTAAAGGAGAACAATGACACTCGTATCCAAGACCTTTGAGCTGTACGGCAAGACCTACACCTTTGAGTCGGGCGAGCTTGCCAAGCAGGCCACCGGCGCCTGTCTGGTCAAGCAGGGCGACACCACGATGCTCGACACCGTGGTCGTCTCCAAGGAGCGCAAGAACTACGACTTCTTTCCGCTGACCGTCGACTTCAACGAGAAGATGTACGCTGCCGGCCGCATCCCGGGTGGCTACCTCAAGCGTGAGGGCCGTCCCAGCGAGAAGGCCACGCTCACGGCCCGCATGATCGACCGTCCTATTCGCCCGAGCTTCCCGGACGGCTTCCGCAACGAGGTGCACATCGTCGCCACCTCGCTCGTCGCCGACCAGGTCAACCCCTTCGACGTCATCAACGTCATGGGTGCCTCCCTGGCCATGACGCTCGGCGGCGTGCCCTTCGAGGGCCCGCTTGCGTGCGTGCGCATCGGCCGCAACGTGGAGACCGGCGAGTTTATCGTCAACCCCACCTATGAGGAGCGCGAGAACTCCGATCTGGACCTGGAGCTGGGCGGCTCTGCCGACTTCATCTCGATGGTCGAGGCCGGCGCCGATGAGATCTCCGAGGACGACATGCTCGCCGCCATGAAGTTTGGCCAGGAGGCCCTCGCTGCCTTCTGCCAGGCTCAGGACGAGTTCGTTGCCGAGTGGGAGCAGGTCAACGGCGCTATCGTCAAGAAGGAGTACCCGCTCGACCAGCCCGTCGAGGAGGTCCAGGAGCGCATCTTCGCCCACTACGACGAGATGGCAGCCGCCCTTCGCGACGCCGACAAGCTCTCCCGTATCGGCAAGGTCGAGGCTCTGAAGGAGTCCATCCGTGCCGAGTTCACCGAGGAGGAGCAGGCCGCTTGGGAGCGCGAGATCCCCGTGGCACTCAAGAAGCTCGAGAAGAAGGCCATGCGCACCATGGTCGTCGAGACCGGTGAGCGCGTCGACGGCCGTGCCGCCGATGAGATCCGCCCCATTATGGTGAAGGACAACTACCTGCCGCTCGTTCATGGCTCCGGCCTGTTCCAGCGCGGTCAGACCCAGGTGCTCTCCGTCCTGTCGCTCGGCATGCTCAACGAGGGCCAGCGTCTGGATACCATCGAGCCCACCGAGGGCAAGCGCTACATGCACCACTACAACTTCCCGCCGTTCTGCACCGGCGAGACCGGCCGCATGGGTAGCCCCAAGCGCCGCGAGATCGGCCACGGCAACCTGGCCGAGCGCGCCCTGCTTCCGGTGCTCCCCGACGAGAACGAGTTCCCCTACGCCATCCGCGTGGTCTCCGAGGTCATGGAGTCCAACGGCTCCTCTTCGATGGCTTCGACTTGCGGCTCCACGCTCGCCCTCATGGACGGCGGCGTGCCCATTAAGCGCCCGGTCTCCGGTATCGCCATGGGTCTGATCCAGGAGGAGGGCAAGACCGTGGTCCTGTCTGACATCCAGGGTCTCGAGGACTTCCTGGGCGATATGGACTTTAAGGTCACCGGCACCACCGAGGGCATTACCGCTCTGCAGATGGACAACAAGGCCACGGGCCTTACCTTCGACATCCTTGCCCGCGCCCTGCAGCAGGCCAAGGAGGGTCGCGCCTTCATCCTGCAGAAGATGCTCGATGTGATCCCCGAGCCGCGCCACACCACGCGCAGCACCGCTCCGCGCATCGTCTCCATCCAGGTTCCGACCGACAAGATCCGCGACGTTATCGGTTCCGGCGGCAAGGTCATCCGCGGCATCCAAGACGAGACCGGTGCTTTGGTCGACATCCAGGAGGACGGCACTGTCTTTGTCGGTGGCACCGGCGAGTCCGTCGACCAGGCTGTCGAGCGCATCAAGCTCATCATCAAGGTTCCCGAGCCGGGCGAGGAGTACACCGGTCGCGTGGTCTCCATCCAGCCCTTTGGCGCCTTTGTCAACCTGCTGCCCGGTAAGGACGGTCTTTTGCACATTTCCCGCGTTGCCAAGGGTCGCGTGGAGAAGGTCGAGGATGTCCTCAATGTGGGCGACGAGGTTAAGGTCGTCGTCATCGAGGTCGATGATCGCGGCAAGATCTCGCTCGATCGTCTGGATAAGCCCGAGGCCCCGGCTCGTGCCGAGGGTGCCCCCGAGGGCGACGGTGAGCACTTCCAGCGCCGTGAGCGTCCGCGTCGCGAGCGCTCCGAGCGCAGCGACCGTCCGCGCCGTCCCGGCGACAACGGAGGCCGCAAGCCCCGCCGTCACCACGACGCCGAGTAACAGCCGCACATAAGCAGCTCAACAAGGGCGACTCCGGACAGGGGTCGCCCTTTTGCTATTCCCGGCGGGGTCCGCGGGTAAAGTTTCCTGCTCTACAGTCCTGCTCGCACGGAGAGCACATTAAGTGCTCTCCGGCTCGTGCGGAACTCGCGATAAACTTTACCCGCGGACCCCGCCGGGAATAGCAAAAGGGCTGGTGGGTGCGGGTTTCGATTTTGTCAGATAGTCTATTCAGTTATCTGAATTCAGATCTTTAGATAATCGCATGTGCGGCATTACCCCAGATAAAACCTACCAAAATAAACCTGTCCCTTTTTGGCTGGTCTGGGGCCATCGGGGGCCGGGGCGGGTTAAGTTTGTCGCGAGTTCCGCACGCAAAGGAAAGCACTTAATGTGCTTTCCGTCTTGCGCAGGACTGTAGAGCAGCAAACTTAACCCGCCCCGGCCCCCGATGGCCCCAGACCGGCGGGATGGACCGGTTTGGATGGGGCTTTGATGCATGGGTGGTCTGTTGGTGGGCAAATGGGTATCATAATGCGGTTACTGCATCGACTCCGTGATGCATGTTTGTACGTTCCCGGCGGTCGGTTTGCCAGAAGCGCCCCGTCGGTTGTTCCAGACCCGTTTCGAAGAAAGGAAACCGCACGAACCTATGGCAGCTAAAAAATCATCTCCCTTGAAGATCATTCCGCTCGGAGGCCTTGACGGCATCGGCAAGAATATGACGGTCTTCGAGTGCGGCGACGACATGGTGCTCGTCGACGCCGGCCTTATGTTCCCCGACGATTCCCAGCCCGGTATCGATTTGGTGCTTCCCGACTACACCTATGTTCTGGAGAACGAGGAGAAGCTCCGCGGCATCATCGTCACCCACGGCCACGAGGACCATACCGGTTCGCTTCCGTACCTGCTGCAGGACCTCAACAACAAGGTGCCCATCTTCTCGAGCAAGCTGACGCTTGGTTTCATCGAGGGCAAGCTTTCCGAGTTCCGCATCCGCGCGCCCAAGTTCCGCGAGGTCAAGGGCGGTAGCCATGTCAATCTTGGCAGCATTTCGCTCGACTTCTTCTCTATGACGCACTCAATTCCGGGCGCTTTGGGCGTATTCATTCGCACCAACCAGGGCACCGTTATGCACACGGGCGACTTTAAGCTCGACCAGACGCCCATCGATGGCGTCACGCCCGATTATGCCGCTATCAGTCGCTTTGCCAAGCAGGGCATCGACCTGTTGCTTTCCGACTCCACCAACGCCACGGTTCCGGGCTTTACCAAGTCCGAGGCCGAGGTCGGCCCCAACTTGCTGCACGCCATCAAGAATGCCCCGGGCCGCGTGTTCGTCGCCTCGTTCTCGAGCCATATCCATCGCCTGCAGCAGATCTGCGACGCCGCCCGCAAGTGCGGCCGCAAGGTCGTCGTGACCGGACGTTCCATGCTCACCAACACCCGCGTGGCGCGCGAGCTGGGCTACCTCAACATCGACGATGCCGATATCATCGATGCCTTCGATATCGATAACCTGCCTGACGACAAGATCGTCGTCATGTGCACCGGCTCTCAGGGCGAGCCGCTGTCGGCGCTGTCCCGCATGGCCAACGGCGAGCACAAGACGCTCTCCATCCACGAGGGCGATACCGTCATCCTCTCGGCGACCCCTGTTCCCGGCAACGAGAAGGCCGTCCAGCAGGTCGTCAACAGCCTGGCCAAGCTTGGCTGCGACGTGTGGGACAAGAACCGTGCCCTCGTCCATGTCTCGGGTCACGGCAGCCAGGAGGAGCTCAAGCTTCTGATGGCCATGGCCAAGCCCACCTATTTTATGCCGGTTCACGGCGAGGCCGTGCACCTGCGTGCCCATGCCCAGCTTGCCCGTAAGATGGGTATTAAGGATGATCACATCTTTATCCTCGATAACGGTGACACACTCGAGATGCGCGGTGGTATTGTCAAGCGCGGCACGCCCGTCGAATCCGGCGTCGTCTACGTCGACGGCCTGCGCATCGGTGATACCGACCCCATCGTCCTGCGCGATCGTCAGAAGCTCGCCAATGACGGTATGGTCACAGCCGTCGCCATCGTTTCGCTCAAGCACAAGAAGATCGAGGCCATCGAGTTCTCGGGCCGTGGCGTTTCATTTGCCATCGACGATCAGTTCTCCGAGGATGCCTCCGCATCCATTATGAAGACAATCGAGAAGGGCAAGTTTAGCTTTACGAGCAGCGGCTCCGATGCCATTCGCAAGGCCGTGCGCGATTCGCTCTCCAACTTCATTTGGAGCCGTACGCGCACCCGTCCGATGATCATCCCGGTCGTCATGGAGGTTTAGTTTGGCGCGCGGATCTGCACAAAACGCCAAAGGCAATAAAGCCAACAACCAACCGGCATCTGCTAAGGGTGCCGGTTCCCATCTTCGTGCCAATAAGGGCCACGAGGCCGAGTTCGACGATGTTGAGCCCCTGGTCGAGCCTTCGGCCAACCGCGATATCGCCGGCGTGGTTATTGCCGTTTTGGCGATTGCGTCTTTCATTGCCGTGATTTCTCCGGCAACGGCACCCGTGACGGCAGTGGTTGCCGGTTTCTACCATCTTGGCTTTGGCCTGGGCGCCTACGTGCTGCCGATCGTCATTTTGCTGTTTGCCGCCACGCTCTTTTTGGGTGAGGACTCGCCGCTCAACATTCGCTCGGTCGCGGGTGGCGCCGTTGTCTTTATCGCCGTCGTCTCCATTCTTTCGTTGATGGTGCCGGGCACGAGCGATTCGTGCGACCTCATGTTTGTGCCGCAAAACCTGTCCGCCTCGGGTGGCTACATCGGTGCGTTTATTGCGAGTGCGCTGCAGAATGCCCTGGGTAAGCCTATCGCGATGGTGGTCCTGTTGGGTTTGGCCGTCGTTGGCTTTGTCATCATCGGCTTTTCGGTGGGTGGCGTTTTGCGTTCTGCGCGCGATCACGCTGCCGATTTTGCCGAGCGCCGTCGTGCCGATGTCAATGCGAGCCCGTGGGGCGACGAAGAGGCCCTGTCGGTTCCCGGCGTCGCCCGTCCGCACCTGAGCATTCTTCGTCAGAAGGGCTCCGATATGGCCGTGACCACGGTCATGGGCAATGACGCGGACCCTGTTCTGGACGATGATGACGAGGACGATGATCCGTTTGTCGACGTGTCCGAGGCTGTGGAGGCCGAGCGCGCCAAGACCACGCTGCTGCCGCGTCGCCATGCCAAGAATGGCAAGTCCGCGCCCAAGCTCAACACGAGTGAGCCCGACCCGTCTTGGTCCGATAGCGAAATCGAACTCACCGCGGGCGATGACGAGGATGACGAGTGTCCGCTCGAGACCGCCAAGACAACTTTGCTGCCGCGTCGCCAAGACAGGCGAGGACAGGTCACCGGACAGCTTTCGATGGAAGACGACCCGGACAAGGTCGACGAGTCCGAGCCGCCGTTTGCCGTGAACCCCGTGTCTGCTGCCCCGCAGATCCCCGATTTCCTGAAACACCCCAAGGTTGCCGATGCCCCCACCCCTACGGCTTTC
The DNA here is from genome assembly GCF_052067375.1 of Collinsella sp. HCP3S3_E11. Taxonomy (NCBI): domain Bacteria; kingdom Bacillati; phylum Actinomycetota; class Coriobacteriia; order Coriobacteriales; family Coriobacteriaceae; genus Collinsella; species Collinsella sp. HCP3S3_E11. Next base: position 133,072 of record NZ_JBQHQI010000002.1, on the reverse strand, counting down.
GCTGCTCCTGTTGCAGCCGGCGATGGGGGAGCTGACGGCACCGCTGCCGATGTCGAGGGCGAGCAAGAGGATGGCCTCAAACTCCCGCCGCTCGAAATCCTGCACGCCAACCCGCAGTCGGCGTCCGCCGCGTCTTCTGACAAGGAGTTGGAGCAGACTGCCGAGTCGCTGCAGTCCACGTTGCTGGAGTTTGGCCGTAGCGCTCGCGTCGTCGGCTGGATTGCCGGTCCCACGGTGACGACCTTTAAGCTGCAGCCCGGCGAGGGCGAGCGCGTGAGCAAGATTTCGAGCCTCGAGGACGATATCGCGCTTTCGCTTGCCGCCCAGTCGGTGCGTATCTTTGCGCCGATTCCCGGCACCTCGCTTGTGGGTATCGAGATTCCCAATCGCAAGCGCCAGAACGTTAACCTGGGCGACGTGCTTCCCTATGTGAAGGGCGGTCCGCTCGAGCTGGCCATCGGTCGCGATGCCGAGGGTACGCCGGTTGTCGCCGACCTAGCCAAGATGCCCCACCTGCTTATTGCCGGTACCACCGGTTCCGGTAAGTCGGTCATGATCAACTCCATCATCACGACCCTGCTCATGCGCGCGCTTCCCGAGGACGTTCGCTTGATCATGGTCGATCCCAAGCGCGTTGAGCTTGCCGGCTATAACGGCCTGCCCCATCTCTATGTGCCCGTGGTGACCGAACCCAAGCAGGCTGCGAGTGCCTTGCAATGGGCTGTGTCCGAGATGGAGCGTCGCCTGAAGGTCTTCGAGCGCCTCAACGTTCGCAAGATCTCGACGTATAACGAAAAGCAGGCCGCCGGCGAGTTCGAACACTACGATAACCCGCCGCAAAAGATGCCCTATCTGGTCATTATCATCGATGAGCTTTCGGACCTGATGATGGTTGCCGGCAAGGATGTCGAGGCCTCGATCGTTCGTATCGCCCAGCTGGGCCGTGCCGCCGGTATTCACCTTATCGTGGCTACGCAGCGCCCCAGCTCCAACGTGGTGACGGGCCTCATTAAGGCCAACATTACCAATCGTATCGCCTTTAACGTGGCCACGGGCATCGATTCCCGCGTCATTATCGACCAGATGGGCGCCGAAAAGCTCACCGGTTTGGGCGACATGCTGTTCTCCAAGGTCGACTGGGGCAAGCCCCGCCGTATCCAGGGCTGTTTTGTCTCGGATGATGAGATCAACGAGATCGTCGAGTTCGTTAAGTCGCAAAGCGAGCCCGACTACCACGAGGAGATTCTGTCTGCCGTGGCGCCTGCTTCCATGTCCATGGCTGGTGGCGGCGGTATTGTCCGCACGGGCGTTGCCGAGCCGCAGGATGACGACCCGCTTATCTGGGAGGCCGCTCATATTGTGGTGGAATCGCAGCTGGGCTCCACATCTGGCCTGCAACGCCGCCTCAAGGTTGGCTATGCGCGCGCCGGGCGTATTATGGACATGCTGGAAGAAAAGGGCGTCGTCGGCCCGCCCGACGGTTCCAAGCCGCGCGAGGTCCTGCTGGATGACGAAGGGCTTGCCGCGCTGGAGTCTGTCGACGCCGAGATGGTACGTGAAGATCGTGAGTTTGGAGGATTCTGATGGCTGCACGCTTTGGTGACATGCTGCTCGAGCAGCGTCGCCGGATGGGCCTTTCCATCCAGCAGGTCGCCAACACCATCAAAATCAGGCCGCAGATCATCGAGTTTTTCGAGACTGGTAACTTTGCATCGATGCCCCCGCGTGGCTATGCGCAGGGCATGATTTCGAGCTACGCTCGCTTTTTGGGGCTTAACCCGCGCGAGGTCGTCAACGCTTATTTTGACGACCTCATGGCATATGAACGCGATACCTCGCAGCAGGGCGGTCGTTTTCAGGATGCTGCCGGCTACGTTAACTCGCGTTCTTCGGTCGATAACGGTCGTTTTTTGATGGTTCAGGGTGGTCGTACGACACGGTACGGCCAGCGCCCTCCGCAAGCGGGCTATATCACCGAGACGGGCTCCAGCGAGGAAATTCGTTCTCAGCGAGATCGTTTTCGCAGTACGCCCCTGCCAGATGACCGTGCGCTTCCCGCCGCTCGCGGGTTGAGTCGCGATCCTCGCGCCGGTTACGGCGACGGCGGATACTCCGGTCGTAGCTATCGCGGAGTACCCGCCGGGCGTTCCCGCGATAGCTATTCCGACGCCGATACCACGCAGGTGACGCCGCGCCTCCGTTCGCAATCCCAGCCCTATGGGCAGCGCTCTTCGGTGCCTCGCTCTGGCCAGCGCGGCTATCAGGGCCGTGGCGAGCTTGCGCCGCGTCCGGGCCGGCGGGGTTCGCAGCGCCAGAGTAGCTATCGTGGTCGTCCCGATAGCGGTCGCGGCCGCATACCGCAGGGTAATGGTCGTGGTAGCTCCAATCGCGGACGCGGCGTTGGGCGCGCCTCTCAATACAACACGATCGATCCGCGCATTATTTACGTCGGCATCGGTGCCGTGGTGCTACTGTTGATTTTGCTCATCGTGGTACTCCTGCGTGGTTGTGGCTCTGCTGCACCCGAGTCGACGTCCGAGACACCCGTGGCTACCAAGACGACGACTAAGAAATCTTCCAAGAAGACCGAATCCACTGACGAGGACGAAGACGCCGACGAGGCGACGGATGCGGCCAGTTCCGATGCCGCCAAGGCGACGGTCAAAACGGAAGAGGACGAGGTCACCAAGGTCAAGGTCTCTGTTGCCAAGGGCAAGACCGCCTGGATCGAGGTCAAGGTCGACGGTAAATCGGTCTATGGCGCTCAAGCGACCGGTCCTTTTGAGCAGGAGTACACGCCCGAGTCCTCGATTGAGATCACCACGTCCAAGCCCTCCGATGTCACGGTCACCAAGAATGGTGAAAAGGTTCGCTATGACACCAAGACATCGGGTGTGGCGCGCGTGACCATTACCGTTCCCAAGAAGGAGACCGCTGACTCCGCGAACGGCGATAATGCCGGCGGTACCGATAATGCCGACGGCACCGATGCCCAGTCTACCGTCGGCACCGACACGGCATCCGACGGCCAGACAGTGAACGATACAGATGACTATTCGTACGACAGCTACTAAGGCTCCCCGTACCGAAAGGAAGAACCATGGCTAAAGATTCCAGCTTTGACGTTGTGTCCGAGGTTAATATGCAGGAGGTCGATAACGCCTTCCAGCAGACCGCCCGCGAGATTTCCCAGCGCTATGACCTTAAAGACTCCGGCGCCACCATCGAGCTTTCGAAGGGCGACAAGCTCTTTACGATTAACGCTCCGGCCGATTTTGTCTCCAAGCAGATCATCGATGTTTTGAGCTCCAAGCTCATCAAGCGCGGTATCGACCTCAAGGCTGTCTCTTGGGACACCCCGCAGGCGGCTTCGGGCGGTACCGTGCGCGTGCTCGGTCATATCGTCGAGGGCATCGACCAGGCGACCGCAAAGAAGATCAATAAAGACATCAAGGATCAAAAGCTTAAGGTCAAGGTGACCATCGAGGCCGATAAGCTGCGCGTTTCCTCGGCTTCTAAGGACGCTTTACAGACGGTGATTCAGTTCCTGCGCGACCAGGACTACGGCCAGCCGCTGCAGTTTACCAACTACCGCTAATTTACTCGAAAGGACCGCTCTCCAACATGGATACTCCGTTGGGTTCCGTACTCTATATCACGCTTGGCTGCGCCAAGAACGAGGTCGATACCGACCGCATGCGTTCGCTGCTGACCGCTGCGGGCTACGAGGAGGCATTCGATCCTCAGGATGCCGATATCGCCATTGTCAATACGTGCTCGTTTCTTACCTCGGCGACGTCTGAGAGCATCGAGACCACGCTCGAGCTCGCTAACGAGGTGCAGGACGGCGTTCGCTCCTGCCCCATTGTCATGTGCGGTTGCGTGCCGTCTCGTTACGGCGACGACCTGCCCGACGAGCTGCCCGAGGTCGCGGCATTTGTGAAGGCCGATGAGGAAGACGGTATCGTCTCTGTCATCGATGGCGTTCTTGGTGTGGAGCGTGAAATTGCTGCCTATATCCCGCAGGTCAAGCGTACCGTCGAGGGCGCTGTCGCCTACGTCAAGATCTCCGATGGCTGCAATCGTTTTTGCAGCTTCTGCATGATTCCCTACATTCGCGGTCGCTATCATTCGCGCAATGCCGAAAGCATTATCTCCGAGGTGCGCGACCTGGTTGCCGGCGGTGTGCGCGAGATCGTGCTGATCGGCCAGGACACGGGCATTTGGGGCACTGACTTTGCCGATGAGGACGCCGCCGAGGCCTCACCGCGCAATCTGGCGCAGCTGCTGCGTGCCGTCGCCGAGGCTGTGCGCCCGCACAACGTCTGGGTTCGTGTGCTCTATCTGCAGCCCGAGGGCATGACCGACGAGCTTATCGAGACGATCCGCGATACGCCCGAGGTATTGCCCTATATCGATATCCCCGTGCAGCACTGCGACGCGCGCATCCTCAAGGCCATGCGTCGCTCCGGTTCGCGTCAGGAGCTCGAGGAACTGTTCCGCGATCTTCGTGATCGTATCCCCGGCATCGTGATTCGCTCTACGGCCATGGTCGGCTTTCCGACCGAGACCGACGACGAGTTCCGTGATCTTATCGACTTTATGGACACCGTCGGCTTTGACTATACGAGCGTCTTTGCCTACTCGCGGGAGGAGGGCAGCCTGGCCGCCAATATGGAGGGCCAGGTCGATGAGGAGGTCAAGCTCGAGCGCGCCCAGGAGGCCATGGATCTGGCCGAGTCGCTGGGTTTTGCCGCCACGGCAGCCCATGTGGGCGAGCGCGCCCAGGTAATCGTCGACGGTATCGAGGAGACCGAGGACGGCGCCGAGCTGATCGGTCATGCCTGGTTCCAGGCGCCCGATTCCGATGGCGCGGTGCATCTGGACGCCAGCGAGGCGTCCGTGGGCGATATTTTGACCGTCGAGTTTACCGATAGCTTCTGCTATGAGCTTATCGGCCATGTTGTGGAGTAGGAGAGCGTCGTGGCAAACGAGAGCAATAAGGAACTGACGAGCGTTTGGACGCCCGCCAACATCGTGACGTGCGTGCGCATCGTCTTTATTCCGGTGTTCATGATCGTCTCGGCTCTGTCTCACGCGAGCGTTGCCGGTACGGACTGGAGCACCTTTGACGGCCCGCTCGCCGCCGCTGCCTTCATTCTGTATGTGATCCTGTCGTGCACCGATAAGGTCGACGGCTATCTGGCGCGCTCACGCAACGAGATCACCGATTTCGGCAAGTTCTTGGACCCCATCGCCGACAAGTTGCTGGTGTTCTCGGCCTTGCTGCTGTTCTTGGATTTTGGCGCGGTGACCGTGTGGTCCGTGTTCATTATCCTGTTTCGCGAGCTGTTGGTGAGCGCACTTCGCATGGTCGCGAGTGCTGCCGGTGTGGTCGTTGCCGCCGATAAGCTCGGCAAGTACAAGACGGCGACCACGATGGTCTCCATCTGTGGCTATCTGTGCGTCTTTGCGATGGCCGGTCTTCAGCTGGGGCCGGCGTCGCTGCTGCTCGGTGTCTATTCGGTGTCGCGCTTCCTGTACGTCATCGCCGTCATTTTGACCATTATCTCGGGTGCCCAGTACTTCTGGAACTGCCGTAAGATCGTCTTTTCGGTCTAGGTCCTGGTGGGTATGACAGAGTCTTATTTGCAGATCGCCGCAAACAACGAGGAGCTGGCGCGCGATATTGTCGAGCGCGCGAGTGCCCGTGGCGTGACGGTGTCGACGGCGGAGTCGCTGACGGCGGGCATGATCGCCTCGACGATTGCCGATATCCCGGGTGCCTCGGCGGTGCTTCGTGGCGGTGCGGTGACCTACTGCGATGAGATCAAACATCGCGTGCTCGGCGTCGAGCAGGAAACGCTCGATCGGTTTAGCGCCGTTTCGCATCAGACGGCGCGTGAGATGGCCGCGGGCTCACTGGACCTCTATCAGAGCGATGTCGCCGTGAGCGCAACGGGCTACGCTGGGCCCGGCGGCGGTACCGAGCTAGACCCCGCCGGCACGTTCTATATCGGCTGGGCGTATCGTGCGGCCGATGGGGGAGCGACGGTCGTTGAGTCTGCGCGCTGTCACTACGAGGGTGATCGGTCGTGCGTCCGTGCCTATGCGGTCGCCGAGGCTTTGGAACGCATTGTCCGCGTGCTCAATTCTATGGAATAGATGTGTTTTAAGGGGCCTTAGGGCCCCTTAATTGTGGAGATAGGGACCTTTGGCAAGGAATGCGCTTGCGCTGGCACATGTCTTTAATTTGTACGAGCACTCGTATTTGCGATTGGCATGGTCAAGCGTTTGGTCGGTGATTGGTCGGCGTTTGGTCGGGTTTTGGAATGGACAGGTGCATATGATGAACCTGAACGGTTGACCACGAACAGCCGTTCGTTTATCATCGATTCAGGTTGTTAAGAGGAGGGCTATTCATGGCCAAGAATTCAGGTCCCGTACGTACCGTTCATACGCGCACGACGGGCAAAGAGCGCGACGAGATGATCGCCACTACCAAGGCCGAGATCGAGAAGAAGTTCGGCCAGGGTTCTATTATGAGGTATGGCGACGGCGGTCCCGAGCTCGAGGTCGAGGCTATTCCGACGGGCTCTCTGGCGCTCGATGCCGCCTTGGGTATCGGCGGCGTGCCGCGCGGCCGTATCGTTGAGATTTATGGCCCCGAGTCCTCCGGTAAGACAACGCTTTCGCTCGAGATTCTTGCAGAGGCGCAGGCCATGGGCGGTGTCGTGGCTTTTATCGACGCTGAGCATGCGCTTGATCCCACCTACGCCGCGCGCATCGGCGTCGATATCGACGAGGTGCTGATTTCCCAGCCCGATACGGGCGAACAGGCGCTCGAGATCGTTGACATGCTTGTGCGTTCCGGTGCCATCGACGCCATCGTCGTCGACTCTGTTGCCGCTTTGACTCCGCGTGCCGAAATCGAGGGCGAGATCGGTGATACGACGGTGGGTCTGCAGGCTCGCTTGATGAGTCAGGCGCTCCGCAAGCTCGCCGGCTCGCTTGCCAAGTCCAACACAACCTGCATCTTCATTAACCAATTGCGCGAGAAGATCGGCGTCATGTTCGGCAACCCCGAGACCACCACAGGCGGCCGCGCACTCAAGTTTTTCTCTTCCGTGCGTATCGATATTCGCAAAATCGATACCATCAAGCTCAAGGACGAGGTAATCGGCAATCGCGTACGTGCCAAGGTCGTTAAGAACAAGGTGGCTGCTCCGTTCCGCTCGGCCGAATTTGACATCATGTATGGCACCGGCATTTCTAAAGAGGGCTCGATTCTGGATATGGCTGTCGAGTGCGGCATATGCAAAAAGATGGGGTCTTGGTTTGCCTATGGTGAGGACAAACTCGGCAACGGTCGCGAGGCCGCTAAGACGTTCCTGCGCGAGCATCCCGATTGCGCCGACGAGATCGAGCACAAGGTTCGCCTTGCCTGCGGTCTTGAGTATGACGATGATGCCCCCTCCGAGGTTGAGTTGACCGATCAGCCCGCCCCCGAGGAGTTTGACGAGCTGTATGCCATCGATGGCTCCGCGATGCTCGACGATGACGACGAGTAACGGATGCCGACATGTCGTATACGGTGACCGAGGCTAGGGTCGTTTTTCCGGATAAGAAGACGGCCTCCTCGTTCTCGAGCGGTTATGCGTCTAAAAAGCCCTGTGCACATATCGATTGCGATCTGGAGGGCGGTTTTGAACGGTCCATTTGGATTCCCGTGCGTGTGGCACGTGTGTACGTCCAGAATCGTCCCGATCTTCCCTGCGACTGGGATGACTTTCGCGAGGCGGTGCAGCTTATCGAATGCAAATGTGCGCTCACCATGGTGACCGAGATGCTTTCGCGTCGCGATCATGCTACGGGCGAGGTGCGCGATAAGTTGGCGCGCTATGGCTTTCGTCAGCCCGCGATCGACTTTGCCGTCAATCGTGCCATCGAGTATCGTTTTTTAGATGAGAACCGCTTTTGCTCGTACTTTATCGAGGAGCGTAAGCGTCGTGGTTGGGGACAGCGCAAAATCGAGACTGAACTCAAGCGTCGCCATGTTGCACTTGATGAGATTCCAGGGTATCCCGAGGCTTATTTTGCCGAGGATGACGACTTGGCTCGCGCATCGGCTTTGCTCGCTAAGCGTCGCGTTCCCGAGGCACGTGCATTCGAAAAGCTCGTCAGATTTTTGATGGGCAAGGGCTTTTCCTATCACATTGCCGCGGATGCCGTTAAGGCGCGCCTCGATGCCTTAAGCGAGAAATGCGACGTTTAAGCATGCTCACGTTACGCCCCTGCCGTTCACCGCTCGATAGGCGCCGTGCTGGGTGCGTTAATTTGACAGTTGTTGCGGTTCAACGTAGGATAATTACTGTCATTTGCATTGTGATATGTGCTCATCTGCGATGAGTTTGTTTATATGTTTATCTGTATCCGACCCGCATAAGCTGCGCCCATATTACTCAAATGTCGCGAGCCGTTCGTATGGACGGTTCGCTTTGTTGTGTAACGAATCCATAAAAAGGAGTGAGCATGCCGCCTATCATTGCAGCGCTCGTTGGCATTGTTTTGGGTGCCATCGTCGCCATTGCCTACATGCGCACCGCCAAGCAGGGAAGTCTTCACGAGGCCGAAGAAAAGATTCAGTCGGCACACGCGCAGGCAGAGTCCCTGATCGGTGATGCTAAGCGTCAGGCCGAGACCCTCAAAAAAGAGGCTCTGCTCGAGGCTAAGGAAGAGATCATCAAGAACAAACAGGCCGCCGAGGCCGAGGACAAGCAGCGTAAGAGCGAGATTCGCGCGCTCGAAAATCGCGTGATGCAGCGCGAGGAATCGCTCGACCGACGCAACGATGCACTCGATAAGCGCGAGCATCAGCTGTCCAGCCAGGCCGGTCAGGTCGAGAAGCGCTCTCGCGAACTTGAGGAGCTTTGCGCCAAGCAGACCTCCGAGCTCGAGCGTATTGCCGACCTTACGCGCGAGGATGCTCACAAGGAGCTGCTCGACAAGGTCCGCGGCGAGGTTACCCATGAGGCGGCCACCATCATCCGTGAGTCCGAGCAACAGGTCCGCGCCGAGTGCCACAAGACCGCTCAGGAGATTCTCTCCCTGGCGATCCAGCGCTGTGCCGCCGACCATACCGCCGAGGTCACCGTCACGTCCGTTCATATTCCCTCCGATGACCTTAAGGGCCGCATCATCGGTCGCGAGGGTCGTAACATCCGTACTTTCGAGCAGGTTTCCGGCGTCAACCTTGTGATTGACGACACCCCCGAGACTGTCGTGCTTTCGAGCTTTGATCCGGTCCGTCGTGAGACCGCCCGCGTGGCGCTCGAGAACCTCATTGCCGACGGTCGCATTCACCCCGCCCGCATCGAGGAGATGTACCACAAGGCCGCTGACTTGGTTCAGCAGCGTGTGCTCGAAGCCGGCGAGCAGGCCGCCTTCGATACCGGAATCCACGACCTGCATCCCGAGATCGTCAAAACCCTGGGCGCTCTGCGCTACCGCACCTCGTTTGGTCAGAACGTGCTACAGCACTCGCTTGAGGTCTCCGACCTGTGCGGCATCATGGCCTCCGAGCTTGGTCTGGATGTTGTGACCGCCAAGCGCGCGGGTCTTCTGCATGACCTGGGCAAGGCCATCGACCACGACGTTGAGGGTCCGCATGCTGTGATTGGTGCCGAGCTTGCCCGCCGTTATGGCGAGAAGCCCGTTATCGTCCACGCAATCGAGGCCCATCATGCCGATGTCGACCCCAACACGGTGCTCGACGTTCTGGTCCAGGCTGCCGATGCTGTTTCCGCTTCTCGTCCAGGCGCCCGTCGCGAGTCGGCCGAGAGCTACATCAAGCGCCTTGAGAAGCTCGAGGAGATTGCCAACTCTCATGACGGCGTCGAGCGTACCTATGCTATGCAGGCCGGTCGCGAGGTCCATGTCATGGTTCAGCCGGACAAGATTTCCGATGCCCAGTCCACGGTGCTTGCGCACGATATCGCCCATCAGATCGAGGAAGAGATGGAGTATCCCGGTCAGGTGCGCGTTGTCGTGATTCGCGAGAGCCGTGCCGTCGATATCGCTAAATAACATGAACGACGCGAACGAGCTCATCTCATTTATCGCGTCGATGTCGGGGGAGGGCAACCTTCGCGTCGAGGAAAACCTTGGCGAGGGGTATGTCCGCCTCCGCGTTTCGGAGGCCGAGCGCCGTCAGGCCAAGCATGACATTCAGCATGTAGAGGACATTGTCATCGAGATGCTGCGTAATGCTCGCGATGCCGGAGCCGATAAGGTCTATCTAGCCACGACCAAGGAGGAGGGTGTTCGTACCCTCCTCTTCCTGGATAACGGTTCGGGTGTGCCGCAGGATATGCAGGAGCGTATCTTCGATGCCCGTGTCACCTCCAAGCTCGAGAGCATGAAGATGGACCGTTGGGGTGTTCACGGTCGTGGTATGGCGCTGTTCTCTATCAAGCAGAACACCGATGAGGCACGCGTTGTTACATCGGGCGTCGATTTGGGCTCAGCGTTTAAGGTGTGCGTTGATACCGATCGCTTGGCTGAGCGCGCCGACCAGTCGAGCTGGCCTCAGGCGGTTAAAGACGAAGACGGCCGCTATGTATGCGCTCGCGGTCCTCACAACATCATTCGCGCAGCCTGCGAGTTTGCCCTTGAGGAGCTGCGCGACTGCGACGTGTATCTGGGCTCTCCGTCCGAGATCGCTGCGACCCTGTATGCCCAGGCTTCCAGTCGTCTCGATACGTCACGCCTGCTCTTTATCGATGACGAGTGCGAGCTTCCGGTTATCGATCGTTTAGGTCTTGCCTCGGATGCCGAGGACTTTATCCGGATTTGCTCCGGGCTGGGTCTCGAGATGTCCGAGCGTACTGCCCACCGTATTCTTTCGGGACAGATTAAGCCCGTTCGCGGTGTATGCGCGCGTCTGCTGCGCGAGCGCGATTCCACCACGCATTTGCCGGCTTCAGTCGATCTTGCCAAGGACCGTCGAGGCCTTCGCATTGCCAAGGATGACATGGCGCAGTTTTCGCGTGCTGTCGAGCGCGACTTCAATGACCTCGCCGCCCGGTATTACCTCAATCTGTGCGGCGACCCTAAGATTCGCGTTTCACGTGATCGCATCACCGTGACGTTCGATCTTGCCAAAGAGGAGTAGCATCTTTACCGAGTCCGCTCGGTACGATACAGTTATTGCAGTTAAAACGTACTTTTAAACGCAGGAGTTTCTTCATGGATTGCCTGAAGGTATCAAGCAAATCATCGCCCGCGTCCGTTGCCGGCGCCATTGCCGGTATGGTCAAAGATGGCGTTCCCGTCAACATTCAGTGCGTCGGTGCCGGCGCCGTCAACCAGGCCATAAAGGCCGTTGCCATTGCGCGAGGTTTTTTGATTCCGACTGGCTTTGATGTCTCTTGTGCGCCGGTGTTCTCTGACATCCTCATTAACGGGGAGTCTCGCACGGCAATCCGTCTCTCTATCTACGTTCACCAGATTAATCGGGCTGCTATGGACAATGTCGTCATGGACGACGTTAAGCCTGTTGCGTAAGCGAGTTTTCGCACGTTTGTAGCACCTTTGTGCCCCGTCGATATCATCGTTAGGATGTAAGCTCATGGACCAGCGCTTCGTACGCGATATTCTTGCCGGTAAAACCTATTTTATCCGCACATTCGGCTGCCAGATGAATCAGCACGACTCCGAGCGCGTGAGCGGTTTGCTCGATTCCTATGGCTGTCTTATGGCGCTCGATCCGGAGCATGCCGATATTGTCGTATTCATGACGTGCTGTGTGCGCGAGGCTGCCGATACGCGCCTGTACGGTCAGTGCAACTCCTGCAAGAGTCTTCCTCCTTCTCCTTCGGGCAAGCGTGTGGTCGCCGTGGGTGGCTGCATCGCTCAGCGCGATGGCGAGGGCTTGCTCACCAACGTCGATAACGTCAACGTTATTTTTGGTACGCATTCGATTGCGCACGTGGCGGAGCTTATCGCCGAGGCGTTTATGGATGGCAAGCGCCATATCCGCACGAATGAGCATGAAGATACGGACGCCATGAGTATGCCGTGGCATCGCGAGACGCAGTATCATGCATGGGTGCCCATCATGACGGGCTGCAACAACTTCTGCACGTACTGTATCGTGCCGTACGTCCGTGGTCGCGAGAAGAGCCGCCCCTTCGAGGAGATTGTCGACGAGGTGACGGGTCTGGTGCGTCAGGGTGTGCGCGAGATTACGCTGCTGGGACAAAACGTTAACTCCTACGGTCGCGATCTTTTTGGCAAGCCGCGCTTTGCCGACCTGCTGCGCGCCGTGGGTGATACGGGCGTCGAGCGTATCTTCTTTACTTCTTCGCACCCCAAGGATTTGCTTCCCGAGACCATCGATGCTATGGCCGAGACACCTGCCGTTATGCCGCAGCTTCACCTAGCCGTTCAGTCGGGTTCCACGCGTATCCTTAAAGAGATGAATCGTCGGTACACGCGCGAGGATTATCTGGGCCTGGTCGATCGCATTCGTAACCGTATGCCCGAAATTGCGCTTTCGACCGACATCATCGTGGGCTTCCCGGGCGAGACCGAGGAAGACTTTGAGCAGACGCTCTCGCTTGCCGAGACGGTGCGCTATGCCCAGGCCTACACGTTTATTTACTCCAAGCGCGCCGGTACCCCGGCAGCTGAGATTTATGATCCCACCCCGCATGAGGTTATCCTTGAGCGCTTTAACCGTCTGGTCAAGGTTATCGAGACGACGGCATACGAGTATAACCAGGGCGAGCTTCACACCGTGGTGCCTGCGCTTATTGAGGGCACGAGCAAGAAAAACGACGCTGTCCTTCTTGGTAAAAGTCCTAAGAACCAGACAGTGCATGCGCCGATTCCCGCTGGCTATAGCATCGATCAGCTTATCGGCAAAATTGTCGACGTCGATGTGGATGTCGCCAAGACGTGGTATCTGTCTGGCTCCGTTGTGGGTGAGCCTCGCTAATGGTTTCCCCCGGCACAAACCTTTCTGCCGTAGCGATCGTCGGTCCGACGGCGGTCGGCAAGAGTGATGTTGCCGACCGCCTGGCTGCTCGTCTGTCGTCTGAAGTGTTATCGTGTGACGCGATGCAAATCTATCGCGGTATGGATATCGGTACGGCCAAGATGATGCCCGAGGAGTGCTCGGTGCCCCTACGCCTTGTCGATATCGTGGACCCGGGCGTCGCGTATTCTGCTGCGCTCTATCAGTCTGATGCCCGGGCGCATATCGAGCGTTTGCTTGGTGAGCAACGGCTTCCGGTCTTTTGCGGCGGCACGGGCTTGTATCTTAAGGCTGCACTCGATGAAATGGCTTTTCCTTCGGGAGAGCTCGAGGACGAACGCCGCACGGGTTATCAGGAGCTTGCCGAGCGTATTGGCGAGAAAGCTATGCATGCCCTGCTTGCCGAGCGTGATCCGGAATCGGCTGCCGTGATTCATCCTCATAACGTGCGCCGCGTGATCCGTGCGCTCGAGATGCACGATGACGGTGTGTCGTATGCCCAGCAGAAGTCGAAATTCAGCGTTCCGCATGAGCGCTATCATGCCATGTGGTTTGGTCTGACGCGTAGCCGTGAAGTGCTGTATGAGCGCATTAACCTGCGTGTCGACCTTATGTTTGAGCAGGGGCTGGTCGATGAGGTCCGTGGCCTTATGGACCAGGGCCTGGGTGATGCACTCACGTCGATGCAGGCAATCGGTTACAAAGAGATTATTGATGCCTTGCGAGGCGCTATTACCATGGATGAGGCCCGCGAGCTTATCAAGATGCGCTCACGTCGCTATGCCAAGCGCCAACTTTCCTGGTTTAAGCGTGACGACCGCATCGTGTGGTTCGATATGGATGAGTTTACGATCGATGAGGTCGTCGATGATATCTACCGTCGTATCGAGGCTGCCTAATGGCACGTTTTCCCTTGGTTCCCACGGCGCCTGAACCTGAGCGTGCCGTCTTGGTTGGTGTTGAATGGCGCGATAACGCCTGGCCGCTCGACCGTTCGCTCGACGAGCTCGAGCGCTTGGCTCACACTGCTGGAGCCCAATGCGTGGCACGCTTGTCTCAGCGCCTGGTCAAACCTTATCCCAAATCGTTTATCGGCTCCGGTAAGGTCGAGGAGCTATGCGGTTTGGTGCATCGTATGGATGCGGATGTTGTAATCTTCGACGACGACTTGACTCCTTCACAGCAGTCCTATCTTGAGAAAGCCGTGGGCGAACCGGTCAAGATTATTGACCGCACGGCGTTGATTTTGGATATCTTTGGTCTGCATGCTCAGACGCGTGAGGGTCGCTTACAGGTGCAGCTGGCTCAGTTGCAGTATCTGCTGCCCCGTCTGCGAGGTATGTGGAGCCACCTTGCTAAGGAACAGACGCGTGGCGGCATTGGATCGCGTTTTGGCCAGGGCGAAAGCCAGCTCGAGGTCGACCGTCGCCTGATTCGCGATAAGATCGCTGCGCTTCGACGCGAATTGAAACAGGTTGAACAACGTCGCGATGTGCAATCGAAAAGCCGTATTGAATCGCCGGCGTTTCGCGTAGCGTTGGCTGGCTACACCAATGCCGGTAAGTCGACGTTGCTTAATCGATTGACGGGATCCACGGTACTTTCGCAGGATAAGCTGTTTGCCACGCTCGATCCTACGACGCGTTCGTATCGTTTACCCGGTGGCCGTGGCATGACGATCACTGATACCGTTGGCTTTATTCAAAAGCTGCCCCATGGCCTGGTCGACGCGTTTAAATCTACGCTTTCCGAGGTGCTCGGCGCCGATTTGGTTCTTAAAGTTGTGGATGCTTCCGATGAGGATTACGAGCGTCAGCTTGAGGCGGTTGATCGTGTCCTTGACGAGATTGGTGCCGGTGAGCGCCTGACGCTTACCGTGTTCAATAAAATCGATCTGCTCGATAGCGTCGACCGTTTGAGCTTTCGCCGGCGCTATCCCGAGGCGGTATTGTTCTCGGCTCAGACGGGTGAGGGCCTTGATGACTTAGTCGATCGCATCGCTCGTGAAGCGGCCGCTACGGACGTGTTGCTCTCGGCCGATATCCCGTATCGAGAGGGCGCGTTAATCACGCTCGTGCACGAACAGGGAACCCTTCTGCACGAGGAATACCTCGAGGACGGCGTTCGTATTGTGGCAAAGCTTCCAGCCCGTATCGCACCGCGTCTCGAGCGTTATCGAACAGAGTAAATCAGCTCCAGTACACCCAAGATAACCGGTTGATGAAGCAGGTAGAACGGCAGCGCATGGCGCCCGAGACTTGCGAGCGCCGGGATGGGATTCGCATAGGCCCATCCCGGCGTCTCATAGTTTGCTTCCTGAGTCGTGTGGGCGGCAAAGAAGCCTGCAAGGTACATAAATAAGAATGGTATGACTGGATAGTAATCACCAGAGACAAAGTCTGGGCTTGGGAAACCCAGCCAAGCTAAATAGGGGATAGGATAAACCGTTTTAGGAATGCTCCAGGTAAGGGTAAAAAGTGTGAGGCAAATTGCTATACCCCATACCGACGGCACTTTAACGATCATCGGACGCGCGAGCGCGACAATGGCGGTGCAGGCCGCCATGCAGAACATGATGCCGAAGTTCACCGAGTCATCGACTGAGACGAGCGTCGTCGCGACCCATACGACAAAAGCGGCAGCGGCATATTTGACGGCACGCTTGATGTTGTTGCGCGAGAGGGTGCACATCCAGCCGGCAATAAACAAAAATACCCAACTGATGCTGGCACGCCAGATGTCTTGGAAGATGGTCTGAGTAAACCAGGGCATATCCCAACCATAAAGATAGGCAAGATCGTAGCAAGCATGAAATCCTGCCATCGACAGCATGGTAAATCCGCGAATGGTATCAAAGACCGTGATGCGGTTTTGCATTACGAGAACCGGCGCATCAATCCAACAACCTTGCCCAGGATCGTCGGATTTGTCGCATAGATGGGCTCCATGGTGTCGTTTTCGGGCTGCAAGCGAACTCGTCCCTGCTCCTTGTAGAACGTTTTGACCGTTGCGGAGCCATCGATCATGGCCACAACGATCTCGCCATTCATGGCACTCTTCTGTTCGCGAACGATGATATAGTCGCCGTTAAGGATACCGACGTTAATCATCGAATTGCCGTGGACCTCGAGGATAAAAGACCCCTGGTCCGTTGCGATCTCGGTCGGGATGGTAAAGGTGTCCTCGATATTCTGCTCGGCAAGGATGGGGATCCCCGCGGCGACACGGCCCACGAGGGGTAGCGATACGGTTCCGCGGGGTGCCGCGGGCTCATCGGACTTTGAGATGGAGACGGAGGCTCCGTCCTCGTCAAAGAGCTCTAGGGCACGAGGCTTGGTGGCGTCACGTTTGAGCAGGCCGCGTGCTTCCAGTGCGGAGAGATGTGCATGCACGGTGCTAGGGGAGGAAAGACCCACAGCCGAAGCCATCTCACGCACGCTGGGCGGATAGCCCTTTTCCTGCTGATACTCCTTGATGAAGTCGTAAATCTGCTGCTGTCGCTTGGTAATTTTGCGAGCCATCAGGGATTCCTCTCTACCTAACCCAAACAAATGTTCTATGTTTGCTTGACAGGAACAACTGTTCGAAGATAATAATAACCGAACACTCGTTCCCGCGCTAGACTTTTTTGTCCTCGCGGCTTGATAAAACAGTTCTCGTCAAAAAACGCGAGAGGAGAACATGATGAATGCAACGGATATGGTCCAGGGAAACCTCGCCCTTAAGTATGAGACGCCCGTATCGCCTTCCTTTACGGTCGTGAAGGGCGGACGCTGCGATTTTCAAGCCATGGCCGCTGGGCCTGTTCGCTCCAAACATGCAGTCGCTGTTTCGGCTCCCGTTGCCCTAAAGGCCTCGACAATAGTCGCTGTTGCCGTAGCGTTCACCTTGTTTTTTGTTCTTTCCGCTTCAGTCTTTTCTGCTCGTCATGCAGCATATGCTGATTCCGTTGCCAACGTTACCTACGAGACGATTCATGTACAGTCCGGAGATTCCCTGTGGTCGCTTGCTCAGGAGCATTCCGTTGACGGTCTTTCTACACAGGAGACTTCTGACATGATTCGCAGTGTCAATCATCTGGAGCATGGGTCACTCGGTGCGGGTGACGTTCTTAAAGTTCCTGCGCGTTCGTAAGATTTAAACTCCGGCACATGGTACCCTTGTTATCGTTTTGGAGGAGGTACCATGCGCTGTCCCAGATGCGGCAATGCACATACCCGTGTTGTCGATTCCCGTATGCAGGAATCTAATAACACCATTAAACGCCGTCGTGAATGTTGTTCGTGCAACTATCGCTTCACAACATTCGAGCGATGCGAAGACCCCATCGAGGTCATCAAATCTGACGGGTCAAGGCAGCGGTTCGATCGCAATAAGCTGCTGGTCGGCTTAATGCGCGCTACGATTAAGCGCGACATCGACACGAAAAAGCTTAATGAGCTCATCGATGACATCGAGGTGGAGCTGCGTTCCCGTACGCTGACGGCTGTTACGTCCCACGACCTGGGCGACATGGTGCTTAAGCGCTTGGCCAAGATCGACAAGGTGGCCTACATTCGCTTTGCCTCGGTCTATCGCGATTTCAAAGATATCGATGAGTTTTTGCAAGAGCTCGACAAGCTAAGGTGATTTTATGTCCAACATTACGGTCAACATTAAGCGTCTCGACCCTACGATCGAGCTTCCCAAATACGCCCATCCCTCAGATGCCGGTTTGGACCTCCGTGCCAATGAGGACTGTACCCTTAAGCCCTTCGAGCGGCGCTTGGTCTCTACTGGTCTTGCGATCGCGCTGCCCGATGGATACGCTGGCTTCGTTCAGCCTCGCAGTGGCCTGGCTATTAAGCAGGGTCTGTCTATAGTCAACACTCCTGGCCTCATCGACGCCCACTACCGAGGAGAACTCAAAGTCATCCTTATCAACCTGGATCCATCCAATGAAATCCAGATCAACAAGGGTGACCGAATCGCTCAACTCGTGATCCAAGAAGTTCCCACGGTCAATCTCGTGGAGGTAGACGAACTAGACGAAACCGACCGAGGCAACGGAGGCTTCGGTTCCAGCGGCGTCGCCTAGTTGCTTCCGTCCGCTCACCCGTGGGAGGGCCCTATATATCATCCCATGCTCAAACATTCTCGCGGGGGCGCTCGTATCCCTCCCGCCCGCCTCTCACACATATCATTCCATGCTCAAACATTCTCGCATCGCTTCGCTCGCTGCGAAACTGCGCGTGGAACGATATGTGTGAGAGGCGGGCGGGCGGCTACTCGCTTGAAAAATATTTACATTCTAGTAAGCCAATGCGACAAAGGAACAGTCCCTTTGTCGCATTGGCTTACTACATTTGAATTTTCCGGTTTTGCCTTTGCAGATTCTAATGGTGGGGAATCTGGTATAGCTGCTAATACGTAAACGCAGCTTACCCGTGGGAGGCCCCTATATATCGTCCCGCGCGCAGTTTCGCAGCGAAGCGAGAATGTTTGAGCACGGGATGATATATAGGGGCCTCCCACGGGTAAGCGGACATTAAGACCCTAGCGGATATGCGCAGGTTTTCCGCCCCAGTAGAAGCGGCAGAAGGCTCGTTTGCGCTTTTGGGGCTTGCCTGCAAGCTCCATGGTTGCGATGGCGATGTCCTCGGCCGCGTGTGGACGGCGTAGCACTTCGCCATTGATGAGCAGTGCCTTGAGCGACTCGGGATGATCGTGGAGATGGCGCAGCGTCACGATGAGCTCGCGTGCGGTGGTGACATGCATGCTGGCGCCCAAGTCGGTGAGCATGGTGGTGTTGGCCTTTTCCTGGCCATAGGACTTGCCCAGCAGAATCATCGGCAGGTGTGCACACAGGCATTCGGTAACAGTGAGTCCGCCCGATTTGAGAATTGCCAGATCGCAGCCGTGCATGAGCGCTGCCATGTCATCGACATAGTCAAGAACCGTGACGTTTTCGAGTTTTATGGCTTCGAAGAGCGTTTTCAGGCGCGTGGCGTATTCCGTGTCCTTGCCCGGCAAAAAGACAAAGTGCATATCCTCGAAGCTACGGAGGAAGGGGAGGGTGTGGTCCATCGCCGCGCGAAAGCGAACGTACGGTTGAGGCAAACTGGCGCCGGCCATTACCAACACAATGGTCTTGTCGGTAGGGAGTTTGAACTTCTCGAGTTCTTCCTCACGACTGTAATCCGTGTCAAATCCAGCGCGAATAGGGATGCCCGTAATGCGTATCTTTGCCTCGGGAACCTTGCGTGGGCGGAGCGTCTCGGCCATAAACTCGTTTGCCACGCAGAATAAGTCAGTGTCCTTATGGGGCCACCAGCCCTCGACCTCGTAATCGGTCGGCACGCAAATGACGGGATAGTCGATGCCAGTAATGACGCGCGCACCAACCGCAACGTTGGCTGCCGTGATATGTGTGGCGACCACGGCAATAGGCCTACGAGTGCGAACGTATTCGTTAAATGCGGGGAACATAATGCGCGACCATGCCGTGCCGCCGCCCCAAAGCAGGTGTCCGGTAAGGGTATATCGCCAGGTCAAGTCATAAATTGGGCGTGTGGCGCCGGTAAACGATGCGGCCGTTTTGTTGCCGTCGAATTTTATGCGTCCAAAATCGAGGATATCCAAGACCTCAATCTCGACATCCTGCGGTATGCCCTTGGTGCCGCGTATAAGCTCGAATGCTTGCGCGATAGCGTTTGCTGCCGCTTTGTGTCCCGAACCAACCGATGCATGGACAATGGTCACTAAGGGCTTTTGTCCAGGTGACGGCATCAATTGTTCCGATTGGGGGGCGCTTTGCGTGGGCAGGGGAGCGTCATTGCCCATCTGCGTTTGATCCATCGATAACTCCCCTTCATCGTTGTTTCGCAAAGAATCATTGTAGTGCATGACTGTCATGTTCTCCTAAATTTGGGTATGAGCGCAAAGAACGCCAATGTTTCGATGAGAGGACACTCCATGACTACCAATCAGCCGATCGATGTTGCGATTATCGGCGGCGGCCCAGCGGGCTATGCTGCAGCCATTTATGCTGCGCGATCCAATCTAACGACGACCGTGATCGAGCAAGGCATGTCGGGAGGACAGATCGCCACAACCAATGAGGTCGAAAACTATCCGGGTATTCCGCTCTTGAGCGGTGCCGAACTCGGCGAGCGTTTTCAGCAACATGCAGAGGGCCTGGGAGCACAGGTTGCATGGAGCATGGTTACGGGTATCGATTACGATGCGGATGCGGCGCTGTTTACGGTGCATCACGATACGGGCGACACGGTGGCCTCAAGCGTTATTGCCTGTATGGGCGCGACGCCGCGCTCTGCTGGCTTTATCGGCGAGGATACGTATCGCGGTCGCGGCGTTTCGTATTGTGCGACGTGCGACGGCATGTTCTTTCGTGGCAAACAGGTCTTTGTCATTGGCGGCGGTAATGCTGCCTGCGAGGAAGCCCTGTTCTTATCAGAAATTGCCAGCAGCGTGACCATCGTCTTGCGCCGTGATCAGTTCCGTGCTCCCGATGGCGTGGTTCAAAAGGTGCTCGCTAAAGATAATATTTCTGTTAGGTACCAAACTAGTATTGTGGAGCTATCGGGCGAGGCCATGCCTACAACTATCACGTTTAAGGACAACGCCACCGGTGATACCTATTCCGAGTCCTTCGATCCAGGTTCGTTTGGCATCTTTGTCTTTGCCGGAACACAGCCCCATACCGAGCTTGTACAGCATCTGGTGGATCTGGCGCCTGACGGCGGTATCGTTACCGACGACTTGATGGCCACGCGCACGCCGGGTTTGTTTGCTGCCGGCGATATCCGTTCCAAGCGTTTACGCCAGGTTGTGACCGCCGTTTCGGACGGAGCCATAGCGGCTACCAGCGCATACGCCTTCTTACGAGGATAAGTACGATAATATATCTTATGTAAGGTTGCTATCTATATGCAAAGTGGTTGGACGGTGCGTCAATGTGCTGTCCAACCACTTTTACTTAGCGGCTATGTGGTATGCAAAACTAGATATTCTAGAATACAATATAGAAAACGAACGGAGGTCTCTTATGAACCACGTAAAACATGTTATCCCGATGTCCGATACATCGGTCAGCATTAAGCCGGAGGATATTCAGCCGACGGTGCTGCCGGATGCATTTATTCAGTCCGATATGGTGGGTAAACTCAATGCGTTGAGCCTGCCACGCTATGACCAGCTGCCCAACGTAACGCTCTATCGCGATCAGGTTATTGAATATGTTGCGCTGTGGATGGAGCCGCTTTCGATTTGCGTAGAGCAGCCCGTTATCACGCCTTCGATGATCAATAATTACGTAAAGGTCGGCCTTGTTCCTGCTCCAGTTAAAAAGCAGTATGGCCGTGAGCAGATTGCGCGTCTCATCGCCATTTGTATCTTTAAGCAGGTGCTGCCCATCGCTGCGGTTCAGGCGCTCTTTAATATTCAGCGCTTGAGCTACGACGCTCCGACGGCTTTCGATTATGTAGTCGATCAACTTGAGGCATCGATTCGTGCGGCGTTTTCCCTTGAGCAGACTCCCGTGCCCGATACCGCACATCAGGTTACGCGCGAGTCATTGCTCGTACGCAGTGCGGTTTCGTCTTTTGTATCGAAGGCGTACCTGATGAGCTACCTCAAGTTCAATGGGTTTAATAGCTAGGCGACGTATAACGCGGGCGGGATAATAATGAGGTGTGATAGCGATAGCGGCAAAAAGCTAATAAAATCAATGGTTTTGCGGACAGCGGATAGACAGGGAATGTGTTAAAAACTGAATACGCACACAAACGGCGTTACCTTAACCCCTTTGGGGGAGAAAGTAACGCCGTTTTTTTATGCCCGCAGGAAAGGAGGTGCAGCCGGAATGTATTTCACAAAGGGCAAGCAGCGGGCGTTTGAATTGCTCATGCAGCAGAAGCCGGGATTTGACCGCTATCAATCCGGTTGTGCCGGAGATGATGAAGATTGCGGCACTTACCGTTTCTACCGCCCCGGGTGGAAATATGAGTTTTGCGTTTTCAAAGAGTGTCCCTATTGCCCCGGCAAAAGGACGCGGAAAACGCACGCCAGCATGGACAAATAGACGGGCAAAAGCCCTTGTGACATGCGGCTTTGCAGACGCGAAAACGGCAAAGGGCATATTGCAATACCAAAACAGCCGAAAACGGCTTTCTAATTGTCCACGCATACCAAGAGAGGAAGTGAGGAAATATGGCAGTTTTCAGAGTGGAGCGAAATACGGGATATACCGTTATGAGCAACCACCACTTGCGAAACAAGGAATTGTCCTTAAAGGCAAAGGGCTTGTTGTCGCAAATGCTTTCGCTGCCCGAAGATTGGGATTATACCCTTGCGGGCTTATCCCATATCAACCGGGAGAAGATCGACGCAATCCGCGAAGCGGTAAAGGAACTCGAAAAAGCCGGATATATCGTGCGCAGCCGGGAGCGCGACGAAAAGGGACGCTTGCGGGGCGCAGATTACGTCATATAGGAGCAGCCGCAGCCGCGAGAGCCGGAAGCAGCTACCAGCGGCGGACAGCCGCCTATATTGGATTTACCTACATTGGAAAATCCAACATTGGATAATCCAACGTTGGAAAAACCTACGCAGGAAAAACCTACGTTGGAAAATCCAACGCAATTAAATAAAGATATATTAAGTAAAGAACAATCAATTACTGATTTATCAAGTACCGATTCCATTCCTTTCCATTCCCTAAACCCCTTGCCCTTTGCGCATGGCGAAGCGGCTACGCCGCCGGAAAGGAAAAGAACGGAAGCGAAAAGCAATAGCGCAGTAGAGATTTACAGGGAGATTATCAAGGACAATATCGAATACGACCATCTCATTCAAAACTGCAAAATTGACAAAGACCGTTTGGACGAGATTGTTGACCTTATGCTGGAAACCGTCTGCACAGCCCGAAAGACAATCCGTATTGCCGGGGACGACTACCCCGCCGAATTGGTGAAATCCAAGTTTTTGAAGCTGAACAGCAGCCATATTGAGTTTGTTTTGGATTGCATGAGGGAGAACACAACCAAAGTGCGCAACATCAAGCAGTATCTAAAAGCGGTGCTGTAGGGCCGGACGCTCACGACGATGCGCTCGGCCTCGATGCGCGCGCCCAGGACGACCGTGCGGGCCAGACCGAGGGCGAGAAGTAGTAGACTCTTCATGCGTCACACCTCTTCGGTTGTCTGAATTTGGCTTAGCAATCATAGGCGGATGACGCGGAAACGGCCCCTCCCGGGGCCGTTTCAGTTCCAGATCGTTGTTTTCGCCCGCTGAGCTGGGCCTATGCCGGAATCTCTCCCACAGAAACCACCGAAGAGCCAGATTTCTTCTGGGGCGGTTGACAAGGGCTGTCCTTCAGCCCTGCAATTAAGAGGATGATGAGCTGGCTGAGCTCATGAAGGGCCTTGGGAGCGAGGGGTGCCCACCAGCAATTCAGCCTCGATGGTGATGCTTTTCACACGCGATAGATTTAGGGAATCCGCGTCGATGCCGAACAGCAGCGGCGTCATCTCGGCGAACACGCGGACGTCCCTTTCGGACATCTCGAAGGTGCGCGTCACCTTGATGCGGTCGGTCATCTTGAAGTGCTTCTCAAAGCAATCGGTCACCAGCTGGTTTGAGTATTCCTTGCTGCGCAAAGATCCTTCAGCAAGGTGGCGCAGCTCCGTAAGATGATTGCTGCCTGGAACCACTTTGACCAGCACTCCTGGCGCGGAGGCGTTTCTGGTTGGGGTGAGAACGCGCTTGAATTCGTCGTAGTTCGAGGGAGCGAATACGTCCACCACGCAGTTGATGGAGCCTTTCAGCACGGGGATGTTCGTCAGGTCGCCAACCAGCCATTTGACCGCCTTTCTGGAATCGTGGCGGGCCGCCATCAGCATGGCGTCTTTTGAGAGGTCAAACGCCACCACGTCGACACAGAGGTTTTCTCGGATTGCACGTGCATAGAAGCCTTCTCCGCATCCCGCGTCGAGCACGCGGAATGGCGTCGCGTTCACAGCTGCAGGACCCTCGCTTGGGGAAAGGGCCCTTCCTACCGCGGTGAGGACGGCTTCTTTCACGTGGTCGTAATACCCTGCCTCCAGGATTGCCATGCGGCTCTCAAAGGATTCTTTGCTGTAGTGGGCTGACTGCCTGGAGGGCCCTAGAAGGTTTACGTACCCCTGCTTTGCGATATCGAAGCAGTGCCTCTTCGGACATACGAGGCTCCCTTCCTGCAGCTTCAGGGCGCTGTGGCAAAGGGGGCAAGAGAGCACGTCGGCGCTGTCAGCAAATCGCGCGTATCTGTCGAGTACCATTGCGTCTCCTTTCGTCCAAGCAATTCTAGCGGATGAGTCTTCCCCAGCAGTGCATGGCTAATCATAGCAGGCAGAACCGCACAGTGACAAATAGCTGAGCTATTTCAAGCTGGGATTTCGGTATTCTGCTGCCCTCTTTTGGGCCACTTCATTTCGCCACGCTTTTGACAGGAGCAACAGGGTCCTCGCGCGCAAAACGCATATGGGCAATGCAGCCGTCTGTCAGGGCATGCCTGCGCCCCCGAACCTGCCGAAAAGGCGCTGATCTGCCCGCCAGGGCATGCCTGCGACCCCGAACCAGCCGAAAGGGCGGTGGATCTGCCCGTCAGGGCATTGGCAGAAGAAAGAATGCCGAGATACTCAATAAGAAGATTGATAACCTTCAGCAGGTGAAAAAAGGAGGCTTCGGTAGTTTGTGTGACAAGGGGCTAGCCTAGGCAGCAACGCTCTTCGCTCCCTTCACGCCCTTCTTCCTCGCCTTCACCGGGCGACCCGGGAGCTGGGGCTGGCAGTCGCCGCACCTGAGCATGAGCAGGGCCACGAGGTTGTCGGTGTTGCGGAAGCCGTAGCCCATCCTCACCGTCACCTTGATCTTGTTGTTGATGGCCTCTACGCGCCCGTTGCTGATGCCGAGCTCGACTGCGGCGATGATGTCGTCGCGCCGGCGGCGCACCTTCTTCTCCACGGCGACGACCTTGGCGATCTTGCAGCAGGCGGCCCTGTGCATCCAGTCGTCGAGCAGCTCGGCGGCCTCGGAGCCGTCGGCTGCCCGGAAGACGGCCCGCAGGTCCTCCTTGAGCTCCCAGGCCCTGACCAGCCGCGAGCCGGCCCTCTTCTTGAGCGCCTCGAGCCTCGCCCTCTGGCCGTCGGTGAGGTCCTCGGGGTTCTTCACGAGCGCGTAGCGGCTGCCCTTGATGGAGGCCGCCTCCTCCTCGAGCGCCCTGACCTCCTCGGGCGGCAGCTCGCCTTTGGCAGGCCTGCCGCGCTTGCCCTCGGGCCTGGGCCTGGCGGCCCTGGCGGCGTTCCACTCCTCGCAGCGCACGGCGTCGAGCGCGTCGTTCATCCACTGGACCACGTGGAAGGGGTCCATGACCCACCTCGCGTTGGGGCAGCGGCGCTTGACCAGCTGCCTTATCCACCTCGCGCCGTCGGCGGTCACCACCTCTATGGCGCGCCTCTGCTCGCGCGTGAGCTCGTCGAGGAACAGGTTGAGCACGTCCTTGCCGGTGCCCTCGTGCGCCCAGATGAGGCAGCCGCGGTCGTGGTCGACGACCACCGTGACGTACTTGTGGCCCTTCTTGTACGACGTCTCGTCGATGCCGATGCGGCGCACGCCGTCGAACCTCGAGGCGCCGCGCGCGGCCTCCAGCTCGGCGTAGACGCGCCTGCACACGCCGCCCACGCTGTGCCACTCGACGCGGGCGAGCTCGGAGACCGCCGAGGCGGTGCAGCGGACCGCCAGCCACGCCACCCAGTCCTCGAAGTCGCGCGTGAAGCGCGCCCCGTGCCGCGCCCAGGGGACGGCCTCGGTGCGCACGCCGTGCTCCGGGCAGCGCACCCTGCAGGGCGCGTACTCCAGGTAGCAGGCCGAGCGCGCCAGGTCCATCGCCCTCCACAGCCTGGGGGCCCCGCGGTTCGCCATGTCGTAGAAGTCGCAGGCCCTGCCGCATACGGGGCAGCGGCGCTGCTCGCGCTTGTAGGGCCGGACGCTCACGACGATGCGCTCGGCCTCGATGCGCGCGCCCAGGACGACCGTGCGGGCCAGACCGAGGGCGAGAAGTAGTAGACTCTTCATGTGTCACACCTCTTCGGTTGTCTGAATTTGGCTTAGCAATCATAGGCGGATGACGCGGAAACGGCCCCTCCCGGGGCCGTTTCAGTTCCAGATCGTTGTTTTCGCCCGCTGAGCTGGGCCTATGCCGGAATCTCTCCCACAGAAACCACCGAAGAGCCAAGTTTTTTGTGGACGACGGATTTTCCGGCGTGAGTTTTGAGCGCGAGGGGCTGCAAGCGATGTTGCAGGAAGTGGAAGCCGGACGAGTGGCGACGGTCATTACCAAAGACCTTTCCCGTCTTGGCAGAAACTATCTGAAAACGGGCGAACTCATAGAGATTGTATTTCCCGAAAACGGAGTACGCTATATCGCGATCAACGACGGAGTTGACACAGCGCGGGAGGATAACGAGTTTACCCCCTTGCGGAACTGGTTTAACGAGTTTTACGCCCGCGACACAAGCAAGAAAATCCGCGCAGTTAAACAGGCACAGGCGCAAAAAGGCGAGCGCGTCAACGGGGAATATCCATACGGCTATATCCCAGACCCGAACAACCGCCACCACCTTATACCCGACCCGGAAACCGCGCCGATTGTCAAACAGGTTTTCGCTATGTTTGTTAGCGGCGTGCGTATGTGCGAAATCCAAAAATGGCTTGCGGAAAACAAAGTCTTGACGATTGGAGCGTTGCGCTATCAGCGTACAGGACAGGCGCGGTATCAGCGGGCAATTAGATGTAAAAAGTATCGCTATCTAACCCCAGCAAAAGAGCCATCAGTCACTTTGTCCCGTCCGCGTTTTAGCTTGGTTGAGCTTTATTGGCCCGAAGCCATGCCCATGCCGTAGCCGATGATGAGACCATGCATCTCGGCGTAATAGGAATCGAGGCCGTTGCAGGGCATGATGATAGTCTTGGAGCCTGGCCAGTGCTCCACAATGCGGTCGGCAAGCGCTTGGGCTCCAGCTTCGTTCTCAACGTGATCGATGATGACCTCGCCGCCCGTGAAACCCTCGGCCTCCATGGTGTCGACAATCTTGGTGAGCATCTTCTTTTCGCCACGCGTATGCCCAACGAGTTCAATTTCGCCCGCTTCGCTCGCCGTGCCCAAAATGCGGATGTTGAGTTTGTTGGCAATAACACCGGCCGCCTTGGGGATACGTCCGGCCTTCGCAAGGTTTTCGTAATTGCATAAACTAAAGAGGATCTTGCTGTTCCGCTCCAAGCTATCGAAGTAGGCGCAGGCTTCCTCAAAGGAGGCATCCGGTTTACTTGCTAGATAACGGTCAAACAGTAAGAAGATCAGGTCCATCTTTCCGCCTGCTGCGCGCGAATTAACCAGGTAAATCTTACGATTTGGCTCTTCGGCAAGCACCATGTCACGCGCGGTGGCCGCGGCATTGTAGCTTCCCGAGACGCCCTCGGAGATGGGCATGCAGATCGTCTTGTCGGCGAGCTTAAAGAGCTCAGCCCACTCCCCTACGCTTGGGCAGGAGCTCGATGATGCGCTGGATTCCGATTGAATGGCAACATTAAGCTCGTGAACATCGAGCGAGAGATCGTCGACAAATTCACGCTCCCCCACTCGGATCTTAAGGGGTGCAAATGCAAAGGTGGTATGAGGTGCGGTTGGTTGCCAATCGCGAAGATTGCAGCTCGAATCTGAGATGAGTGCCCAGCTCATTGAGGGTCCTTTCTAGTTGTTCCTCAACAATTATAGCTATCTTTTGGATAGATGCTGCGCATATCTAGTATTCAAAACTAGATTGTAGTTTACACACAAAATGGGCGGTCGAGATAAAACAATGGACCTCGCTCCCAAAGGATACGAGGTCCACTTTCGTTAGCTGAGTTAAAAACACTTAATAGCGAACGAAAATATAATTGTTGTTCATGCCAGCGGCAACGGAGCTGATGATAACGCCCGTGCTGTAGTCGGAAGCATGGATCATTTGGCCGTTACCAATGTAGATGCCGGTGTGGTAAGAGTTAACAACGACGTCGCCCGGCTGAGGATCAGAAACACGGGGCCAACCCATGAAGGTGCCGGTAGTGCCCAGGCGGCAGTAGCGACCGGTGAGGCAGTAGCTTACAAAGCCGGAGCAGTCAAAGCTGTTCGGGCCAATGCCGCCCCAGGAATAAGCGCAACCAAGCTTGCTATAAGCGCGAGAGACAACGCTGCCGCCGTCAACGGACTGGCTCGGCGCGGAAGGGGCCGGTGCCGGGGCGGGCGTCGAGGGCTGCGGCGTGGGAGCAGGAGCGGGCGCGGGCGCAGGCGTGTTGCCGCCGCCGTTGTTGGTCGTACCGCCACCATTGTTGGTGTTCTCGGTCGTACCGGCGGTGTCGTTGCTCACCGTGGCCTTTTCGGCGGTGCTGGCATTTATGCCAGCCTGCAGCGCGGCGTTCGCCTCGGCCTCGGCAGCAAGCTCGGCCTGCAGCTGTGAATCCAGGGAGTTCACGACACTCTGGGCCTCAGCCTGCTGGGCGTTGAGTTCGTCGACCTTCTTCTGCGTCGCGGCGACGTTCTTCTCCTGCTCGGCCTGCTTATCGGTGAGCTGCTGCTTAAGGTCCTTGACCTCCTGAATGGTCTGGGCCTGCTTGTCGGAAACCTTGCCGTAGTAGAACAAACGGTTGAGCATATCGCCCAGATCGTCGACACCCGTCAGAACCTGAAGGAGACTCAGACCGCCGGTCTTGTACTCACCGGCAACGTAGGACGAAAGCTTTGCCTGACCCTCGGCAATCTCTTGCTGCTTTTGCGTGATCTCGCCTGCAGTCTGATCAAGCTCCTGCGTCTGTGCGGAGAGTTCTTCATGAATTTGCTGGGTTTGCGTACCGATCTGCTCGAGTTTGGTACGAGCAGCGGCAAGATCGGACGCGGTATCGGCATAGGCAGGAACCGCGAGGCCCAAGCCCAAAACACAAGCGAGGGTTGCCGTAGCTGCGCAGCGTGCCATGTTTTTGTGCGTGTTTGCTGTGCGCATGGAGCTTCCTTTCCAGTATCTAAGGGTAGCGGCTAGTCCACCGTTACCAGGCTAAAGAGCTCAACGTCCTCGTTAGAAGGCGTGAGCTTCTTGCGCGGATTAAGAAACGCAAGCTCAAGGATACAACCATAACCTACGAGCTTTGCGCCCATATCTCGCACCAGTTTACCTGTTGCCTCGACGGTTCCGCCTGTCGCGACCAAGTCGTCAAGAATCAACACGGTATCTTTAGAGCTGATGGCATCGACGTGAATCTCAATCGAATCGGTTCCATATTCGAGCTCGTATTCCTGGCTAACGGTCTTACGTGGCAGTTTTCCCGGTTTACGTGCGGGAACAAAGCCGGCGCCGAGTGCCACGGCAACAGGCACGCCTACCATAAAACCGCGAGCCTCGGGTCCTACAACCTTAGTGATGCCCATGCCGGAGAAATGCTCCGCTAGCGCGTCGACCATGGCTTTAAGTGCTTCGGGATTGCTAAAGAGCGGCGTGATGTCCTTAAAGACGACTCCGGGCTCGGGATAGTCGGGGATGTCGACGATGTGAGATTCGAAGTCGTACATGGTGTGACCTTTCATGGGAGGCTGGTTTGTAGAAGCGTTTATTTGTCCGCGCTGGCGGTGCCGGTGTGCGAGGGGGCGACAACCTTAAGCGGCTGCACGAGGGATTCCTCGCGCACGGGGACCGCGGAGGCAGATGCCTCTTCGCTTTTGGCCTTGGTTGATTCGGAGCGTGCGATCTCCTCATCGAGGGCATCGATATCGGCGTCCTCGACTACGGCGTTGAGTGACTCAAATACGCGGTTCTTGAGCAGCGCAGTATGCACGCCCTCGGTGAGGTCATGTAACTTCTTAAACGCGCGTTCGAGCTTGGCATCGCGTTCGTCATCGGAGGTGTCCATGCCAAGCATACTCACGAGCACTTGCTCGAACATCGAAGACTCGCGGTTGGCGGATGATACGTACTGACGAAGGTTTCGCGGCTCGATATGAAAGCGTGACAGCTCAGAACAGTAGCGGATAATCGGAAAATCGCGCCCGTCGACGAGCTCACGGTTCTGCGGACTCTTGATAATGCGAATAAGGTCGTTTTCGGCCAAGGAGCGAATAAACGAGATCTCGACGCCCAACATATCCGGAATGGTCTCGATGGGGTGCAGTTTCTGCTTGGTTTCCTTTGGTTCCGTCTTGAGCGGAACATCGGACAGCAGACCCACCTCGTAGGCAAGCGTGGAGAGATCTGTAGCGTTTTCCAGGCGTTGCTTGATCACGTTGAGCGGCATGTAGCGAGTCTTCTGCAGGTGCAGAATGACCTCTAGACGGTCAACGTCCTCCTTGGAGTATTGGCGATACCCCTTTGGCGTACGATGAGGGGTGATGAGCCCCTCATCTTCTAGAAATCTAATTTTTGAGTTCGAAAGATCGGGGTATGCGCCTCGAAGTAAATTGACGACTTGGCCGATACTCAGATAGTTGCGTTCGGCCATGCCCTACTCACCGGTTTCGATGCGCTCCGGCGTGCTCTCGTGGTAGATGAGCGTGAACGTACCGATCTGGACGGAAGATCCGTCGTGCAGCGGGGCGGCATTGACGATAGCGCCGTCAACCCACGTGCCGTTGAGCGAGCCTAAGTCCTCGATGCGAGCAGCCAGACCCTCGCGAATAATGCGTGCGTGGCTACGCGATACGGTCATGTCATTGAGGAAAATGCCGTTTGCCGGATCGCGGCCAATGGTGGTCACATCGTCCTCGAGTTCAAAGGCAGCACCGGTCTGCGGCCCCTTGACAATAGACAGAACGGGGGCAGTGATGCGAACGTTCGCCATAAGATCGGGAACGGTAACGTCGCTCGAAGGCACACGGAAGACGCAGGTTGCGTCGGCAGTCTTATCGTTTTGAGGCATATTGTTAACCATGTTGTCCATGACAACCCCTAACTTAACGCGGACATGCCGCAAAGAATGAACTGTACGTAATAATACCCCAATGGCTTAGTCTTCGATTTCGGGGTTAAGAAAGTCGACGTCTTCGTCCTCTGGATGCGCAACAGCCTGTTTAATGGCCGCTCCACCCTTAATGGAATAGATGACAGCGGTGAGCATGGAGAAGATGACGCCGCCATACACAAAGAAGATGCCGAGCGGTACCGAGCTGCCGTTGAGGCCCGGGAAGGCCGTGAACGTGGCGGGCAGCAGATGCCAGCCGTCCACGGTGGGAAAGCCCAGCAGCATGAGCGAGAAGCCGGTCATGAGCAGCGCCGTGGCAATCTTGCCGGGAAATACTACGTCGATGGGGCGGCGGTGGTAGTGGCGCACGATGAGCGTGCCGATGCCCAGGTAGATATCGCGCCCAATGATGAGCACGCAGACCCAGATGGGAAGCTCGCTGCGAACCACGAGACCTAAAACGCCTGTAAATAGCAGCGCACGGTCGCAGATGGGATCCATAACCTTGCCGAGCCACGAGACCGTTTTGGTCATGCGGGCAATCTGACCGTCCATCCAGTCGGTGGAAGCCGCGATGGCATAGATGACAATGGCGACGACACGGTTGTTGTCCGTCACAAACAGGTACAGGAAGACCAGCGTGAGGACCAGGCGCGTGAAGGTAATGAAATTGGAGATCGTGAAAATCTTATTCGACGGGTAATCGGAGGTGCCGATAAGCTCCTTTTTGATCTTCTTTTTGATGCCCACAGGACTCCCCCGCTGGTAAACGACAAAACTCTCGATACTATACCCGTTCTGGCGATGTCTATCCAGCGTAAGCATAGAGAGTCCAGACATGTGGAGGACGCTGCTGGGTGCCACGAGGACTCTCGCGCCGTTGCTTTAACAAAAAACTCTCACAGGAAGTAGCCGCGAGGGCTATGTTGGTAGTTGCAGCTACAGTTATTGTTGAGGGTGAGCAGCGCGTCGCGCACGCCGTAGAGGTAGCCGCTGATGAGCGCCCAGCGCACGCGCTCGTCGAGCACCGGCGCAGAATAGCGATGCATCCCTTTGTACATGGGCACACAAGGGGATACAGCAAAGGCGACCGGAGGTCGCAATGCCCTCCTGGTGAATAGCTACCAAGGTGGGTAAAACCACATCGAACGCCGCTCACGCCAGGGCGGCGTTCGATGTGGTTTTACCCGCCAGCACCTCCCCTCTTGATACTGCAAGGGTTTCATTGTGGTGATAGACCGACACCGTTCATCGTTGTTTCGGGTTCGTTCGCAAAGTCGTGAACGCACTCCCCTCTTGTTCAGTGCATAATGGCGCACCGTATGCGGCTGAGCGGCCGCACGCTAAAGGAGAGGTGCCCGCATGGGCATCGAGAGAGAGGATGCAGTATGAACCTGAGGGAAAAGTACGGTGAGTGGGGCCTGATCCTGGGCGCGACCGAGGGCGTCGGCAAGGCGTTCTGCGAGAAGATCGCCGCCGGCGGCATGAATGTCGTCATGGTCGGCCGTCGCGAGGAGAAGCTGAACGTGCTCGCCGGCGAGATCCGTGAGACCTACGGCGTGGAGACCAAGGTCGTGCGCGCCGACTTTAGCCAGCCCGACGCTGCCGAGACCGTCTTCGCCGCGACCGAGGGCCTGGACATGGGCTTCATGAGCTACGTGGCCTGCCTGCACAGCTTCGGCAAGATCCAGGACACTCCCTGGGAGAAGCACGAGGCCATGATCAACGTCAACGTCGTGACCTTCCTCAAGTGCTTCCACCACTACATGCGGATCTTTGCCGCCCAGGACCGCGGCGCCGTGATCAACGTCTCGTCGATGACCGGCATCAGCTCCAGCCCCTGGAACGGCCAGTACGGCGCGGGCAAGGCCTTCATCCTCAAGATGACCGAGGCCGTGGCCTGCGAGTGCGAGGGCACCGGTGTCGACGTCGAGGTCATCACCCTCGGCACCACCCTAACCCCCAGCCTGCTGTCCAACCTCCCCGGCGGCCCGCAGGGCGAGGCCGTCATGAAGATCGCCCTCACCCCCGAGGAGTGCGTCGACGAGGCCTTTGAGAAGCTGGGTAAGGAGCTCTCCGTCATCGCCGGCCAGCGCAACAAGGACTCCGTCCACGACTGGAAGGCCAACCACACCGAGGACGAGTACATCCGCTACATGGGCTCGTTCTACCGCGACTAGCAGCTGCCGCGGCGCGTGCGCGAGGGCGCGTGCGGGTTCGCAGGTAGAGATGCGAGTGCGAGGGTTTCTTTGCGGGGGCGTGCGGATGCGGCGCCCGCAAAGAAACCCTCTTTTCATGGGTGGGCGCGACGGCACCTCGGCGCTCACCGTCTAGGGCGACCTGCCCGGCTCCCCCGCGATCTCCCTGCACGGGACCCCGCGCCCCGGCATCCTCTGGACCGTGTCCCGCTCGTGCCCAGTGGCTCGGCCGATCCGGCCCTCAGGGTATCGGATTCCCGCATTCATCCGTACATGTTCGTGTGAATGCGGGAGGTGTTCGGATGAGGTTGATATTCAAGGTGTAGACCGTTTTCTTGGTACTCCTCAAATGCGGCAGGGTTTTTCGAGTTTGTAGATGCTAATATAACCCTGCTCTCGAAAGAGGGATCAGTCCCGGCTGGTAAACCTGACGTTTGGCGTGGTGTGCGTGACACGCATAGCGGGCATGGCCGCGATAGAATTTTCCATGCGGAGGGGTTCGACCCCACAGCGCCCCGAGGGTTTCGGGGGGCGAACTGGCAGGCAGGGAACCGGGGTGCAGGCTGTCCAGAAGGAGGGGTGTAATGCCTCTTCTTCTTTTTTGCCACATCAATCTTCTGGCTTGATAGGTTTTTCGTGCGTGTGATTGGGTTGCGGAAGGGATTGGCATGAGAGTTGCGGAAATTGCGGAAAGGGTCGGTTGCGATCCTGAGTCTGCGTATTCGAAATTCGCCGACACACGTGAAGGCACACGCTTTCACAACATGCAGTGGCCCACTTTCGTCACTGACGAAAACTATCGCTTGTTTTGCAAGGCGCTGGCAGATTATGCCAACTCAGAGGAAGGCCCCCAAAGCAACGGCCGCCATGAATTGTTCCTGAGCGTGCACGAGCTGTTCGAAAAGGGCAACGAGATCGGCGGCGCCCCAAAAAAGCGCCACTACAACCTGGACAAGTCGTTCATAGGCACGGACGAGGCAAATCTCATGCTGCTCAAAGCGGCGCATAAGGGAATGACCCAGCAAGCGATCGCCGCGTACCTGGGCTGCTCGCGCACGGCGGTGCAAAAGCGCCTGAGCGCCCTGGCAGACGGCGTGCGTTTTGGCGACTCCTACATCAAGGCCGAGCCGACAAGCCGCGGCGGCCTGAAGTCGACGGCCCACCCGATCTTTCTGCCGCTGCGATTGCATGAGGTGTACCTGATGCTGTCGGCATTAGGCGAGTTTCGAGCGGAACGGTCAGGCGGGGACCCAGAGCGCGTCTTGGCCGATGATCTCGCGCGCAGAATCTATTACCAGCTGAGCGACTACGCCAAGGGCGGAATCGACAAAGCGTTGGATAAGCGAGGGGTTCGCCTCGCTGGGCTAAGGCCCGACTTCGACTCAAGCAAGGGCGTGGACGATTCGGATCGTATCGTTATGTATGAGAAGATGGGTCTCAATCTTGAAGTCGGGCTTGTAAATGGAGATGTGCTCGTCGGCCGCTACGCGCGCCACGCCGATCTTCAGAAATGCGTAAACGCCGCCGAAATAGGCAAAGACGGCAGCTATATCGTGTTTAAACTTTTGGATGGCAGATACTGGGCGGTCGACGATTCTCAAGTATTTAGCGTGGTGGCCGCATCCGGTAATTAAGTTGCGGCCAAGCCCCTCGCCCGCCCTCCCAGGCGGTGCTGCTGCGGCCGATTTCATGTTTGCTTACAGGCGAAACAGCCGCCCACCCATTCAGAAGGGTTGTACTAGTTTTTATCGTTTCGATTTTTTACGAGCACACGAAAAGTTGCGTTTAGAAAAACGAGTATCGTTGCTCCTAATGCGACTAACATCCGAGGTCAGGCAATTATAGTTCTGCCTCTGGACCCAACAACAGACACATGGTAAAGGGGTCCCCGCTTATCGAGAGGACCCCTTTCTTTTTGTAGATAAGATTATGTCTGAATCAGGAGAAGAGCATCTTGATGATTTGCTCTTTGGAATACTTCCCGGTGTCGATCTCGCCCTCATAGGGGTCCATGTAGCCGTGGAGCCAGATTTCCAGCTCGCGGTCCTCGGCTTTGCTCTCGCCGAGCTCAATCAGCTCTTCGACGGACATGTCGGCACGGTCGCGCTTAGCATCCTTGCCCGCGAGCTCCCAGCCGAGCTGCAGGGCGCACTTCTCGTGCAGGCTGAGGTCATCCATCCCGATCTCCCCGAGGTCGAGCGGGGACGACCACTTGCGGTACGGGATCGACCCGTACTGGAGAATGAAGTTTAAGACCTCGATCGGGTCATAGACCTCGCGGAGGTCGCAGTACTGGAAGAGGACGTCGCAGTCGATTTCGGGATTGTTCATGACCGCCGCGGCGAGCAGATTGGCTTCCTCGATGGTGTAGGCCTCGCCGAGGGGGAGCCACTCGAACGGCACGAATCGGCCGATGTACTCCCATGCGCGGAGTCGGAGGGACTCCGTCTCGACTCCCTCGCGCCCGGCCTCGCTTGCGAGCGCGTCCGCCAGCGCGGCGGGTTCCAGAGGCAGGTGGATCTCGGCGCCGACGCTCGGGTCGTTTCGGTAGGTCTCGAAAGACGCGCCCTCGGCGGCTGTCACCCAGATGAAGATGGCGGATTCGTCGGTATTCTCGTTTTGCTTCATTTAGATTACCCTTTTCTCGATAGTTTCGTCGGTTAAGAGTCTATCGCTGTCCGAACCGGTCGTCTAGATCTCGGGGAGGGAAAGATGGGAAAACTGAGCCATGATGAGTTCCTTGCGCGGCTGCGCTATCACAACTCGCACTACGCCGACGGCGAGTTCGACGTGCTCGGCGAATACGCCGGCATCAGTGCTCCCCTTCGGTGTCGCTGCCTGGTATGCGGTAACGTCTGGGTCGGCAACCCCGACTCGATGCTGCGCCGGAACTCGCGATGCCCCAAATGCGCCCGGGTGGCGGCTGGCAAATCCTCGGGGAAATCGAGGACGTTGACGCATGAGGCGTTCGTCGGCCGTGCGGCCGATGCCTGCCCGGATATCGAAATCGTCGGTAAATATATGGGCGCCAACACGAGACTGACCGTCCGCTGCCGTACCTGCGGATACTCTTGGGATGCATTTCCGGCCACGATCCTGCGCTCTTGTTCCTGTCCCTGCTGCTCCAACCGCGTCGCAGTGAAGGGAATCAACGACCTCGCGACCACGCATCCGAAAATCGCGGCGGAGTGGGATTGCGAACGCAACGGGGAGCTGAGGCCCACCGACGTCGTGGCGGGCTCCTCCAAAAGGGTCTGGTGGCGATGCCCCGAGGGTCATGAGTGGCAGGCCATCGTATACAGGAGGAAGGCGGGCGGCGGCAGCTGTCCCGTCTGTGGAAAGTAAGGGGGAGGGTCCAAGCCCTCCCCTATCTTTAGCTATAGGTCGTAGACCTCGACCATCGCCTCGCCGATGCGGTGCGGGACGCCCGTGACGAGGGCGTTGCCCATGCAGAAGGCCCGGTGACCGTCGGTCATGCCCGTGTCGGTCCAGCCCTTGGGGAATCCCTGCAACTGGTCGAGCTCGTCGGGCACCAGGCGGCGGAAGCGTCCGTCGGGGCACTCTATGACGTGCTTGAAGCGGCTCGCGCCGGTGCCGCCCTCGCCGGTGAGGATCGTGCGGCTCGGCTTCTCGACGGAATCGGGGAAGCTCATGGCGCCCTCGGAGTAGGTGTAGGTGAAGCCCGTCTTCTTGTTGGTGCGTTCCTCGCGTTTGGCGCCCTTGAGGTATCGCCAGTCGGGCAGCTTCTCGTCGGCGATGTAGAACTGCTCGGGGACGTCCGATTCGTCTATCAGCACGTCTCGCAGCACGCGGCGCTCGCCGCGGTAGTCCTCGGCGAAGTCGCAGGTGAGGACATGGCAGCCCTGCATCACGCCGGCGTTCTTGAACTGCGAGACCTTCTGGCCGACGCCGAAGCGGGTCGAGTTCTCGTAGGGGTCGGGCAGGACATCGAGTTCTGCCATCTCGTCAGGGTAGACGGCGGGGAACGCCTTGGCCATGACGCCACGGCGCATGCGGTCGGCCAGGTCGGTATCGCCCGCGTCCTTCTCGCAGAAGATGTAGACGCGCTTGCGGCGCTGCGGGAAGCCGTATTCGGCGGAGTTGACCACGCGCCACTCGACTGTGTAGCCGAGGTCGGCGAGGCAGCTCAGGATGATGGCGAAGTCGCGCCCGCGCTGGGACGCGGGGGACTTGAGCAAGCGGTCGACGTTCTCGAACAGGCCGAATCGGGGTTTCTTCATCTCGAGGAAGCGGTAGATGTCCCACCAAAGGACGCCCTTCTTGCCCTCGATGCCGTGTGCCTGGTTGAGGGGACGCGCAACGGAGTAGTCTTGGCATGGAAAGCCGCCGACGACCATGTCGACGTCGGGGATCTGGGTCTCCCCCGCCTCAGCCTTGTCCAGTACCCTGTTGATGTCCTCATTCACCACGGAGCTCTCGCCGAAGCGCTCGGCGTAGCATCGGGCGGCGAACTGCCTAGACTCGGTTCCTGGCGGCTCCCACTGGTTCGCCCAGACGGTGGTGAAGGGGCCTGCCGGCTTCATATAGAACTCGGGATGGTTGGGGTCTGCATAGCCCTCTAGGCCAAGGCGGAACCCGCCGACGCCCGCGAAGAGCTCGGCGATCTTGATTTCAGACACGTTTCTCCAATCGCTGCTGTGTCCGTTCTTGTGA
The DNA here is from genome assembly GCF_052067375.1 of Collinsella sp. HCP3S3_E11. NCBI lineage: Bacteria > Bacillati > Actinomycetota > Coriobacteriia > Coriobacteriales > Coriobacteriaceae > Collinsella > Collinsella sp. HCP3S3_E11. The sequence continues at coordinate 95,140 of NZ_JBQHQI010000002.1, read as the reverse complement.
GATCGATGATAACCGATCTCGCGGACAAGATCAAGGGGAGCGGCTAGAGGGCGATTGCCGCAGCGGCAAAACAGTTGGAGCGCAATCGACGTTCGATAAGTTGAATGAGCTGGTAAACACTTCTGAAAGGAATGCTTTATGCCAAAGATGTGTACTGCCGCTCGGGCGCTCGGACTTGCTAGCCTGTTCGCGGTGGCCGTGGTCGGAGCTTTAGGACGCAATCATGCTATGAATGGGACCGACAGCGGTTCAGATTCGACCGCCGGCAAGATGAACTACTCAATCACCGGTATCGAGGTACTTGATGCTGTTCCTGGTCCTGGTTTCGGCAAAGTCGCCGTCATTCGATGGCATGCCATCAACAACAGCGTTGAAGACATTTACGCCGTCCCTCACCTCAAGGTTTACCAAAACAAGCAGGTACTCCATCCAGGTGCCGCGGGCAATAGGATCTTTTTATCCGAAAAAACGGAGCTTGCGCCGGGCGGGCAGGCCTTTGGGTCTTCAATCTACAGGATTAACGATATGTCTCCGATCACGGTAAAAATCAGCGACCCCCATGGCGAATCAAATGAGTTAAATGAAAGTTTCTATCTGGAGCGATAGAACTCAGATACAAGGCGTCACGTCGAGTCGTTCGGCCAATTCCTTACCCTTGACCCATACGTTCTGGCGGTACATCCTCACACCGTTGACCTCTACAGGCTTGTCGTTCGCATCGGTACCAGTGCCGCGGACGAACAGGACGCCGTCACGGCTCTTCGGCCAGTTGGGCGCCGTCATGGGTATCCCCGTCTTGGGCGTCACGCGCGGCGTGCCGTCCTTCTTCAGGACGGGAGCATCTATAAGTGAATCGCTGAAGATAAGGTCGCGCATGCCGTCCCAGAGCGCCCTGGCGGCATCGAGGTAGGTCCTGAGCCAAAGGGTCTTGAAACCCATGAAGCGGCACTGGCGCAGCGGGCAGTCGCGGTATCGTTCCTCGAGCACCGCCACGACCATGGTGGAGTCGATGAAGGGCGCCGCGAAAGCGGAGTCCTCGAACTCGACCGAGGGGTCGCACAGCTCGTCGAAGTCGATCGATGGGTTCAGCTTCATGTCCTCGGTCCTGCCGCCAGTGGGAGTCAGCGTCATCGTCTTGAAGACGAGTCCGGCCTTGGCGAAGAGCGGCACCTGCGAGATCTTGCCGGCATGCCCCGTGAAGAGCCTGACCACGACCTGCTCGGCGAGGGACTTATTCTCGCGTCCGGATTTCGTTTTAATCGGCAGGTCGAACTGTGCGGCAAGGTCCTCGAGCGTCTTGCCGGCGCAGGAATCGGAGATACCGTGCAGGTGCGCCCTGAGCGACCCCATCGAGGACAGCCAGCCCTGGTCGGGAATCATCCCCATATCGTCATCCAGCCGCTCGCGAGCCATCTGGGTGACGAGGGATGCCTTCAGGCGGAACCTCGGCCTGTTGGGCCACTTCGGCGAGGTGTCGAGGTAGAGCAGCTGGGGATTGATGAGCGTGGAGAGGTTCGGCATCTCGGTATCGACATCGCCCTCGAGGGCGGTGCGGACGAACTCCCTCACGACCGTCCAGTCCGCCTCCAGGCGGAATCGGTCGACCTCGTGCCACGTGTGGAGATCGTAGCCCTTGAACTCGAAGCCGGCGTACTCGACCGTCACTCCCCTGCCGGGGCGCACGTAGAGGTAGTAGACGACCAGCAGGCGCTCGGCCTTGCGCCAGAAGGCCGAGGTGGAGAAGCTCTCCGCCACGATGCCCTCGGGCGCCACGGCGGTGATGGACATCGGTTCCTTCGCACGCCACCCGCCGCGGGCGCCCTCGACGAGACCTGTCGCCTTGACCTCCCACGGCTGCCCGTCGATGAGGATATCGGGGCGGCGATCTGAATCTGCGGGGTAGCCCAGCACAGACTGCTCGATGATGGCACCGATCCTGCCCTTGTTGCGGGATGCAGATGATGCGGCGAGGACTCCGGCGGTATCGACCTCGGCCACGGTGCGGCCGACGATAGCGCCGAAGCGGCTGTGAATGTCCCGCTCGCTGAAGCTGTGGTTGCCCTTGGCCATGTTCTCCCCCTCCGTATCCCTTTCGCCCAAGGATAGCGATCTTTCGCCTATCGGGGCGTCTACGAGGGAAGCGACTCCGAGGACACCGTCGTGTCGCGCGGGCGGTATTTCCGTATCTCGGCATCGATGTCCGAGGGCGCGAAGGTCATCGGGGTCAGCTCGCCTATCAGCAGGGGGATGTCCATGGCGCCGTCCAGGTCGAGCGCCAGCGAGCGCAGCTTCTCGAACGAGACGAGCGCTGCGGCGTCGTTGGGCGTTATCACGTCAAGCGTCTCACGGTTCGCCGCGATGATGACGGCGAGCTCCATCCCCTGCTTCTTGCAGACCTTCAGGGCATCGAGGAAATCGGAGCCGATGCTCATCTGGTGCCTGAAGGTTATCCGGGCCCATGTGGAGCCCTTCACGTAGTATCCCGAGTCGCCAAGCCAGCCCGCCTCGGTGAGCTTGCGGTCGATGACGGCGTTGAGGGTCTTCTGCATCCCCTTGGGGGCCCTCTTCCCGAGGCGTATCTTGGCGTCGCGCTCGGCGTAGAACTCGACGGACGACTCGGACCAGACGTCGTCCGCGAGGATGTCGGCGAGCTCTGCCGCCTCGGGGGTCAACTCGGGCGCGGCCCAGGGCGCGGCGGTGTAGCGAAGTCTCATCTCTCCCCTTCCCTTGCTTCGTGATTCCAGAATTCGGGCCTCGTCGGGCATTCGCCGCACGCGAACGCCATCGACAGCGCGGAGGGGTTCGGCAGGGTCTCGGGCCTTTTGCCGTCACCGGCCCGCGCCACCAAATCCCTGCCCACAAGGATGTCGGTAAGGACCGCGTTGTCCAGCGGGCGCGACGGGTCGCCGGCCGAGGAGAAGGCGGCGGGGCGGCCGTCGGGGTCCTCGATGACCGCTAGGCCGTCGGTTCCGAAGTCCCTCTCCCGCCATGGCGCGGACGAGAGCGAGACCGTCTGGTCGCATCCCACCTCCGCGGTGAGCTCGACCTCACCGCCGCCCGCGAGCGAGAAGCTCATGCGGCCCGCGCCGAGGTCGGTGTGGGCGAAGGACGATTCCGCCGCGTCCATGAGGGCGGAGCGGATGGAGTCCGATGCCGTCTCGCCCGGTTTCCCGCCGCCGGCGAAGAGCCTCTCGAGCGCCCTCGTCTGCGCGGAGTTCCTGAGCTTGAGCAGCGACTCCATCCCCTCATCGATGGAGGGCGAGCCGGAGAGGATGGCGTCGCGGATCTCCGTGGCCACGACGTCGGGGAACTCGCCCACCGCGAGGTTGGCGGTATGGAACCTCTCCTGGATCCTCGTGTACATCCGCTGCTCGACGCTGCGGGGGTACCACACGTTGTAGATATCCACCTCGGCCGCCCTCTGGCCGAGTCGCGCGACGCGTCCGATCCTCTGCTCGAGGACCGAGGGCGTCCACGGGACGTCGACGTTGACGAGCACGCGTGCCGCCTGGAGGTTGAGGCCTTCGGATGCCGCGTCGGAGCAGATGAGCAGCCTGAGGTCGCCGCGCCTGAGGGCGTCGGTTATCTCGGTCTTCGCGCATGCGCGGACGTCGTCCCCGCGGTGGATCTCGGATACCGAGCCGCTGTAGATGCCGTACGTGTAGGCGTCCGAGTCCTCGCGGCCGCGGAACTCCCCCGCCAGCGCGTCCACGGTGTCGGTGTAGCGCGAGAAGAGGAGCACCCTGTCCCCGGCCGCCAGGCTCTCGAGGGCGATGTCCACCGATTTCTTGACCTTCATGTCGAGCCCGCGCTCGATGAGGCCCTCGGCCTCCTCGATCAGCGGCCTGATGGCCGCAGCCTCAATGGACGCGGTGGCGGCGACGTTCGCCGCGCTCAGGCCGTCGAGGTCGCCAGGGATGTCCGCCGAGGCGGCATCCCCGTCCTCGAACAGGTCGGAGTCGTCATCCGGGTCGAGGTCGAGCCCGAGGTCGGCGAGGATTCCCCAGTCGGGGGCCGCCGTTCCGGAAAGGTCGGCCCTGATGGAATTCAGCTTGGCGAGCCGGCGCTGCAGGCTCCTGTAGCACGACCAGAGCGAGGACGAGATCCTCTGCTGGTAACTCACCCTCGTGAACCCGGTCGAGTTCCTCCTGCCGGGGCGCATCGCCTCCTCAATCGAGAAGTACTCGTTCGAGATGTAAGCGTCGACCCTGCCGTAGAACGACATGACCTCGCGCTGGCCGTCGAGCGACACGGCATGCAGGTTGCGCCTCGGGAAGCGGTAGCCGACCCCCTCCAGGGAGCGCCTGGTGTTCCTGACGGTGAGCAGGTGCGCGGGGTGGAGCATGGTGAGTGCCTCGCGCACCGCGCCCCAGTTCCTCTGGACGTAGTCGGCGAGCGCGATGGAGTCGGCGCGGTCGATGCCGGCGAGCGACGCCACCGACGCCCTTGACGCGGGACCGAGCTCGGAGAGGTCGGGGCGCATCTCGTCGAGGGTCGACAGGAGCAGCTTCGCGGATTCTGCTGCGGATGTGAGGTCGGGTGCCGCGCTCGACGCTATCGTCTCGAGGGAGCCGAGGAAGCGGCTCTCCTTCCCCCATCTTTTCGGCAGCCCGAGAAGCCGCAGGAGCGCGTGGTACTCGGATGCTTCCTTCTGCATCGGCGTGGCGGTTGCGAGGATCACGTGCGGTATCTGGGCGCAGACGGACTCGAGCATGGCGTAGAGCCTCGTCGTCTTCTTGCGCCCGCCCGCCTGCGTGCTGACGCGGGCGGCGTGGGCCTCGTCCACGACGAGCAGGTCAGGAAGGACCGCGTCGCCGCGCTCCAGGCATCCGGGCCTGCCGCGGCTCCCGCGGGCGTACTGGGCGGAGACCAGGGCTATATCCGGGCGGCCGGCCCCGAGGGGGTTTCCCGCCTGCGGGCGCTCGGTCCCGTCCGCGCCCACGTAGAGGCACCTTGTGGAGTCGTAGAGCCACGCTTCGATGCCGAAGCGGTCGCGCAGCTCGGACTGCCACTGGGAGAGGACGGATTTGGGCGTGAGGATGACCACGCTTTGCACCCCGCAGAACCTGACCATGAAGGCCATGGCAGCCGCGGCCTCGAACGTCTTCCCCAACCCGACCTCATCGGAGAGCAGGACCCTGACGGGCCAGCGGGAAAGGGCGTCGATGACCGCACGCTCCTGGTGCTGGTAGAGCCCGGGGATGTCGCCGGAGACGAAGAAGTACGAGGGCATCCTGCGCGCCGCCGCGATGGCGCCCTCCGCGACCGCGGCATGCGACGCGCCGGGTCGGGGCACGCTCCCGCCGAGGCCGCGCTCGATGGCGGATGCGAACGATTGGGTTATCTCGCAGGACGTCACGCCCTCGGCGGAGCCCTCCCACAGGCCCTCGAAGACCCCGCGCCAGACCTTCTCGATGCCGGGCGTCTCCCAGGACTTCTGCACCATGATCGTCTCGTAGTTGCCGCCGAGCCCGGAGCGCGTCTCGTTGGCGCTCCCCGAGGCGATGACGGAGTTGCCCTGGGCGTCCCGCAGCAGGAACAGCTTCGTGTGGAAGAGCCCGCCGTCGTCCACAGCGGCGGCCCTCACCTCGAGAAGCCCGTCGGCGATCATCCACGCGAGCGTCGCCAGCCGCTCGCGCTGGATTGCGTCGGATAGGCCGAGGATGCCCTCCCCGATCTCGCGGCCGATTCGTTCCGCCTCGGCGCGTAGCGGCTCGGCGGGGTCCGCCGCCGCGGCCAGCTCGCCGGGGACGCTGTGGATACCGACGATGAGGCGCATGCGGCCGCCGCGGGCGTACAGCCCCTCCACCCCCGCCGAGATGGCGATGAGGGAGTCGAGCGTGTAGTAGCTCGTCACCCGGTCGTATTCGCTCGCCGCGCCGAGCAGCGGCAGGAGGAACTCGGAGAGCAGCCTGCTGCCGTGTCCGGTGTAGACGTATCCGATGCCGAGGGAGGGGAAGCCCTCCCGCCTTTGGTCGCGGGGCATGCGCTACCTTCCCAGCGCGTCGAGGATGCGGTCGCAGGCGTCGGCATCGCCGTCGATGCTGTCGCGGCATATCGCGCCCGCGTCCGCGATCTTCTCGAGGAGCTCGCGGAGCTTGCTCGACTGCTTGTCGGACAGGACCTTGCCCCTGCCCCTCTGCCCCGCCACGCTCGTCATGAACTTGACCATGAACTTGTCGTCCGCCTTGTACTGCCTGGCCTTCTCGAGGGCGTGCCTGATGTCGGCGCCGGACAGCGCCGCGACCCTCTGGTCGGCGGTCGGCTCCGCGATGGCGACCATGGAGCGGTACATTGCCTCGGCGGCATCCATACGGTCGCGGGAGTCCCGCCCGCGCTGGGCGGTCAGCGCCTCCAGCGAGCGCCTCGCCTCGTCCTCGCTCGCGCAGTTGAGGAACGTCCACGCGGTCCTCGGCGGGTTCGCGGCGGCGATCTCGGAGAGGAGGTCCTCGTCTAGGCCGCCCAGCTCGAGGAGCGCCTCCAGCTCGGACGGCGTCGCGTTGATATAGGCCGCGGCGGTGCCGAGGTCGAGTCCCGCCGAGTAGAAGTCGGACGAGACGGACGAAGCCCTCTCGTCCAGCGGCATTCCGGGGTCGTCCCATGCCCTCTTGACCGACTCGAGCGCATCAAGCCTGTTCATGCTACTCCTCTCCCTTCATGCCGCAGCGCACCGCGACCCAGTCGTTGCGCATCCTGGTCGCCTCCGCCGGGGCGACGGACAGCTTCTCCACGAGCACGCGGTAGATGGCGTCGGATGCCGCCAGCACCTGCCTCACCTCGTCGCTGACCTTCTTCTTCCACAGCGGGTGGTCCTCGTAGACGATCACCTGGAGCGCCGAGGGGTCGCCGTCGTCGTCGCCCTCCTCGTAGATGTAGTCGAAGGGCGCGTTGACGTCGCTGCCCCTGCCCCTGTTGACGATCGTGATGTTGACGGTGAGGCCCGACTCGAGCTCGAGGGACCTCTCGGTCACGACGTTTCGCACCGTCGTGTTGATGCCCGCCGTGTCCGCCGCGGTGCTCTCCTCAACGGGAGCGGTCAGCTCGTCGTCGGGCAGGATCGACTCGCCGCCGTACTGCTCGGCGAGGCTCTCCGCGACCCTTCGGACCTCCTGCGCGTCGTGTACATTGCCGGAGCGAGACAGGTGGCGCGAGCCCGCGACGAGGGTCTTCAGGTACTCCTTCATGTAGCTGGAGACCAGCTTCCACTCGGGCGTCTCCTGAAGCCCCTGCTTGTAGAAGGTCGAGTCGATGAAGCCGAGCTCGACGTCGCCGATGATACGGCTCGTCATGAGGTGCGCCTTGAACCAGGACTTGTCCCAGGGCATGACGAGCTGCCCGTGGCGGTAGATGTTGAAGCCGTACATGCCGTCGTTGTGCGTCTGGTCGCTGAGCGCCATCCAGCCCGTGATGCGGTACTTGCCGTTCGGCCCGCAGGCGGTGTCGATATCGACCTTGGTACCGGGCAGGTATTTGTAGCTGACGGGCTCGATCTCCGTCCTGTCGCGCCCCTGCACGAGCACGATGCGGTCGCCCGTCTCGAGGTGTCCCTTGAAGGCGGCGCCCAGGTACCTGACGATGGCGCCCGGCATCGGGTCGGGGTTCCTCAGGCGGCTGATGATGAATGCGCTGCCGTGGGGGACCCTGGCGAGCACGCCCGTGCCGTCGACCGGACTGTCCTCGATGACGACGTCCCAGGCGTCCGCGCCCGAGTCCCTGCGACTGTAGTCGTTGATGTCGAACGCGACGTGGTACTCGGTGTCCTCGCCGACCGGACGCGTGAAGATCTCGTAGTACGCGCCGAGGGCCGAGCACGCGGCCTTGAAGCCCATGCCGAAGTGGCCCTTGGCGTCCTCGCCGCGCTCGAGATGGCGCGACATGTCCTCGGCGATGCAGACCGCCTTCTCGAGGATGTCGCCCGTCATGCCCCTGCAGTTGTCGATGACGCTGATCTTGTCGTCGCCGAGCACGACGGCGACCTCGACTTTCTCATTTCCCACCCTAGCGTCGAAGCAGTTCGCGACCAGCTCGCCGATGGACTCGGGAACCGACTGGTTGGTCGCGCCGATGTTCGCCATCAGGCGCGGCGAGGGGTAGTTCTTCACCGTGCGACTCCCCATGGGGACCTCCGGAAATAATCGTCGGGGGCCGGCGGGCGCAGTCGCGCCGCAAGCCCCGCATTCGTTGCCATACGCCATTAGTTTACTTATTGCGCCCCTCGATTTATTGAGCAACAAATTCTATCTGGCGAACGGTCGCGTTCCGGGCGTGCCCGGGGTGCGCCAGATGAAGTATGGTCTATCGCGTTTCCAACCGAAGGGAGGTGAGAATATGGACGAGCGGGCCAAGGGCAGGGTCTACGACGTCTGCCACGAGATGCGCGGACTCGCCTCGGCGCTCGAGGCGGCCGCCCACGGGGAAATGGCCGAGCCGGAGCTTATAGTCGAGTACGCGTCTGGGCAGATTTCAAGACTTTCGGATATGCTCGCGTCGGCAATCGTCGGCAGCCGGCAGGATTGATGTCCATTGGTGCTATTTACATGGTCCCCGTTTCGGAAGCGCCGCGGGGGCATCGTTGTCGGGGTCGTGGACCACGTACCAGCTGTTCCCGTAATGGCAGATGTCGCGGCAGGTCCCGTCCCCGACGACCACTCGCCAGGACTCGGACTGCCTAGTCCTGCCGAGTGCCCACGAGCGGGCGCTGTAGGACTCGATGCGGTCGAACGGGTAGACGGTGCCGTCGTACCATTTGATTCCCCAGGGGACGTACTCACCATCGGGGCGGCATTCAACGAGGGCTGTGACTAAACGTATCGACTTCTCACCATGCTCCATGCGGCACTCCTTTGGAATCTATAACGAACGTGTGTTCTATTGTAGCGCAATCTCGATGGTTGACCGTCGATGCGGTTGCCGCTGCGGCAAGACCGGTGCAGAATTCTGAAATAGTCCTACGCTCGGCTCGTATTGCAAACCCTTGAGCGAAGGGAGCCGCATATGCATGCAGCGGCAATTCCGCCTCGGGGGGTCGCGCGTAGGGCGGCTCGCCTCCGGGGCCAGTCTATCATCGAGTACGTCCTGATCATCGCCGTCATCTCGCTCGTCGTCGTCTTCGCCGGACCGCAGGTATCGCAAGCCGTGCATAACCAGTTCGCCGGCGTGGCGAATACCCTGGCCGGCGGCATCCATGGCTCCGGCTCGGGCCTCGGCGGCACCTCGGGCGGCGGGTCCGGCGGCAATACGCCCGACCAGGAGCAGAAGGACTATCTCGACGACATGAAGACGGTGACGGACAAGGACCCGAGGGACTGGACGCTCGAGGACCAGAAGAAGGCCGCCGAGGACATCGCCGAGAAGGGAACCGCCTCGGTCGCGTTCCCCAAGGCCAAGGATGCCATGGGCTCGGGGACAAAGTGGTCCGTCACGCTGAACAACGGCCAGACACTCGAGTACCGCATCATCGGCATAAACCACGACGACCTCGCGGACGGTTCGGGCAAGGCCGGTCTCACGTTCGAGGCGACCAACGATGCCCTGGGCGCTCAGCGCATGTACGCCACGAATTCGAATGCAGGCGGCTGGGAGGCCTCCGAGCTCCGCGGACGCCTCAACACCGGTGACCTCTGGGCGCTCCTGCCGGCCGAGATCCAATACAATGTGAAGGCCGTCACGAAGATGACCGACAACAAGGGAGGCGGCGGCACTGCCGGCACCCCCTCGGCTACGACCGATAAGGTCTTCCTGCTCTCTACGACCGAAGTTAACGGCGATCTCGACTCCGACGGTGCCCAGTACGAGTACTACCAATCCAAGGGCGTATCGACGTCGAGCTATTCCGGGGCTTCGTCCAGCTCTTGGCACTGGACTCGCTCCGTGACTCCGGGCAACTCCAGGGACTTCCGCTTTGTTTATACCGACGGTAACTGGTACAGCAGCGACGCGGCGCCAACCTGGAGCGTGTTCCCCGCCTTCTGCTTCTAATTCCAACTACTAAGCCCGTGCAATCCGCGCGGGCTTTTTCTTTTGGCGATTGTGATTATGGAAACTGTATTGGCTCGTCATCTTGATCGTCTCGCCTCATATTTGAATTTCAAACATGCGATGACGGTAGGTTATAGCACTGGGTTTGGGCACTCGATTTGCACGGCATTGAGAGAGTGCTTTTGGGGTGACGGACGGCATAAGTTTTTGAACGGGATACAGCTTCGATTCGTTCCGGACGCGGATGTTGACGTAACTGGTCTCTGTGCCACGTGCGATTTCGGTGCTGCATATGACTTAACGGGAATGTTCGAGCGGTACCGGAGTCTCCATCTGGATTGTTCCGACTGGAACATCGGCCCGAATACACTGCATAGCGACTTCAACAAGTACGCACCCGCCGTAATCCTTCCCAAGGCATGGCAATATACAAGTTCAAGTGAACGCATGAAGGCGGCTCCCGATGATTCGGGAGCCGCCTTCGCTATTCAACCTATGGGAAAACCGACTGCTAATTCAATTTGACCCAGATAGCGGGGCGGACTCCGAGCACTTCATCCTGCTCGCTCCCGTCATCGCCAAATTTGATATCGCCCCACTTGCGCACGTAATTGGCTAGGGGCTGCCCGACATAGTAGAAATCTCTATAGTCAGAGCTGCCGCCGTACTTCTCGACGGTAGAGGTCCACCAGTCCTTAACTTTGTCGTCCTTCACTGACTTTGCGTACCGAAAATCGTCCGATAGCGCCGGTTCGCAAAGGAGAGAGGTGTTGAGAATCGTGACGTCTCCATCGATGAGGCCCCGTTCGACATCACTGAAGGCGAAATCCCTGAAGCTGCCGTTCAGATAGTCGTATAGCGAGCTGGACTTGAAATCGATTGCGTCGCCTTGCGTATCGAACGCCATCTCGTCGATGCACTTCTGGGTTACGAGAAGGGCCCGTCCGTCCTCCTTGTCGACTACGATCCATCTGATCGGTCTGCCGGCGACTGAGGTACCCTTATAGGTCGAAAGGTCTTCCGAATAGGTTCCGAATTCGACGGTCTGCCCAATCGACTTGCTGTCGATTGTCTCCTGCTCCGCCTTCATGTCCACCCGCGCTTCGAGCATGGACGGCAGGGGCGAGATGGCGACCATGACGGCAAGCAGGACGATGCCAGCGACAGCCGCGACGGCTATCTTCTTCCTCCTTTTCGAGAGGTTCGCAATCTTCGCGCCGGCCTCTCTTGCCTTCTCGCCCGAATCCCCGTAGCCCTGCTCGGCCAGCCTCTCGAGGCTCTCCTTGGCGGCTTCAGCTTCCTTCCTGTTGCCCTTCTCGAGTATCGCAACGCTCGTCTTGTAGACCCTGTCCCTTCTGGATTCATCCAGGAACGCGGGATCTTCCAGATCCGCCAGTTTCTCGCACACGGCACTGCAGTTCCAGCAGGTATCGCGCTTGAGATTCACCGCACCGCAGCCGCACTGCCACCATCCATCGTGCTCGGAATGGACGCCTGAGCATTTGAAGGTATCGGCTCCCATCTCGGAGAGCAGGACATCGCGTTCCGACTCCTCGACCCCGGTGAGTGCGAGTGGCGCGGGGCTATCGATGTCGATCGGGTCTCCGAAGGACGTCTCGCCGTCCGCTCGGGTCACAACGGCACGCAAGCCGGTGATAACAGACAGCTTGATTCTCACCGCCTTGGGCCTAAGTACCTCGCCGGCGGGCAGGTCGGCATCTAGGAGCGAGAAGTCGACGGTCTCCGTCTCCCCTCCCTCGCCCTCGAGTCCGACCGTGAACTCTATGCGGCTGACGGGTTTCGTCGATACGTTGGCGACCTTCGTCTGGAGGAAGCAGGCTCCCGTCTCGGTGTCTCTGGAGACCTGCACGGCCAGGACCCTGACGGGGCAGAGTTCCTGCCAGGGGGGATTGGCGTTGCGGTAGATTATCTTGTACTTAGACATGTCTACACCTCGGGCAGGGCGTCTTCATCCCTTGGTGCGCTAGGCGCCGGTGCCGCTCGGTCGGGCAGTGCGCAGACGATCAGGCCGACCATGAGCGCCGTGCCGAAAAGGCCGATGAACCAGAGGATTCCCGCGCCATTGGTGTAATGCCCCTTGGCTCTGGCGATCTTGACAAGCTCCGCCACGCCGCAGATGTTGGCGACGATTGCCAGGAGGGGCAGGATGAGGATTATCAGCTCCAGCATTCTCATTTCCGTCCTTTCTTCTCGACCGCCCGCTTCGACACCGGCGGTCCTCCGTTACTTCCGATAACACCAATTCTACTGTCCTCACCTGCGAATTTGTTGAGCAACAAATTCGATTGTGTGAGCGGTCGGTTAAGCTGCGCAGACGTTGTGCTAATTACTCTTTGCCGCTGCGGCAAGACCGGTGCAGAAATCTGAATTAGCCCTATGCTCGGCTCGTATTGCAAACCCTTGAGCGAAGGGAGCCGCATATGCATGCAGCGGCATTTTCGCCTCGGGGGGGGGTCGCTCCTAAGACGACCCGCCTCCGCGGGCAAGGACTTATCGAGTACGTTCTGATTGCGGCCGTTATCGGCTTGGTGGTGATTTTCGCCGGGCCCCAGGTCTCTGGTGCCATCCGCAACCAGTTCAACCAAGTCTCGACCACCCTGGACAGTGGGACGGACGGCACCGGTGGGGTCGGAGGCGGAAATACCGGAGAAGGAGGCGGCATCGGTCCGTGGCGTCCAGGGGTGGAGCAAGATTCAAGCGGTACCGAAGGGACCGGCAGCGACGAGGTTGGCATCGGCCCGTGGCGTCCAGGAACCCCGCAGGTCGGTCAGTGGCGTCCAGAACACCCGCAATAAGTTCTATGCTTCAAAGGGCGTACCCACTTCAAGTTTTGACGGAGCTTCATCCGGATGCCGACATTGGACTCGATTCGTTTCTCCGTATAGCTCAAAGACGTTTCAATTTGTCGCCTCAGGAAAGCCTTCGGCCGAACGTTCTTCGTCTAAGGTCTACGTATTCCCAGCTTGTTGCTTCTAGCTTTCTGGATGAAAAGCCCGCGCGAATGGTTTCAGTTTCGTAGAACAGAAAATGCGGTTTGAAGGGAAACGGGACCATACAGCGGCTCTCAAAGCGCTTGCCGCACTCCCCCGCAATTACCTCTGCGGCGTCCTCGTATGGAGTCCATCCTGCTTGTTGTTTTGAGTTCAGGGCGTACGCGGTGGGTGGATAATGGATTCACTTCGATGACGGCGTTGACGGGAGCGACCATGGCGATGTGCGGGATCGAGCTCGATGAGGGCGAAAGGGCCTTGATTCAGGACCGTGCGGATGCTGCGGGCATGTCCTTTTCCGTGTTCGTGAAAAGGGCCGCGCTAGAGAAGGCTGAGGACATGGCGGACACCGAGGCCTACAACGAGGCCTTGGACGGGGATGGCGGCACCCGCTACCCGATGGAAGAGGTCGTGCGCATGGCGGCGGAGGCCGAGTGATTATCCGCATGCATCGTCTGCTCGAACTTGACAAGGGCGTCGGATATCTGACTGCTGGTGGGAAGCGCGAAGTGCTCTCTGCGCGACACGACCTCATCGAACATCGGGACAAGGAACGCCCGGACCTTCACCTCTTGGAACTGCGATGAGAGCGTTTCCTCCATCAGAGTCTTGAACTCTTCCGGCTTTACGCCGTTCAGGACAGCAAGCAGCTCGTCCATCTCATGCCCGTCAAGCAGGTACTCGACCGCCATGCACGACACCATGGCGTTGAAGTACCGCCCGAAAGACGCGCTGTCGCCCTCGAACAGTATCCCGCCGAGTGCGCCCGCGGCCGCTGTGCCGACCGTTCCGCCGACCATGCCGCCCGCAAGGCCGACGATGGTCCCCACGCCGGGCGACACCGCCGTGCCGGCCGTGGCGCCAACCTTAGCCGCCGCGACTCCTGCCGCGGTGGCGCCGGCGATTCCCCCGGCGACCGAGGTGGCTAGGCATGCCATGTTCTGGGCGTACTGGGCGCCACTCGCCTTGCCTTGAAAGAGCCTGTAGGTCTCGGGGACTGAGAACACGGCGAGGGTCACCGCTGCCGAGACTGCATTGCCCCTTAGCATCTTCGCAAGCTGCTTGGAGGCGGCTGCTCCGCTTATGGCGGTCTTGCCTGTGAGGGCACGCAGGCCGTTGACGATCGTTGCGGACGCCTTGAATCCGAGCTTGCCGACCAACGCCTGGCTGGGCGCCATCAAAGCGTTGGAAAGCCCCGCTCTGGAGAGCTGCGAGACGACCATATGCTGGGCGAAGGACAAGCCGAACACCTGGACGCCGGCGGCGATGCCAGCCTGGACGGCACCGGTGATGTCCTTGGTCTCCCTGTACGCCATGAACGTCGTCGCCAGAAACGACAGGCCGAACGCGCAGGAGCATGTGACCGCGCCGGTCGCGGCGTCATAGGCCACCGATTCAATCGTTCCCGGCTTGGTGAGGTTCACCGCCTGGTCGTATGTGAGCTTGCCCTTGCGGACGATCTTCTCGGCGTCCCTGGGGTCGCTGACGCCGGGGACCTTGCCTTGGCTAATCTTCTTCTCGAAACCGCGGAGCACCTGCTGGTACTGGTCTTTCGGGACTTCGAGCTGCATCGGCGTGCGGTCTTCTGTGAGGTAGCGATACTGATGGCTGCTCGGATCGAAGCATGCCTCGAGGGAACCGCGTGCCGTCTTGTAGTACTTGGTCTGGATCAGAACGCCGTCGACACTCCGATCGGGTCCGTTCTTCGCGTTGTCCCTCCCCAGAATCTCGGCCTGGTGACCCTGGAGCCTGTCGATGATGCTGTTCGCCTCCTCGGCAAGTTCTCCGTGGCCCGCAGGGTTGTTGACCGAGGCCCGTTGCTTGACGAAGACCTCCCCGTTGCTGTTGATGGTCGCCGCCGCCGTGACTGCTGCGGCTTTGACCGTCGTATCGCCCGCCATGGCAAGCTCGCTGTCGATGCCGGCGGCGCGGTCATCCTCAAGGCTGCGGAGCGCCTTGCAGCGGGATACGAACTGGCCCCGGCACGCTTCGTCGACGGTGAGCGCAAGGTTGCTTTCACCGTCGGAGGCGAAGGGGCCGGGCTCGAAGTACGCCCACTCGAAGTAGAAGAGGCGGGACTGTCTCTTTTCCTTCCCCGGGACGGCGAACGCGTCAGCGTCCGCCTTGATGTAGACGCCCTTTTCGGTCATGGCGATGCCGCTGGGCCTGAGATCGAACTCGGCGTCGGCCCAGACGACGGTCTGCTCCCTCGGTATCGGGAAGGCTGACTTCACCTTGGCGGCATTGGCTTCCGTCAACGGGAGCGGAGACTCCTGGAATGAGCCGAGTAGCCCCTGTGCGTGGGTGCCCTCAATCGCCCTCAGGGCTTCCTGCACCTTGGGCGCATACTCCGCCTTCTCCGCATCAAGTCTTTCGGCCTCTTTTTCGTCGAGGACGGCCCTCGCGCCGCCCGCCGCCCCTGCGACCGCCGCGCCCGCCGTTATCGCCGCGTCCACGACCGCAGCGCCTGCCGCTACCGCAACCCCAGATGCCCCCTCGGCAATCCTGGCCGTCGCCTCGCCGACAGTTTTAGTGGCCCTCTGAATCTCCTGCAGCGGGTAAAAGCCTTTGTCGAATATGCTCATGGACGATTCTTTCTCGTGGGCGAACAGACAGTTCGAATCGCGTTGTTTCTCATACGGGCGTTATTATAGCCATGCGTCTTTATGCCTTTGGTTCAGCTGCCAGACCCGGCGCGGGAAACTCGAGCAAGATTGTCGAACATTGGGCGGTACAAGGGTGGCGCCCACAATCGCCTCTATATCGACAAGGTGCAGCCGTGCGAGGCTTTGAGAGGGCAATTGACTGCATTCAAGACGCTCGGTTTTCTCCCCTACCGTCATCGTTGCCGCTGCGGCAAGACCGGTGCAGAAATCTGAATTAGTCCTACGCTTGGCTCGTATTGCAAACCCTTAAGCGAAGGGAGCCGCATATGCATACAGCGGCATTTTCGCCTCGGGGGGGGGTCGCTCGCAGGGCGGCTCGCCTCCGGGGCCAGTCTACCATCGAGTACGTCCTGATCATCGCCGTCATCTCGCTCGTCGTCGTCTTCGCCGGACCTCAGGTCTCGGGAGCCATCCGCAACCAGTTCGCCGGCGTGGCGAATACCCTGGCCGGCGGCATCCATGGCTCCGGCTCGGGCCTCGGCGGCACCTCGGGCGGCGGGTCCGGCGGCAATACGCCCGACCAGGAGCAGAAGGACTATCTCGAAGACATGAAGACGGTGACGGACAAGGACCCGAAGGACTGGACGTTCGAGGACCAGAAGAAGGCCGCCGAGGACATCGCCGAGAAGGGAACCGCCTCGGTCGCGTTCCCCAAGGCCAAGGCCGCGATGGACGCGGGGACGAAGTTCTCGATGGAGCTGACAGATGGGCGGACCCTCGAGTACCGAATCATCGGCATCAACCATGATGATTTGGCCGACGGGTCGGGGAAGGCCGGCCTTACGTTCCTCACCACCTCGACGACCATCTCTTCCCGCATGAACGCCACGAATTCGAATGCAGGCGGCTGGGAGAAATCCGAGCTCCGTGCGAAGATGAACTCCGGTGAGATCTGGAACCTGATGCCCAGTGATTTCCAATCCAAGGTGAAATCGGTCAATAAGCTCACGAACAACGTCGGTGGCGGTAGCGCGAACAAGAATGCCGCCGTGACGGCTACCTCGGACAAGCTGTTCCTGCTCAGCTACTCCGAGATCGTCCCCACCTCCTACTGGGCATCCAGCGACCCCTGGACTTCCTCCGAGGGCACCCAGTACGAGGCCTTCAAGGACAAGGTGACGGAGAACTATTCGGGCAACGACTGCCTGAAGTTTGGCGACTTTTGGTGGGAGCGCTCGGCGACTCCGAGCTTCTCCGGCGGCCTCCTCACTGTCGACAGCAGCGGCAATCCGTTGGTCAACAGCATTGCGACGAACTCGTATTGCGTCTGCCCCGCTTGGTGTTTCTAGTTTCATATTCGTCTAACGCAAGGCCCGCGCGATTCCGTGCGGGCCTTGCGTTTGGCAGTTACACGAACAATTTGAGGTTCATGGCACAGGTGGTCGGTTCGAAGAAAAATGAGACCATACAACGGCTATCAGAGCGCCCGCCGCACTCCCCCGCCATTACCCCTGCGGCGTCCTCGTATAGAGCCCATCCTGCTTGGCATTTCGTTGCAACAGCCCACTTGTCCACCGATCAAGTGAACTACTGGAATCAATACAGCGACACGCTTGTTCGTTATAGTCGCTATATCCGCGTAAATCGCCGCGATAAATACAGCCTGAACTCGGCTGTATACCAGCTACGCGTATGTAGATTCATAACGCGTTAATAAATCGGCTCAAGCGCGTACAAAACGCGCAAGTAACCGCAAAAAGCGATTATCGCGTAGGTAGATTTTTGGCACCCTGTTGCTTAATCAAAATTAAGCAATTGCTTAAAACAAAAAAGGTCAGGCACTAGGTGCCTGACCTGCAAACTTCTGGTCGGGACGACTGGATTCGAACCAGCGACCCCTTGACCCCCAGTCAAGTGCGCTACCAAGCTGCGCCACGTCCCGAAGCATTTGTTTGTTGCTCTGCTCTCGCTCGCAACAGGGAGTATAGTAACCCGAAACTTTGTCCTTGTGCAAGAACTTTTTTACAAATTTTGAAGCAAGTCTAAAATTGTATCTGCGAGCTGGGGTTTTGTTAGTACGGGAAGTTCTTGCGTGCCCGCTGTACTCACTATCCAGGCCTTGTTGGTATCGGTCCCAAAGCCCGAATCGGCGCGCGAGACATCGTTGGCGATAATGGCATCGCAACCCTTGCGCACGAGTTTGCGCTGCGCGTACTCCACGACGTTATCGGTCTCGGCCGCAAAGCCGATCACACGGCGATCGCCCTTTTGGCGTGAGAGCTCGGCCAGGATGTCAACGGTCTCGACGAGCTCAATTCGATCCAGGCGCTCGTTGGCCTTTTTGAGTTTATGGTCCGCCGGGGCCGCAGGCGTGTAGTCGGCGACGGCGGCGGCACAAATGGCCGCGTCGGCCGTCTGAAAGGCGCTCAGCGCAGCTTGGAGCATTTCTGCGGCGGTCTGCACGCGCACGCACTCTACACCGCGGGGAACGTCGAGCGATGTCGGTCCCAGCACAAGCGTGACGGCGGCACCGCGGCGCGCGGCCTCCCCCGCCAGGGCGATGCCCATCTTGCCCGATGAACGGTTGCCAATGAAGCGCACGGGGTCGATCGGCTCGTGCGTGGGGCCGGCGGTGATCACGATGCGCTTGCCCACAAGGTCCTGAGGAGCGGGGTCGAGCAGCTTGCAGACGGCCTCGACGATGTCCTCGGGCTCGCTCATGCGTCCCGTGTCCACATCGCCGCAGGCAAGGTAGCCGCTACCCGGACCCGCAACGTGGACACCGCGCTCGCGCAGCGTGGTCATGTTGGCCTGCGTGGCCGGCGCCTTCCACATGCCATTGTTCATGGCCGGCGCGACCACGATAGGACGCGGCGTGGCAAGCAGCGTGGTGGAGATGAGGTCATCGGCGATGCCGTTGGCCATCTTGGCGATGATATTGGCCGTCGCGGGCGCCACGATCACCAAGTCGGGCTCCTGCGCCAGCGAGATATGGTGGATGGGGTCGGAGGGGTCGTCGAACAGACCCACGGCGACCGGCTCGCCCGTGAGCGCGCGAAAGGTGAGCGGCCCCACAAACTCCGTGGCATGCTCGCTCATAACGACCTTGACGCGTGCGCCGCGTTTTTGCAGCAGGCGCACGATATTGCACGACTTATAGGCGGCGATCCCGCCGGTAATGCCCAGCAGGATCGTTTTTCCCTCAAGTTGCATTGAATTGTCGGGTGCCGTCGTCATTGTTAGGCTTCCTTGTTGGGGAGCACGAGCAGGCGGTGGCAGTACGGGCAGTGCGTAATCTCACTACCGTCGTGGTTGAGGTCGCTCATGGACGACGCCTGCAGCGCGGTGTGGCAGACCGTGGGGATGTTGCCCTTAATGGTCTCGACGGCCAGGCCACGGAACTGCTTGAGCAAACGCTCGTAGTCGGTGAGCACGTCGGTCGGCAGCGTTGCGGCGAGCGCGGTGCGCTCCTTGGTGGCGGCATCAATCTGGGCCTGCAGGTCGGCGGCCTTGGCACGGGCGGCCTTGGTGTCGGCCTTCACGCCCTCCTCGAATTTGGCGATGATGGCCTGCGCGCGAGCCTCACGGTCGAGCGCCTCCTTGTGGGCGACAACGACATCCTTGCGGGTGTGCTCAATCTTGTCCAGGCGCTTGGCCAGGGTGGCGAGCTCGTTTTCCAGATCCTGGACCTCGCGGTAGTCAGAGCCGTCGAAGTGGCGTTTCTTGGCGGCCTCGATGGCGTTGTTGGTCTGGATCTCGGTGGTGTTGAGATCGTCCAGCTCAATGTCGAGGTCCTTGCGCTGAGCATAGAGCTTGGTCATTTCGGACTTAAGCTTTACATAGGTTTTGCGCTTTGAGGCGAGCTCCTTGAGCTCCGGCATATTGGCAAGTTCGCTCTTGTTGCGGGCGAGCTCCAAATCGATCTGTTGCAGCTTGAGTAGCGTAGCGCCGGCGCTCATAAGTTCTCTCCTTTTGTCACAGTCCACCATTGGCAAGGGTTCAGTATTTTAATCGCATGACGGGGGTCGACCCCGGCGTCAACCGCAGAGTTCATCAAGATATCCACGAACGGCTCCTCGGAGCGGTCGTGGCCGAGCAAGATCACGCTCAGCCCACGCAAGGCAAGGTCTTGCGCCACGTGATAGCCCGCCTCGCCCGTCACGATGACATCCGCACCGGCGGCGATGGCAAGCTCGCCAAAGTCGCCGAGGGAGCCGCCCAGAATGGCGACGGTGCGGCACGGGCGCTCGGCATCGCCCCATACGCGTGGGTCGCTGCCAAAGGCCGTGGCAGCACGGGCGGCAAGATCGCGCAGCGTGCACGGGTCGTTGAGTGTTGCAAGCGCGCCCAGGCCGGTCGACTCGGGGTCGTCCACGTGCTCCAGCGAGCTATCGGGCACGGCGTTCAGCAGCTTGCATAGACAGGCAAGCGCCTCGTGCGAGCGGTCCAGGTTGGTGTGGAGCGAGATAATGCTCACCCCGCAGCGGGCCGCCTCGTAGAGCGCCGCGCTGCACTGGGGGTGCGTTGCGCTGGGCGGGCAAAACGAATCGGGCGCCTTGATGTAGACGGGATGATGCGTGAGCAACACGTTGGCTCCGGCTTCCAAGGCGCGCTGCACGTTGTCCCTGGTGGCGTCAAGCGCGCAGGCAACGCCGCGGATCTCGTCGTCGGGGTCGCCAACGGATAAGCCTACGTGGTCCCAGGGCTCGGCGTCCGTCTTGGGATAGCGTGCCAGCAGGGCGCGCTCGAGCTCGGCGACGATCATGCGGCACCTACGATCGAGAGCAGCGTCTGGGCAAAGTCGTCCAGATCGGCCGGATTCACGCGGTCATCGAAGGAGATGCGCAGTGCGCCCAGCGCCTGCTCGCGACCAATGCCCATGGCGCTGAGCACGTGGCTCGGGTCCATGCTGCCGCTCGAGCAAGCCGATCCGGCCGAAACCTCAAAGCCGGCGGCGTCGAGCTTGATGATGAGCTCCTCGGAGTCCATGCCGTCAATATAGATCGATACCATGCCGGGCAGACGGTCGGCCTGCATGTAGTCGCCCATGGTAGCGTGAATGCGCGGATGGGCCGTAAGCGTGGCGTAGAGCTTGTCGGAAAGGGCTTGCTGCTTCTCGCGCTCCTGAGCCACATGGGGCGCCAGAGACGAGGCGGCAGCGGCAAAGGCCAGCTGCGTGCGCAGGTCCTGCGTGCCGGCACGACGTCCGGCTTCCTGTCCTCCGCCAAAGATGCGGGGGCGCAGCGGCGTGCGGGTCTTAACGTAGAGCGCGCCGGATGCCACAGGACCGCCAATCTTGTGTGCTGCAACGGTCATAGCATCGACGCCCAGCTCGTTGACATCGAGCGGAATATGCAGATAGCCCTGGATGGCATCGGTGTGGAACAGGGCACCCGCGGTGTGCGCAGCCGCGGCAAGCTCGCGGATAGGCTGTACCACACCGGTCTCGTTGTTGGCGGCCATGATGCTCACGAGCGCGACGTCGTCGCCCAACAAGTCGCTCAGCGCGGCAGGCTCGATGTAGCCCGCACGGCAGGGCTGCACCAGGTCGACGGTAAAGCCGGCGGCTCGCAGCAGCGATAGGTTGTCCAGAATCGAATCGTGCTCGATCGCAGACACGATCACGCGCTCGCGCTTACGATCGCGCTGACGAGCACCCTCGGCAAGTCCGAGGAGCGCCAGCTGGTTGGCCTCGGTGCCGCCGTTGGTTAGGACAATCTCGGACGGGCGAACGCGCGCGCCAAAGCTGCGGGCGATCTCGCGGCGTGCAACCTCCAGACGTGCGGCAGCCTTGCGGCCGAGCGAGTGCAGCGAGTTGGGGTTGACGCCTGCAAGCTCGCTTTCGTCGTACTCGCGCTGCGCAAGGAGCGCCTCGGCGCGCATGGGCGTCGAGGCGGCATAGTCAAGATTCACGGGTATGCGGTTTTGACCTGCGGTCATAAGGGTTTATGCCTCCTGTGCGGCCTCGTTGCCCAGCTTCTGCAGCAGCGCAACCTCGGCGGCGGGATCTTCGGACTTAAATACGGCGGAGCCGGCCACGAGCACGTTGGCACCGGCCTTGACGACCTCGGCGATGTTTTTGGAAGAGATGCCGCCGTCGACCTCGATCATGGGCGACACACCGTGGCGCTCGCACATGGCCTTGAGCTCGTGGAGCTTATGCAGCGTGCCCGGGATAAAGCTCTGGCCGCCAAAGCCGGGGTTCACGCTCATGAGCAGCACCATGTCGACGACCTCGATAATGCTCTCGAGCACGCAGACGGGCGTGGCGGGGTTAAGCACCACGCCGGCCTTGACGCCGCGCTGCTGCAGATGCGTGAGCGTGCGGTGCAGGTGCGTGGAGGCCTCATAGTGCACGGTGATCATATCGGCGCCGGCGTCGGCATACCAATCGACGGTCTCGTCGGGGTTCGACACCATCAGGTGCGCGTCGACCGGCACCTTGGTGGAGCGCTTGACGGCCTTGAGGATTTCGACGCCAAAGGTGAGGTTGCCGGTAAAGTGACCGTCCATGACGTCGAAGTGCACAAAGTCGGCGCCGGCGATCTTGTCGAGCTCGCCCTTGAGGTTGGCCATGTCAGCCGAAAGGACGGACGGAGCGATTTTGATGGAACCCATGGTAGTAGCCTTTCTGCGCTAGTCGGTGAGTCCGTAGAACTCTTGAGAGGGGACGCGGTCGGTAAGGATCTCGAGCGCCCTATCCAAAGTAACACCGTTGTAGAGCGTTTGCTCCACGGCAAAGGTGAGCGGAATGTCTACGCCCAGCGAACGGGCGAGCTCGCTCACGCTGCGGGCGGCGACGGCGCCCTCGACCACCATATGCGTGCGCGCCTGGTACTCGTCAAGCGATACGCCGTGGGCAAACTCGTAGCCGAAGGTGCGGTTGCGCGAATGCTCGGAGGTGCAGGTGGCAATAAGGTCACCCATGCCGGCAAGACCCATACAGGTCATGGCCTGGCCGCCGCGGGCGTGCACCAGTCGGCTGATTTCTGCCAGGCCGCGCGTCATGATAAGGGCGAGCGTGTTGTCGCCCGCGCCGGTACCGGCGGAGATGCCGCACACGATGGCGATGACGTTTTTCATGGCGCCGCAAACCTCGACGCCGGTCATGTCCTGCGACAGATAGATGCGGAAGGCCGTGGATAGGAGCAGGTCCTTAAAGGTCTCCCCTACCTGCGAGTCTTTGCTGGCGATGACGGCGGCGGAAAGTCCGCCGCGGCATATCTCCTCGGCATGGTTGGGGCCCGAGAGCGCCGCCACACGTGCCTCGTTGCCGATCTCGCTGGCGATGACCTCGCTCATGAGCATGCCGGACTCGGGCTCAATGCCCTTGGTAAGGCACAAGACGGGGGTGTCGGCGGCGATAAAGGGTGCCGCCTGATGGCATACGCTGCGCAGGTGCGTGGAAGGCACGGCAAAGATGATCGCATCGGCACCGTCGAGCGCCCGCGACAGGTCCGTCGTGGCGACA
The DNA here is from genome assembly GCF_052067375.1 of Collinsella sp. HCP3S3_E11. Taxonomy (NCBI): domain Bacteria; kingdom Bacillati; phylum Actinomycetota; class Coriobacteriia; order Coriobacteriales; family Coriobacteriaceae; genus Collinsella; species Collinsella sp. HCP3S3_E11. Next base: position 72,074 of record NZ_JBQHQI010000002.1, on the reverse strand, counting down.
ACGTTTTCCGGCAGCACATAGTCCACCAGATAGCGCGGGTTGCGGTGCTCGCCGTTAATGCCGGCGGCCGTCTGCTCACTATGGGCCCACATGGTCACGCGCTCGGCTCGCGCGGCGGCAAGGCCGGCGACGGCGGTTCCCCAGGAGCCGGAGCCAATCAGCGCAACATTCATGACTCTCTCCTACTTATCGTCGGGCTCGGTGACGCGCTTGGTAAACGAGAGCTTGGATTCCTTACCCGTCATGAGCTTTTTGATGTTCGCGCGATGGGCCCACACCACGGTGATGCCGATCATCGCCATGCAAAACTTGAGGCCCAGGCTGCTATACGGAAAGACCGCGCAGGCGGCGATGGGAAGACCGATGGCCGCGGCAAGCGAGCCCACCGACACATACTTGGTGATGGCGACGGCCAAGATAAACATGCCCAGCAGCGAAAGTCCGATGGGCCAGTACCAGGCGAGTATGACGCCCAGCCCCACGGCAATGCCCTTGCCGCCACGGAAGTTAAGGTACGGCGAGAAGATGTGCCCCAACACGGCAGCCAGGCAAATGACGCCGAGCATCCAGTCGCCGGCGGCACCGGGAGCCATGATGCTCACCGGGAAGCCATAGCCCACGCTCGCGATGAGCGGACGCGCGATAAGGACGCAGATGGCGCCCTTCAAGCAGTCGAGCAGCAGCGTGAGCGCCGCGACCTTGGGGCCGGCTACGCGCAGGGCGTTGGTGGTGCCGATGTTGCCGGAGCCCGCCTTGCGAATATCCGTGTGGTTGAACACGCGGCCCAGGATCAGGCCAAACGGAATCGCTCCGATAAAGAACGAGACCACGGCGCAGATGGCGGTCAGCAGAATCGGATTATGCATCCTTTTGCTCCTTCTTCCTAAAGAAGAGTCGAATGGGCGTGCCGGAAAAATCGAAGGTCGAGCGCATACGGTTCTCCACATAGCGCTGGTAGGTGTCGTTGACCAGGTCGCTGTGGTTGACGAAGAACGTAAACGTCGGCGGGTTGACGCCCGTCTGGGTCACGTAGTGCATGCGCAGGCGACGCTTGCCGTCCACCACGGTGTGGCCAAACTCGCGCAGGTCGGTGAGGAAGGTGTTGAGGCGCGAGGTGGTGATCTTTTGCGAGCGCGTCTTCTCGGCGGCGTCGACCATCGCCCAGATCTTCTCGACGCTACGGCCGGTCAGGGCCGAGATGCGCAGGTACTGGGCCCAGGGAGCCATGACGCCCAGACGGCGGTCGACGGTCTCCATGCAGGCCTCGCGCTTGCGGTCGTCGTCGAGCAGATCCCACTTGTTGAGCAGAACGACGATGGCGCAGCCGCGTTCGATGGCCAAGCCCATGACCTTCTGGTCCTGCTCGGTAACGCCCACGGAGGCGTCGACGACGAGCAGTGCCACGTCAGCACGGTCGATGGCGCGCAGGCCGCGGACCATGGAGTAGTACTCGATGTTCTCGTACACGGTGCTCTTCTTGCGAATACCCGCGGTGTCGACCATGCGGTAGTGCTTGCCGTTGCGCTCCACGACGGTGTCGATGGCGTCGCGCGTCGTGCCGGCGATGTTGGACACGATAGAGCGGTCGGCGCCCAGGATGCGGTTGAACAGCGACGACTTACCGGCATTGGGGCGGCCGATGATGGCGACGTTCAGCGCATCGGGGAACTCGTCGGCGACCTCGTCCTCCTCCTCGGGTAACAGGGCAACGATGTCGTCGAGCAGGTCGCCCGTGCCGTGGCCGTGCAGGGCCGAGAGCGGCGTTGGCTCGCCGATGCCGAGCGAATAAAACTCCCAGATGCTGTCGTTTTCGCGATCGGGGTTGTCGAGCTTGTTCACCAGCAGAAAGACCGGCTTGTCGCAGCGCTTGAGCATGCGGGCGACCGACTCGTCCTCCTCGGTGACGCCGGTGCGGCCGTCGACCACAAACAGGATGACGGCGGCTTCCTCGGCGGCGGCGAGGGCCTGGTCGCGGATGGACGTGGCAAAGACGTCATCGCTCTTGAGCGGCTCGATGCCACCCGTGTCGACGATGGTGAACTCGCGGCCGTTCCAATCGGCCGTGTGGTAGGAGCGGTCGCGCGTTACGCCGCGGGACTCATGGACGATGGCGTCCGAGGTCTGGGCCAGGCGGTTAACGAGCGTGGACTTGCCCACGTTGGGGCGTCCGACGACGGCGACGATAGGTTTCATCTGCACTCCTTTAATGGGTAGGGTCAGCGGAATTAGTAGAGCCTGCGGGCACAATGCCAAGGATATGCTCCAGGGTATCGAGCAGCTCATGCGGCATGGTCGACACCACATGAACCTCGGCGCCGCGAGCTTCAAGGCTTGCGAGTAAATCGTCACGATGATACTCGTCAAGCGTCATGCCGTCAGCGTTGAACATGAGCTTAGGCACAAAGAGCATAACCCCCGAGAGGTCCTGCGGCAGCTGCTCCAGAATGTCGCAGGCGACGATGAGGCCGGTCACGTCCACGTTGCCGCCAAAGTAACGATTTTCGATAGCGGTGACGGTGCCGGCAAGGCCCCGTGGCGACTCCACAAAGCGCGCCACGGTGTCGCGCGCGCTGGTGCCGGAGAGGCACAGGAGGCGCTGGTTGCGCCCGGCGATGCCAGCGCGGACGCGGGCCAGACGCTCGGCGTCGGCGGCAAGCACGTCGTCGGTCTCGTCCAGATACGAGCGGATCATACCGATGCCGTCGTAATACTGCGGGTAGCCGTCGTAAAAATCGGCCTGGGGTGGCTCGATGCCGGCGTCCAGATAGAACTCATCGCTCATCTGGAAGGTGTGGCGGCCAAAGCGCTTGTAGGCACGATCCTGGAAGGGACGGATCATGGCAATGGTTTCGCGCGCGAGCTCAGGTTTGTCGCTGTATGACCAGCTAAAGCGCCTCTGATGCTTGGTAAAGCCCAGTGGCACAATGCCCAGGCTCGTGATCTGCTCGTGCTCCTCGCAAAAGCGTAGGGTCTTTTGCAGCTCCTCGCCGTCGTTCATGCCGGGACACAGCACAATCTGCGCGTGGATCTCGATGCCGGCGGCCATGATGGCCTCGAGCACGTCCATGCCGCGCTGGGCGTTGCGGCCCATCATGCGGCGGCGGACGTCGGGGCTTACGGCATGGACCGACACGTTCATGGGACTCATATTGCGGTCGATAACGTTTTGCACGTCCTTGTCGGAAAGGTTGGTCAGCGTGACAAAGTTGCCCTGCAAAAAGCTCAGGCGATAATCGTCGTCACGAATGTAGAGCGTGGAGCGGCCGCCCTTGGGCAGCATGGTCATAAAGCAGAACACGCAGGCGTTTACGCAGGTGCGCATGCCGTCGAAGATGGGGCCATCGAACTCAAGGCCCCAGTCCTCGCCGGGAAAGCGATCGAGCTCGACGGGGGTGACGCTGTTGTCGCGCGGGTCGAGAACCTCAAGTTCGACGGTGTCCTCGTCGGCCTCCCAGAGCCACACGATCATATCGGTCAGCTGCTCGCCGTTGACCGTGAGTACGCGCATGCCCGGCTCGATACCCACATCCCATGCGGGCGATTCGGGACGCACGTTCTTTACGAGCGCACCCTCACCCGGCTCGGGGTCGCGGCTGCGCCCGTAATCGGCCACCTCGGCGGCGTATGCGGGTACGGTCTGGTCCATGATTAGCGACAAAGCTCCTTGATGCGCGCAACGGCGCGTTCGATGTGTTCTTGCGGAGTTGAGGCTCCGGCGGTGATGCCGATGCGGCGCGCGTTGGCAAACCATGCGGCCTCAAGCTCGGATGCTTCCTCGATGTGATGGGTGTGCTCGCAGACATCGGCACAAATCTGTGCCAGGCGGCGCGTATTGCCCGAATTTTTGCCGCCCACGACGACCATGCAGTCGCAGCGGTTGGCAAGTGCAGCGGCCGCCTGCTGGCGCTCGCTCGTGGCAGCGCAGATCGTGTTGATCACGCGTAGTTCCTGCACGCGCGGGGTGATGGAGGCCACTACCTCGGCCAGGTTCTGCGCGGTTTGGGTGGTCTGCACAACCAGGCCCACCTTGCCCTTGAGCGGCAGCGCGTCGGCGTCGGCGGCACAACTCACGACCTGCGCGTCATCGCCGGCGTGGCCCAGGATGCCCTCGACCTCGGGGTGGCCCGGCTCGCCCACGACGATCACACGGTAGCCCTCGCGCACCAGGCGCTCGGCCGCCACATGGACCTTCTTGACGTAGGGGCAGGTGGCATCGACCACGGTAAGGCCGCGCTCGCGAGCAGCCTCGATGACCTGCGGCACCACGCCGTGCGCGCGAATGACCACGGTGCCCGATGCGGCGTCGTCCAGGGTGTCGGCCAGACCGACGCCTGCCTCGGCGAGCTCGCGCACCACGATGGGGTTATGGATGAGCGGACCCAGCGTGTGCACCTGAGCGCTCTCCCCTGCCTGCGGCGCGGCGGCCAGTGCCATGTCGAGCGCGCGCTGCACGCCGTAGCAGGTGCCGGCATGCGCTGCGATTTCGATGGTGGGGGCGTCTGCCTTGCCGGGCGCAGCTTCGGCGGTATTCATGACGTTCTCGTCCATGGCTAGAACCTGCCGGGGTGCTCGGCGCACAGGTCGTCGCGCATGGCGTAGACGCGGCTCATGGCCTCGGACTCAAACCATGCCAGGCGCTCCTTGCGCTTGAGCTCAGCCGGTGCATCGGATAGCGAGATGGCCTTGCCGGCGCGGATCCAGCACTTTTTGGGGCGCATGAGCTTTTTGCCCGCAGGCGTGATATCGGACCAGCCGCAGATGGCGAGCGGGTTGACGGGTGCCTTGCCCATCTGGGCGATAAGCGCAAAACCGCCGTGGACCTCGGGCTTAATCTCGCGCGAGCGGATGCGCGTGCCCTCGGGGAAGATCAGGACGTCCTCGCCGCGCTGCAGTGCATGCTGGGCGGCACGCAGGCACTTCATGTCGGCGGTGCCACGCTCGACGGGAATACCGCCCACGCGGCTAAAGGCCCAGCGCACGATCCTGCTCTTGGCAAACTCGGACTTAAAGATGGGGCGAACGCGGCGGCCGCCAAAGAATAGCGCCGTCTCTACAGCCAGGAGCTCGGCCATCGAGGTGTGGTTACAGATGACCACGCTGCCGCGGCCTTCCTGGCGCTCAAACAGCAGGTCGCTGTCCTCTACCTTCCAGCGCCACATGAGCTTGGAGAAGACCCACAGGATGCCCATGACCACGGCGACGGTGCCGCGGATGAGCACGGGGAACTCGGCATAAGGCGCGTTGTAGTAATCCTCGGGCGTCTGCTTAAACAGGCGCATGAGCTACCTCCTTTGGTTGATGAGGTCCTCGATTATCGAGACGACCTCGTCGATGGTATGTGCGGTGGAGTCGACGTGCACGGCGTCCTCGGCGGGCACGAGCGGCGCGACCTCGCGGCTGCTGTCGAGCTTGTCGCGCTGCTTGAGGGCGTCGAGGGTCTCGTCGACCTCGGCCTCGAGCTGCTCTTCGGTGGGCGGCTGGGCGTCGTTTTGGTGGCGCTGCAGCACGCGGCGACGGGCGCGCTCGCGCGGGTCGGCGGTCAGAAAGACCTTGACCTGCGCGTTGGGGAACACGACGGTTCCGATGTCGCGACCCTCGGCCACGATGTCGCGGTCCTCGGCGGCGCGACGCTGATGGATAAGCATGGCGGCGCGCACGCCCGGGTAGGCCGAGACCTTGGAGACGTTGGCGTCCACCTGCGGGGTGCGAATGGCAGCCGAGGCGTCCGCGCCGTCGATGGTCAGGCGCGTGTCCTCGCCGGTGCCGTTGGTAAAGCGGATCTCGATTTGCTCAGCGAGGGCGTCGATGGCAGCCTCGTCGTCCAGATCGATGCCGCGGTCGAGCGCGGCGAAGGTGACGGCGCGATACATGGCGCCCGTGTCGAGCTTGTTAAAGCCCAGCTGGCGGGCGATCTCCTTGGCGATGGTGGACTTGCCGGAACCGGCGGGGCCGTCGATGGCGACGATCATGCAATGCTTCCTTTCGGTGGTTGACGTGCTGGTGTGGGACGCGGGCGCTGCGGCTTGGCGGACTGGCTAGCCCGTGTAGCGCTCGCGGTAGGTGTTGCGCTTGGGCGCGGAGCCGTGGCTGCCGTAGTGACGCGTGCGGCTCGCGGTGTTGGCCGCCGGCGCGGCGGAGCGCTTGGCGCCGGCCTGCTTGGGCGGGATGCCGCCGGCCTTGAGGATCTGCACCTCGCGGTCGGTGAGCTCGCGCCACGAGCCCTTGGCCACGTCCTTGAGCTCCAGGCCGGCAAAGTTACAGCGGTGCAGGCGGATCACCGGATGGTGGATTTTGCTCAGCATGCGCTTGACCTGGTTCTTGCGCCCCTCGCGGATGATGACCTCCACGGCGGTTGTGCCGGGCTTCACACCCTGCGGAGCCACGGCCTCGGCCTCGCGCGCGGTAATAACGCGGCAGATTGCCGGCTGGCAGAAGCCGTCGTCGAGCTCGATGCCGCGGCGCAGCGGTTCCAAGTCGCGATCGGTCAGGTGGCCGTCCACGAGCGCCTGGTAGGTCTTGTAGACGTGCTTGCTGGGGTGCAGAAGGTCCTGCGACAGATCGCCGTCGGTGGTAAAGAGCAAAAGGCCTGTGGTGTCGCGGTCCAGGCGACCCACCGGGAAGAGCCCCGGAAAGCGGTCGCGCGGGACAAGGTCGGCCACACAAGGGCGCTCCTGCGGATCGCTCATGGTGGTGAGATAGCCGGTCGGCTTGTAGAGCATCAGGTACACGGCGCCCTGGTTGAGCTTGACGGGCATGCCGTCAACCTCGATATGGTCGCGGTCCACATCGACCTTGGTGCCCAGTTCGGTCGCGACCTGGCCGTTGACAGTCACGCGGCCGGCGGTCATCAGGTCCTCCGAGCCGCGGCGGCTCGCCACGCCCGCGCGCGCCAAAAAGCGCTGCAGGCGCATGGTGTGCGGGTAGACGGGCTGGGGGTCGATCGCGGGTGCGCCCGTGGCACCGGCGGCGCGCGTCTCCCCTGCTTCGCTAGTCCTCCTCATGCGTATCCTCCGCAGCGTCGTCGGTGGCAAGAGTTTCCTCGCCGCCGACTGCCTCGACATCCTCAACATCGGTATCCAGGAGCTCGCGCTCTTCGTCTAGGTCCTCGGCCTGCTCCTCGAGCGTAGACTGAATGCTGCGGCCGCTCAGGCGCTCGCGGATAAATTGACGCGACTGCTCGTCGGGGGCAAACTGCTCCAGATCGGGCAGGTCGCGGGTGGAGCGCAGACCGAACTTCTCCAAAAAGGCGTTGGTCGTGCCGTAAATGATGGCCTGACCGCGCTGGGGGTCGCGGCCGAGCTCGCGCACCAGACCCTTGTCAACGAGCGACGCGATGACGCCGTCGGAGTTGACGCCGCGGATGCCCTTGACCACCTCGCGCGTGACGGGCTGGTGGTAGGCGATGACGGCCAGGGTCTCGAGCGCCGCCTGCGACAGCTTTTGCGTGTCCCAGCTCAGCACATAGGCCTCGACCACGTCATGGTAGGCGGGATGCGTAAACAGGCGCCAGCCGCCGGCGACCTCGCGCAGCTGAAAGCCGCGGTTGGCCTCCTCGTACTCAACTTTGAGCTCGGCCAAAAGCGACGCGCACTCGCCCGGGGCGATATCCAGCGCATCTGCCAGCGCGGGCGCGCTCACCGGATCGCTCGAAACCAGCAGCAGCGCCTCGAGGGCGCCCTTGAGGCTGTTTGCCTCTAGCGTAGAAAGGGTTGACATGGTTGCCGCTCCTATTCGGTGAGCTCGGGGCCCTCGCCAGGCACATAGGCCTCGGCGCCCTCGACGCGGTTGATACGGATGGTTCCAAAGATCTCGTCCTGGCTCAGGGTGAGCGAGCCTCGCTTGGCGAGCTCCAGCATGGCCAGGAAGGTGACGACGAGTTGCTCGGTGGTGGCGTCGCCGTCCAACAGCTCGCGGAAGGTGCAAGTCTGGTGCGCCATGGTGAAGCGGTCGACCGAGGCCACCGTCAAGTCGAGCGGTACGCGATGCGGCGCCACGTGCTCGGCCTCCAGCAGGAAGGTCTGGCGCTTGCCGTCCAGGTCGGCGCAGATGACGGCGAGGCCGCGCAGCGTGATACCGGCCAGGTAGTCGGGCATAAGGCCCAAAAACTCGGGGTCGGGGCCGGCCACGCGCGGATGCATGCGGCTTTCGGCCTGCATGCGCGCGCCAAGAGCCGCCGCCGCGCCCTTAAACTGCTTGTAGGCTATCAGGCGCTGGATCAGGACCTCGCGCAGGGCGTCGCCGTCGAGTGCGCTGAGCTCTTCGAGGTCTTCGTCAATCTCGTCATCGTCGTCGGCTTTGTGCGGAGCCTCCTGGGGCACCAGCGAGGCGGCCTTGATGTCCAAAAGGGTTGCCGCGACCAGTAAAAAGTCGCTCGCCACGTCCAGGTCCAGCGCCTCAATACGCTCGACCTCGGCCAGGTACTGCCCGGCCACCTCGCTGATCGAGATGGCGCCGATATCAACTTTTTGGCGGGTTACCAGCTGCAGCAACAGGTCGAACGGTCCGCTGTAGACCTGCGTCGACACGCGATACGACATCTTCGACCTCCTTTGACGGCGCCTTCGCGGCGCGGTTTGGGTGCATGTTGCGACCGTTTTGCACGGTCGACCTGTAAGTTTACCCTAGATGCCGGCGATTGCGAAGTTAAGCAGCTGCCCAGCGAGCGGATACACGGTAACGTCGAAATACCGGCCGATCACATCGATGCCGGTCCACATGGGCAGCAGATACAGCACAATGATAAGAATCGGCATGGCGTATTGCTGAAGTTGGTAGTAGTTGGTGAGCGCCTTGCCTTTGAGAAACGGCACGATGATAGACGAGCCGTCAAGCGGCGGAGTCGGGATGAGGTTAAAGAACGCAAGCGACAGGTTGACCACGATAAAGGTGGCGCCGAAGTTCATGATTTGGGACGCTACGGCAAAGGACATGCTGGTGTAGAGGTTGCCGTATGCTGCGTGCATGATGGCGGCCGCAAGGCATGCCAGCGCGATGTTCGATGCGGGGCCGGCCGCGCTCACCAAGACCTCGTCGCGCTTGGGGTGCTTGAGGTTGTTGAGGTAGACCGGCACGGGCTTGGCGAAGGCGAACACCGGGCCGCCGGCGGCGAGCATGAGCAGCGGTAGGATGATGGTGCCAAACGGGTCGATATGGTTGAGCGGGTTGAGCGAGACGCGGCCGCGCGAACGGGCCGTCTTGTCGCCAAGCGCCCAGGCTGCGGCGGCGTGTGCGCTCTCGTGGATCACGATGCCCACGATGACGGCGACGGCGCTGGCAAGCAGGTTCATGAGGTAGCTACTGGACATGGCGCTCCCCTAGCGGACGCGGCGCGAGGCGCGCGTGAGCAGGTAGTCGGCCACAAACAGGATGACGGCCACGATGGCGTAATCCAGGCGGAACACGCCGCCGAAGGGCGATGTGATGACGCCATAGCCGGCGATGGCGCTCGGCAGCGCGCGCGAAAGCTCAGCGACAAAGCCCACAATCTGCAGCTTGGCGGAGAGGCCGCTAAAGCACAGCAGCACAGTCATTGCGCTCATAAAGATGCCGCAGATGCGACAAGCGATGGCGATGATGCTCATCGCCACGGCAGCGGCCTTACGAGAGTTCACGCGCGGTCTCCTCTTCGATTTGGGTGGAAAGCTCCAGCCATTCGTCCTCGAGCTTGGGCAGCTCTTGCTTAAGCCCGTTATATTCCCCCAGCGCGGCGTTAAACTTATCCTGATCGGCATAAAGCTCTTCGCTTGCCATCAATTCCATAAGCTCGTCATAGCGGGCGCGCTTTTTGTCGAGCTCGGCCTCGATCTTCTTGAGCTGGTTGCGCACGCCCTTGAGCTTTTTGTTGAGCGCAGCGCGGGCCTGGGCCTCGGCACGCTTTTGCTCCTTGGTCTTTTTGCCCTCGGCTGGCTTGGGGGCCGCAGCGGGGGTATCGGCCTGGGCGGCGCAGGCTTTGGTGGGCTTGGCCGCGGAAGGTGTGCTCTCCGTGGACGCCTCGGCGGCGGCGCGGGCCGCGAGATCCTCGCGCTTGTAGAGGTAGTAGTCGTAGTCGCCGTCATAGACCGTGACCTTGCCATCGCGGATGTCGATCACGCGGTTGGCCACGGCTCGCACCAGGTGCTCGTCGTGACTGATCAGAACAATGGTGCCGGGGAAGTTTTGCAGGGCGTTCTCGAGCATGTCCACCGAGTCGATGTCCAGGTGGTTAGTGGGCTCGTCCAGGCACAGAAGTGCCTCGGGGGCCACGAGCATCTTAGCCAGGGCCAGACGCGCCTTTTCGCCGCCGGAAAGAACGCGAACCTGCTTTTCGATGGAATCGTTGTCGCTAAACAGGAAGGCGCCCAACAGGCTGCGCTGCTGCGGCACGGTCCACTTGGGCGTGACGGTGTCGATTTCTTGCAGGACGGTGTTGGACTCGGTCATGCCTTCGAGCGCGTGCTGGGCGTAATAGGCCACGCCCACGTTGGTACCCAGTTCGCGCGTGCCGGTAGTGGGCGGCTCCAGGCCGGCGATGATCTTCATGAGGGTGGACTTGCCGGCGCCGTTAGGGCCGACAAGCGCCACGTGCTCGCCGCGGTAGAGTTTGAGGTCGATATCGCTATAGATGTGCTTGTTGCCGTAGGACTTGGACACGCCCTCCAGGCCCACGACCATGTCGCCGGAGCGCGGCGGGTCGGGGAACTTAAAGTCGATGTGCTTGTGGCCTTCGGGCAGGATGACGAGCTCCTTTTTGATCTGCTCGATCTTGCGGATGCGCTCCTGCGCCTGGGCGGCCTTGGTGGGCTTGTAGCGGAACTTGTCGACGAAGACCTGCATGTGGGCGATGTCGCGCTCCTGGGCGGCACGTTTGGCGCGCATCTGCTCCAGGTTGTCTTCGCGCTGCTTGAGGTAGCTGCTGTAGTTGCCGGTGTAGGTGGTCACGCGGCGGTTCTCGAGCGCCGCGACGTGGTCGACGCAGGCGTCCATAAAGGCGCGGTCGTGGCTGACGATGAGTACGGCGCCGTCGTAGTTGGCGATAAAGCCGCGCAACCACTGGACGCTTTCGAGGTCCAGGTGGTTGGTGGGCTCGTCCAGAAGTAGCAGGTCGGGATGGCGCAGGAAGAGCTTGGCCAGCGCAATGCGCATCTGCCAGCCGCCCGAGAACTCGGAACACGGGCGCTCAAAGTCGGTGACCTTAAAGCCCAGACCGGACAGGATCTTGCGGGCATTGCTTTCGAGCTCGTAGCCGCCCAAGTGCTCAAAGCGGTCCTGGACCTGGCCGTACTCGTTAAGGAGCGCGTCGACGTCCTTGCCCTGCTCAGAGAGCTCGGTGATCTGGGCTTGCAGCTCGTTGGCGCGCTCACCCATGCGGCGGATTTCCTTGGCGGCGGCCATGACCTCGGCGAGGATGGTCGTGTCCTTGTGCTCCAGGTTGGTTTCCTGCTCGAGGTAGCCCACCTGACAGTCCTTGGAGTACTGGACCTGGCCGGCGTCGGGGCTGTCGATACCCATGATGATTTTGAGCATGGTGGTTTTGCCGGCGCCGTTGGGTCCCACGAGCGCAAAGCGTTCGCCAGGGTTGATCTGAAAGGACGCGCCGCTAAAGAGGACGCGCGCGCCGAAGCTTTTTTCGATCTTGTCGACCAGTAGGATCATGGTGCCGCCTTTGACCTTGTGTGCCTATATGAAAAAAGGCCCCAACTTGCGTTGGAGCCTCATTCAATGCTCGGGTGGAGACGAGGGGGATCGAACCCCTGACCTCTTGACTGCCAGTCAAGCGCTCTCCCAGCTGAGCTACGCCCCCGTGCGAAGAAGTACTATACGGGAACTCCCCCGCCGATGCAAGGACAATCTCGGAAAAATCTTTCGGCGGCGGGGCCGGGGATGCGGGACGGGCTCGGGAGCGAGGGGCCCGCGACGCCCGATCCGGCCCGCGGGGCGCGCCCCGCGGGCGGCGGCGTGGCCGCCGCCCTCCCTCCCGGCGCCCTTGGGACATCTCGAGTCCCGCCGACCGCCGTTTTTTCGCTTCCGCGGCGCGGGCCGCCAACCGCCCAACGGCCATCCTGCCGGCACCAGGCCCATTATCGGGACCAATCGCGCCCCCGCCCACCCGGCGATCCCAAAACCATGCCGGTTTACGGGGCCAGGCCGGGAACCCTCGGGCATGCCGTAATCGGTAAAATCAAAACCGCAGGTAGACGACTTGCGAATTTCGTGAGATGCAGGGTATGGACGGCCGGTCCGGGTCCAGCCCCGTAATCCGGCATGGTTTTGAAATGGCACTAGTTCGCCGATGGTTAACTCTATTTGCAGTCTTGGGATAATGGCTTGAACAATTCCCATCCAGTGATATTTCTTGTGATGCATCTTGATTGTCAGGGAATACCGGGTGTTAAAAACATGGCTTGATCGTGCGTTGTGCGACATGCTTGTGCATGGTAGTATTTCAAATCGTGATTTAACCCGATGGGAAATGAATTTCCATTGTTGAAATTATTATCACAGTACATAAGGGCTCTTGGCGCAACGGTTAGCGCAGGGGACTCATAATCCCTGGGTTCTGGGTTCGAATCCCGGAGGGCCCACCAGAGTATTTCGAGGCCGGGCAACACGCCTGGCCTCTTTACATTGCGTTGACGCCTTATTTTGGCCTGCAATGGCGTAGGGCGTTAATTTCATTCATATTTGCAATTTAGGATGGATTTACTTCAACAGCCACTAAGTAAAGATAAACTGTAGGACGATTGATATGAAAAAGGCCCCAACTTGCGTTGGAGCCTCATTCAATGCTCGGGTGGAGACGAGGGGGATCGAACCCCTGACCTCTTGACTGCCAGTCAAGCGCTCTCCCAGCTGAGCTACGCCCCCGTGCGAAGAAGTACTATACGGGAACTCCCCCGCCGATGCAAGGACAATTTCGGAAAAATCTTTCGGCGGCGGGGCCGGGGATGCGGGACGGGCTCGGGAGCGAGGGGCCCGCGACGCCCGATCCGGCCCGCGGGGGCGCGCCCCGCGGGCGGCGGCGTGGCCGCCGCCCTCCCTCCCTGCGCCCTTGGGACATCTCGAGTCCCGCCGGCCGCCGTTTTTTCGCTTCCGCGGCGCGGGCCGCCACCCGCCCAACGGCCATCCTGCCGGCACCAGGCCCATTATCGGGACCAATCGCGCCCCCGCCCACCCGGCGATCCCAAAACCATGCCGGTTTACGGGGCCAGGCCGGGAACCCTCGGGCATGCCGTAATCGGTAAAATCAAAACCGCAGGTAGACGACTTGCGAATTTCGTGAGATGCAGGGTATGGACGGCCGGTCCGGGTCCAGCCCCGTAATCCGGCATGGTTTTGAAATGGCACTAACTCACTGGCAGGCAAACAAGGTTGTTCTAGTATCTCGTTGCCGGCTAATTCCCGATTTCCAACCAGTTGCACAAAACATTTGCTCGCAGTCGCGTCTCGGCGCGCTTCATCGCCGCGGATTTGGCTTTATATCGAATCCCCAAACGACTGCAGACGCTTTTGACTATGGTGTCTAGCTGCTTTTTGTCGTTAAGCATATCGTGGGTTACCAGGAACACATCGAAACCCATGCTCTGGAGCGCAGTCATACGTTCCGCATCGTGGTCAAGTACCGCGCCTGATCCATGGATGACTTCACCTTGAATCTCGATAATTACTGCCTTCATTAGCATTGGGTTTACAATCACGATGTCGCCGTAGCAGACCTTTTGACCTGCGATGCTTTGGGCTGCCTCGGATAGAGGGGTTAAATCGTTGAGGTATACGTATCTGAAACCTGAACCACCTAGACGTCGAGAACGACTTAGGAGCAGGACTCCCGCGACCTCGAGTGGAGATGCAGCAATGCCGATAACCTGTTGAGCGGCATCATAAAACTGCTTTCCCCACATTTGACTTTTGACCTTATCGGCGAATCGATGCAGGTCGCTCAGTTCGATAAGCGGCTTTCTCATCCAAAGAGAAGTACCTTTGAGTTTCGTAACCTCTCTTCCATCCTCACGCTTGTTCGTTTGGCCTTCATTATCTGGGACCTTAACGGTTGCGTGGGCATAAACTCGTTTCCAAGGAACCTCGTCTTCGCCTTCTCCAAGTTCGAACAGATCCTGCGTGCTGGAATTGCGATTCTCCTCTTCTGCAATTTTTAGCTGCATTTCGGCAGCGGGAGTTGGCTCGAAAACAGAAAACCAGCCGCATAGTTCGTACATAGCCAGCACGAGATCTATTTGAGACACAAAGCGTGTCATAGTAAATAACGTGTTAAGCGGATTGGTGACACTAAAGCCTAAATGAGTGTCGATTGTTGTGCCGGCATCCGATGCCCCTTCCCAGCGAATAGTGGAGCGTAATCCCGAGTGGTGATTACAACAACCTGGCGAAGCTACAGCGATAATCGGGGTCTTGAGGACGTCGGTTACGAAAGGGGCTTGGGATAGAGCTCGCCAGCCGTCTTCGGAGTTGGGCAGGCGCGGGTAGAGATCGCGCACCTGCGGCGGGCAGCGCCAGTAGCGGAATGCGGTGTTTGCGCAGACGATTTCGTCCATTTGCGCCTCCCCTGGTTTCGGCCGCGGGCCGTGTGGATCACGGGCATGGCCGATAATCTACTGGGCCTTCATGCGGGTAAGTACCGGAAGCTGACCAAACGCTGACCAATAGCTTGACGAGTTCTGCCGAAGATCCCTCGTGTGATAGAAATCCGCTGGCAGGAGCTCTGGGCGTGTGGTCCCTGTCTCCACATTTGCGCTCGAATCAGAAGGGGAATTCAATGAAAATACGCATGCGTTTTATACAAAACATGCAATGGCGTCGGTAAATAGGGCGCGATATAAAATGACGCCTTATACGACTGCGATTCGATTTTGGTGCCAGTTTTGGTGTCACCCTTGGTGTCAAAAAGAAAAAGGCCAGAGGCTTAACACCTCTGACCTGTGCTTTTGATGGTGGGCGATACAAGATTCGAACTTGTGACCCCATCCGTGTGAAGGATATGCTCTACCCCTGAGCCAATCGCCCGTCGCCTTTCGGCAAAAGAGATACTAACATAGCCGTGCGTGGTTTACCAAGAACTTTTTTGCCCTCGATTTTAAATTCGTGGGCTCCAGCCAAGCCAAAGCAACCAAAGTAACCGACAAAACCGCAGCTTAACCGTCCTTTATCGCTTGATCCACAAGGTCTCGGGGCGGCAAATAAGTCGCGCGTTGTTGTAAGCCATGTCGAGCGTGAGGCAGGTGCGCGCGGCGGGCGGCCTCGACGACGGCTCCCTCAAAGGCGCGGCGCAGCAGCAGCGAGTTGCCCTCCCCCATCAGGCTGGTAGGAATGCGCGTCAGGTTCTCCTCGTCGCCCAGAATGTGATCGATGTTGGAGCGGATGGGCAGGCGGTAGTCAAAGACCAGCTCGGAGGGGTCCTCGGCAAAGCGCATGCGGCACGGCAGGTACTCAAACGAGACCAGCATGGGGTCGCTTTCCTTAAAGAGGCCTTTCAAAAACCAGCGCTGGCGCGCGTCGGGCTTGGTGTTGGGCTCAAACAGGCCGTAGAAGGTCTCGTAGCGGCGCGTGTACAGGCCAGTGTTGAAAAGGCAGCTGTCGTCGTCGAACAGCATCGGCAGGTTGGACGGCGCGGTCTGCTCCGCGTCGCGCTCGGTCAGGAACACCGTGCTGCTAAAAGAAAACGACAGGTAGTTTTGAGGCTGCGGTTGCTGGGCCCCAGTCCTCGGGGTCGGCGAGATCGACCAGGCGGTCGTAGCAGGGCTCGGAGCAAAACGCAAAGTCGTACACATTGCTGCACAGGGTGCTAGGGAGTTCCATATGGCTTCCAATCAAGATAATGGCAGGCATGCGGATGCTTAGATTCCATACGTGCGATACAATACCGGGGAGCACAACACGGCGGCATTAGGAGTCGTACTCCAGGGCGATTGGCTGCCAGACGAGGTCTTCAATGGCGCAACTTAGGGTGTTTGCGAGCGCCAATGCCGAGGAGACTGAGGCGCGGCGTAGGTCGAGCTGGTTCTGCTCGTAGAGTTGTATGGCGCGAAGTTTAACCCCCGATTGGGCGGCGAGCTGTTTTTGCGTTAGGCCGGCCGCCTTTCGTGCAGCTTTGAGGCCCTTTTTGTGTGCCAGGGCTTTATTTCATTGTCGGAGGCTCCGTAATTTGCCACATACTTCCGTTTTGAAAATTTGGAAGTGCGGGAAAAACCGAGTTCTGCTGACCAGACCCCGGTTTTACGCTTCCGCGAGCTGCGGCTTTGTTGCAAAAAATCGAATCGTGCTCGACGGTTGTCGATTTTCCCCGCAGTTTCGAAATTCGGGCGTTTTGACCGCGACACGCGACGCCATAAAGAGATCCAAAGAAAGCTCTAGCCCTCCGTTGGTTTGCTGCTCTTCCTCAATGAGTCTGCGAGCTCTTCGCGTGTGCGTTTCCCGGAGACCAGGTCCTGAATCCATTCATAGTAGGGGTTATCTTGAGGATTTGGGCTATCAGAAAAGTTCACCGATACTTTTCTCACTCTAATAATGGCAAAAGCAAAAACTAGGCTAGTCCTCTTGTTTCCATCCTCAAAGATGTGATCCTTTGCCATGTGTTCCGCAATATAGCTTGCCTGGTCGAAGATGTCCGAAAATCTATCAATCGGGGACTGCCCAAAGATGGTGCAAAAAGCGTTTGATAGAACAGACTCAATTCGACCATGAATAAGGGCGGCTCTATCGCCCGTCATGCAGGTTGTGTAGCATTTTCCAGATGCAAACAAGCGTTCGTGCGCATGCATTACAGAAGATGCAAGGGCCCCTATCGCTTCCTCGTCATCAAATACAAGGGGATCGGTAGGGGTCGATTGCCTCATTATCTGAGACATTAGGAGTTCTCCAGGAGCCTCAGCGCATTGGGCATGGCTGCAATTGTCGATTGCACTGCCTGATCGATTGTTACGACGTCGTTGTTGCCTAAGCCATCATTAGACGCGAGAATTGCCTCCGGAGTGATGGGGTTATCCCTGTCCGGCGAATACACACTCGCCCATGCCCCGTCTGGCTTATGCGACAAGGTAACCAAATCGAACGCAGTGAGCATCCCAAGCTTATCCATGACGGAATCAATGAGTTTCTTAGAGATCGCGTCAAGTATCGCTAGGCCAGTCGATTTGTTGATACGGTTTCTACCATACGAGGAGAACGCATGATAGACCACAGGTTCAACTGGGCCATACTGCCAAGCCTCAACTATGTCATCGAAAAGCGGACGATTGTATTTGCGCAACGATTCGACTTGCGAATAATAGACGAGCTTATTCAGCTTGAGATTCGTAATCTCGAACTTGTCGCTCCAGTTATCAATGATGTAGTTCGCAACGTTCAGCGCTTCCATTTTCGCTCTCCCCTCAGTTGGCAAAACTATTCCTATAGACCTTAAATGGGCTGATTATGTACCCAATTTAAGGATATGTCGAGTTAGGCCTAGATAATTTCTCTTCTAATCTACACGACAAATTATTTCACGTCGACCGGACATATACTTGAGCGCCAAGCCCAGACTCTTACGACGCCGAGGGGCCATCTCCGTAAGTATGCGGTATATCTAGTACATGTCGACCACACTGGAAAGCGGCAACACTATACCTGCAGTTTTATTAACAGAAATTGGGCTTGCGCTCGGCGGGCTCCGGTTTTCCCGCACATCCAGAAATCGGGAGCATCAGCAACGGCGTGCAGCTTTAAGAACCGCTGCTCCCAACACGAACAGCAATGCGGACACGGCTATCCAATGGCTGTCGCTGGTTTTGCAGAGTGATGAGGAGATCGCGGTGTTGTCCTTGGGCCTAGAGGCCTTGGCGGCAGTGGCGTTGACCACAGCGGTCGTGGTCACCGTCTTAGTCGTGGCCGCGGGCTTTTGTGTGGGATTCGTCGACGGATCCGCAGCTGGCTCGGTACCAGGGCCGGACGGACCATCGCCCGGCACGTCGTGCCCACCGGTCTCCCCCGCCGGCGCCGTGGCATCCACGGGCTCGATCGTCACACGCGCCGCCACGGACCCGTCGGCATCCACCACACCGCCTGCGCCAAAGGCCCCGCCCGCAGGCGCCACAAAGCGCGCGGATGCAAGCGACCCGCCCAGGCAGGCGACGCCGCCGTTGGCGCCCGACGCATCCAGCCAGGACGCATCGACGGTAAGCTGCCCGGCCGCGCGCCCGCGGCATAAGAAAGCCCGCAGAGCAAAACGCATAGGCAGGCCATGAAAGTAAGCAGGATGTAGTGACGGCTGGTGTGGAACGCGGCAGCAAACATAACCGCTCCGATCTTCGCAAGAGCCAATAGAAACTGCGCCGGAAAACTACCTGGTAGCAGCAGTTATTAGTGTAGCGAGATCAGACTACGAGCAGGGAAACAGCCCGTGATTGATTCCCAAAATTAGGTGTAGATCGTTTTGCCAGTCGGTGAAAGGAAAACCTGATTGCGTATAGCCATACGCCGGCTCTATGAGCGAGTCATTTTGCAGCTAAGTAGCTATCACAGTTAAACAATAAGGAAATGAATTGCTGAAACTCGAATAGCTTTACTGGTGTTGAACCAAAGGATGTCATCGGAACAGTTCATCATGGGTGCCCGTACGCTCAAAGAATGCCACCTCTTCGTTTGATGACCATATGACAAGCCAATCACCGGAGTTTGCTACGTGGCATTCATTTCGTCCGCTCCAGTTGCCGTTTAGCCGGTGCATATTATGGCGTCGCTTTAATATCTCTGTTGACTCAGGTGTATTCTGCAGCACTAGGTCAATTAGCTTTTGAAGCTCTGTCAGATTCCAATTCCGGCGCTTTGCTTTTTTCTTTAAATCGCGTGAGAAAGCTGCAGAGAACTCAGCGGTCAGCGTACTCATTGCGCCATCGCCGCAGCGATCAGATCGGCACCGTTGTCAAAACGTCCTTTTTTACCGGATGCCAGGAATGCATCTCCTTCGCGAATGGCCTCGAGACTTTCGACATTGGGTTCCTCGGGAGCAAAGGTCAACGGGATGCGATGAGTGTTGACCATTTGCTTAAAGAAAGCGCGTGTAACGGATGATAGGTCAAGCCCATAGTAATCGGCCACTTCTGCCGCCTCGCGCTTAAGGTCGTCGTCAACCCTGATGGTTAATGTTGAGCTTGCCATTTATAGGTCCTTTCAATAGCGTGAGTACAACCTTAGTATAACGTACATACAAGTATAGAAAAGATGATTACAAACAATCGACATCGTAGAAGCTTCCCTATTCAAAGAGAGTGAGGGTATTGGCGTAAGCCAATACCCTCACTCAGGAGCAATCCGGAAAGCGAGTGCTTTAGCAGCGAATCGCGGCGCATAGGAGCGCTATGCCGAGAAAGATTAGCGTAAGGGATGCGGCGATCCAGCAGTTATCACCGGCCTTGGGGAGCGAGGCGGTCGCGGCGGTGGCCTTGGGCCTAGAGGCCTTGGCGGCCGCGGTGTTGGTCACTGTGGTCGTGGTCACTGTCTTAGTCGCGGCTGCGGGCTTTTGTGTGGGGTTCGTCGGCGGATTCGCAGCTGGCTCGCCGGTAGCGGGATCGGTGCCAGGGGCGGACGGGCCATCGCCCGGCACGTCGGGCCCGCCGGCCTCCCCCGCCGGGGCCGTGACATCCACGGGCTCGATCGTCACATGCGATGCCACGGCCCCGTCGGCATCCGTCACGCCGCCTGCGCCAAAGGCCCCGCCCGCAGGCGCCACAAAGCGCGCGGATGCAAGCGACCCGCCCAGGCAGGCGACGCCGCCTTTGGTGCCCGACGCATCCAGCCAGGACGCATCGACGAAAAGCTGCCCGGCCGCACCGCCGCCGGCAGCCCCGCTCGGCAGGCACACGCCAAAGGCGCGCACGCCCTCCCCGGAGCCCGCGCCCGCGGCAACAACGCGCCCACCGCCGCGAACGGCAAGACCGTCCGCGATCACGCCGGCCACCCGTGCGTCCGCGATGCCGTCGCCGTCGGCTCGCGCGTCAACCTTACAGCCGTCCACCGCGAGCGTCCCCGACACGTAGATCCCGCACTGCGAGCCCGTGGCCGTCAGCGACCCGGTACCGCGGAGCGTCAGATCACCCCACACCTCCATGCCGCAACGCGAGATGTCCACGTCGGGCGCGCTCGTCTCGACAACAGTGTTCTGCCCGGTCAGCGTCACCACCAGGTCGCCGTCGGCGCCGATGGCCTCGCCCGCGTAGCCGTTAAGCTCCAGATGGACGGCATCGGTCCAGGCCCACCCGGGGCCCGACACGCCCGGCTCGTAGTACGTGGCGCCCGCGATGAACAGGCTGTCCGCACCCGCGGCATAAGAAGGCCCGCCCAGCAAAACGCATAGGCAGGCCATGGCAGTAAACAGGATGTAGTGACGGCTGGTGTGGAACGCGGCAGCAAACATAACCGCTCCGATCTTCGCAAGAGCCAATGGAAACTGCGCCAAAAAACTACCTGGTAGCAGCAGTTATTAGTGTAGCGAGATCAGGTTATAAGCAAAGAAAATACCCGTGAGCAGTGTCAGGAATTAGGTGTAAATCGTTTTGCCAGTCGGTGAATGGAAGGGACGACCGGCAGCAATTGGCGTTCATGAAAACTCGAGTTTGTATCAACGGGCCATTGCGGGCATAAATCGTAAGACTAATCTACTTTGATAGCTGCAGCTCATGGCAATCGCTCACTCCGGCCACACGGCAAACTACCAGAAGGACGGCTACGCCTACCGCTCAACCGACCTATCCAACAATTACTTTGTGCGAAATGGCAAGGCCGATGAATGGGCAACAAGGTACACCGACCGCATTCAACAGCACTTGGATGTCAAGGCAGAGAGTTTTCCATCGATGCTGATAACCAGTCCTTCCCGCCGAGCATCTCGGGGATTCAGAACGGGATTGTTGCATATGCGATGAATCTGCGGGAGCGAGAAACCAATTACAGCAAAGTTGAGCTTGCTGCGACTTCGAACGTCACCAAAGAATCGAACATCAAATGGAGTGCAAAATTCGAGTTGAAAGCTAAATATAGAACAGGTCATTGCTAGGAGTCATCGACGACGGCTCCTACCGCCTCGCGACCTCCCTCGATCACTTCATGGTCGTCGCGGCCTCCGCGTCTAGCTGCCTCCTCTCGTCCGGCGCGGGCGCCTGACGTTCGAGCGCGACTTCGCAACGGGACTCTACCGTATACCGTCGGACGGCAAGCTCCTCACCGAATCCGGCTCGCATGCAGTGCTCGCCGACCCCGACGGGTCGGCCTTGCGGCTGTGGCGTGTCTCGCCGTGCAGCAACGGCTACACGGCGACGTCGTTCTCGGGCCTGGACTTCGACGACCGCTACGCCTCCACCGCCGAGGGCAACCGCGTCTGGCTCTACGAGCCCAACAGCGGTGCGGTGCAGGCGTGGAGGCTATTCTAAATTGCTTATTGCAACAACCACGGATGCGGGAATCAAATCACACGTCGTCAATGACATAGCAAGTGTAGAGGTTGCGGACCCCCACCAACCTCAGGCTCACTGAAGTAGACCGCACTCATTGTTAGAGAGGTGTTTTCAAGCAGTCTTACGGCCTTGTCCTAGGTAATGCCCGATATAATATGAATCGGAAAAACCAACTGCGCCGTCAGTGTTCACGTGTTCAGACTTTATGGCTTCGGCGCCTTAAGCGAAAAGGCAGCCGAAGCGGCCAACGGCCGCAAACAAGCTGGTGTAGTAGAATATCTTTAGTGCGTCGTAGTCGTTAAGTCTATCGCAGCGCGCACCTTGACCTACGCCAAGAACCCTTCGATATCATCGATCTGGACGAACGACCTATAGCTAACGAACAACTTGTCTTTATAAGGTACGATATCTAGAGCGTTCACCTCGTTGCAACACAAGACCGAAACGGCGAGATAAATGCCCGCGTTGCCGACATCGACAACGCGGGCATTTATTCCATGTTCCTTTTCATCAACTTGACAACGGGCCTCAGCACGCACAAAACGCTTCTCCGAAGAAACGATCTCAGTTTCTTTGAGAATGAAACTTCGAAGCGAAACATCTCAATCATAGATTCGATAGCAGAGCCGGTTTCAAGCTCCTTAAGGAACTCATCACGTTTCTCATATGGCAGAACGGATCTCACCAAAGCGGGGTTACCCGGCAGGACCTTTTCGAGCGAGGACATCCCCCACTCAAGCTTGTGCTTCACGCCTTCAAATGCAGCAGTGCCCTTGGCGGTGTTACAGAGTACGGCAGAAACGCCTCCTTCGTAATCGACCTCGTGATGTGCTGATTGTATACCCCAATAGTCACCCAACGTGATATCTGAACCGCAGGAACGTTTTGCGAGGCACCTTAGACACGATGAGCGCAGGCTTGCGTTAGCGAGAAAGGCCTTCATATACCAGTCATCACCGAAAACGCAACTATCTACCAGCGCAGACGAAGCCGAGGAGCTGTCTTTCTCCGTACCATGCGCATATGCGTATAATTCGGAGAAATTCAACCATCCAGTCGTTTTACTCCGCATATTCACAGTACTGAGCGCCGCGCCAGCAACGGACTCCTTGTGCTCAGCCCACTTCTTCCACAGGAGGGGCGAGGGGACACCGTGGCAAATAACGTCAACGGCAAGGAAGTCATCGGTGCCGGCGAGGTTACCAAGGTATGCCACCATGCCCGCGACCTGACACGCCGTACCAACGAAAAGCGTCCGCCTACCGTCTCGGAGCGCCTTTCTTATACCCTTGTAAACCTCGCGGCCCACAGAACTCTGAACGTACTTTGAACGCATGACAGTGTCGAGATCAGCCTCATTTTCGATGAGAACATGATGGACAATTCTGTAGTCTTTACTCCAAGCCGCACCACAGACGACCCCGCCGGCGGCAAGAACATCATGGGCAAGAAGTGCAAATACGCCACCCGAGGAAGAGGCAAGTCTTTCATATCGATTCTTCGATTTCGCCCAAAACACACACCCAACGTCATCCTTAGGTCGTTCCATCATAGCGGGACACACAGAATCACAGCCTCCGCAACCCACGCACGCCTTCGCATTAACCCTCGGACGGAGAAACCCACAGCCGTCGGCAGACATCTTTATACATGATTTCGGACACTTGGCGGCACAGGCACCGCAACCATAACACTCATCACCAAGCGATGAGATCTTAGGCGTATTTTCAGCCATGTCGATAAATTCCCCCAATCATATTCTTGACTAGCCTTACGGCACCCCTTGTTGCACGGGCCAGGGCAAAGCCGGCGGGCGCGAAGCCAGCGTCACAAATGACAGCCATGAGTTCGCGTTTTAACGACTTACCCTCGAGGGCATCAAGATCTGCCTTCAAGTCGCGCGCAAGGCCCCTGTTTCCCATCTTGACGGCAAGTCCGAAGCGCTGAGGTAGATACTTCCGCTTCGCGTACCCCATGTAGTCGGAGAGATCCATATCGCTCATTCCCATCGATGGCAGGACATGAACGATGATGTCCTCGAGTTCATGAGTCCGGCGCATCTGATCCTCGAGCGAAACGTAACTGTGCGAGTGACTGTCCCCACGCAAAACGTAGGTTGCCAGGTCTTTATGAATAAAACCACAATCGTTATGATATGTAAGTGGGAAAAGAAGCTGCCAATTCTGCCCTGACCTGCTCTCATAAATCCGCCTACCACCGATTGCCCTAAAGAGAGCGTCGGCGCGCGCCATGTACGCAATGTCTGAGCAGAAGATGCCCTTATTCTCCCTAATGAGCCCGTCGAAAAGTCGGGGCTGAGAGTCATCGAAGACACATCGGTTCACGACCGTCCCCGGGTCGCTTTCATCCACGAAGGATATGTCGCAGACAACGAGACCTTTTTCAGGATGAGCCTCAAGATATTTGGCCTTGAGCTCGAGGTTTTTCGGGTCCATGAGGTCATCGCTGTCAGGCCACGTAACGTACTTTCCGGAAACGTAGGGAAGACCCAAGTTCATCGCACTCGCCTGGCCACCGTTAGGATGGGTGAGGATCCTGAACACGATACCGCGTCCCTCGAGCCTATCTCGCCAGGACTCGGCCACGGCGAGCGTAGCATCGGTCGAACCGTCGTCCACGAATATAAGTTCAATACTCGGCCACGTCTGAGCCATGATGTTTCCGAAGAAGCGGTCGAGATAGGCCTCCCCATTATAACAAGGGGTAACGATGCTCACGAGTGGCTTGTCACTCATCGAATCGCCCCCAAGAGACCAAACACGCGCTCGCGCAGGGCGGCGAACTCATACGATTTCCTGAACAAGACGAAGAAGAACAAATTGGACACGACAAGGCAGATAAGGGCGGACACGATGAGCGTGAGCCACCCGAGGCTCGCCAAGAACGGGGAACAGGCGACCCAGCACGCGCCCGTCGCAGCGACGACGGCCGCAAGGTAGACCAGCAGCTTCCCAAAATACCTGAAGGGCGACTTTCCGAAGAGGAATCGGTACGTGGACATGGGCCGAGAAACCACGAACACGAGTCTGGAGACCACCGTGCCGATGTAAACGCCAACGAGCCCAAATTTGATCGCCGCGAGGACAGACACGACAAGGTTTACGATCGCCTGAAGGAGCGACCACCACTTATCAATGTTGAAGTTGCCCTTTGCAATGCGCGCGTTGTTGTAGATGGTGGACTGACCCTGGAGATAGAAATTGAGGATGATGAGCGCAAGGCTTGCAGTATCTATGACGTAGTCGGAACCCACCCATAGTGTGACGAACGGGGTCAGGAGAACGACGAAACATACGGTGCACAATCCGTAGATCCAAAAGTTAATAAAATTTGCCTCCTCGAAAACCCTCTCAAAGCGCTCTTTAGTAGCTGAGACCGCGAGATTGCCGAAACCAGCAACAACACTGTTGAAGAGGATGAGCACAACCGCGGAGACGGCGTTAATCACAAGGTTATAGTTGCTCACCGCACCCACAACGGCGATGCCAAGCGTAGGGATTGCGGAGATGATGGTGCTGTCAGTGGCGTGCACCGCAACACCGGCAAACTGGTGGACGGCAAGCCCCTTGACTTCGTTTAAGATGCCTTTGCGGTTGTCCGCGGATAACCTTTCCTCCGGCTTACCCTTGAGAATCGGGTAGCGTTTGTTGAGGTAGAAGGCGACTAGGAAGCGGGTAAGGATGAGTGTCACGGTATTAGAAAGCAGATAAACAAGGTAACTCCTGGTGACCACAAGCGCCACGAGCTGAACGGCAACGCAGACCAGGTTTGTAAGGGTATCAACGTTAGTCGAGACATAGGTCTCCTGAAGAGCGTTAGAGTACCCGAATTTATAGGTGACGAAATAGGACGTGACCGTGTTGGCAAGAAAAATCAGGAAATAAAGCCTGAGCTCGAAAAGGGACAGACCCTCTGCGCCGTGAACGATGTATTGAAGGAAGGGCGTAACAGCAAGGCCAAACGCAAGCACTATGAAAGCAATAAGTCGGTAAGTGCGCTTGTAGAACTGCATGAGTTGGCGGACCTTCTCGCGCTCGCCGCGCTCTACTGGACCGTAAAGCGCAAAAGTCATGGCGGAGCCGAAGCCTAACTCGGCAAATGAGAGGAAACTCAGAATCTCGGTATAAAGGCCGTTGACACCGAGGTAGTACTTTCCCAGGACATAGATGAAAACAGTCCTAGAGATGAAACTCGCAAGAAGACTCGCCCCCTTTCCCACAAGTCCGTAAATAGAGCTCTTCGCGGCGAAAGCGGTCCTGCTCATCCCTTTTAATCTATCGCTCAAAGCAACCCTCCAGATATCCCATGAACTTTTCTCTCTCGCAGGCAATCGCCTCATCAACTCCTTTGTACTCCCCCGCCCGGGTAAGGTCATACTCCGGGGTACCGTATACCTTCTCCTCGATTCCCAGCATCTGCGAAAGCTGTTCCAGGCGAGAGAACATGCTGGCCCCACCCTCGCGGTGCACGATGGTAAGAGGCGTGTGCAAGATCGAGCTGAACACGGCGGCGTGGAACGAGTCGGTCACCACATGCGCGGCATTGTCAATGAGATCGATGAATTCCGCCGGGCCGGCATCCGGCTCTCCGGGCTTCTGCCTGTCGGAGAGCGGTACAACGGGGATGCGCCCGTGGTCAGTTACCATCTCGAGTACGTCAGCCGCCTCGGTACCGAGGCCTCCCAACAGGTACGTGAAGACGTACGGTTTCTCCGGCGTACAACGACCGTCAGCGACAGTACGCCAATCGTCGGAAGACAGCACCAAGGTCGGGTCACATATCACCTTTGCATCGATGTCACTGCACTCCTTAATGAGCTCGGCGCCGCGTTTCTCGCGAACTGATACGTGAGCAAAACCACTCACTCCCCCAGCAACACGCTCCGACTGTTTGGAATCAGCAAAAGAGTCAATTCCTAAGCTCGCGGCAACGGCAATGCGCTGCTCCGGTCGTGTGAACTTCGCAAAGAACCATGGCTCTTGATGACGGATTCCCTCGGGATTCCAAACTTGATCGCTGCCAACAATGAAATAGTCGTACGAGTCGCGGGCAGACCGCCCCATACCAGGCAAAATCACAGTCGGGATGTTCCGACCAAAGCGCCTGAACGCAGCAGCTCGTTCAGGAGTCCGATTCTTCTCGGCGTTGCTGCTAGGACCCTTGCCTAAAAGGACGCATGCTGCCTTTTTAATGGCGTAGTACGCTCTTCGCGGTAGTGAAAACTGTTGCTCCTTTTCTAATACGAAGGGGATGCAACCCACCCGCTCGACCAGCCGTGCCATCGCGTAGCACTGCAATCTATTCCCGTAGTTGAAGTTACCTGCCAGTGTTATGATTCCAACTCGAATATTCTTCACTGAAGACCTCACATATCAATCCAATAGATGTTTCGCGATCGAAGCAATTCTTCTAATTTTCAAAAATACGTCCAAGCGACCCCATTCCCGATCCCTAAAAGCAACGAGGCAGACCTGAACCTTCCACGCGGAGACGTCATCGACACAAACGAGAACCTCGTCGCAGCCGGCGGAACCCAGAACCGGGAATTAAGTTCCAAGCGTTCTCTGCGCGAACGACGGTAATCAATGCAGAGCTCAAAATGGTGGTAGCTACACAACCGTTAAACGAAAGAGCCCAATTCCCTCTTGTGCCACCAAGCTCAGGCAGCATTTCCAGAGTCACATTTCCGACATACGCCCGATTGTAAAAGTCACGTGTCTCGAACGGTGAGTTTATTGCGGAGCCCTTAACGGAACGGTAAACGTAGACCTCTTCATCCATCAACGCGAATGTGTTCGCTTTGACGAAAAACTCCGCCTTCAGAAGGCTGGCCTCGGCCAAAAGGGAACGCTTGCTCTCTCGATGGAAAAGTGAGTGCCTGAAAGTCAGCGTACACATTGAATGCCATCCTACTTCAAGGAAGAATCGTCTTACAACATCGGCTTTCGCGAGCAAGCCATCATCCATGCCAGAGAAGTTAATGTGGAGAGATCCGTCTTCGCGAACCGCATTCAACAACAGGACGACGGGGAAGAAGTATTTCTCCAGAGCGCAGGAAATATGGGTCAGCATATCCGAATGAGCAACAGCATCATCGGCGTCCATGCAAAACACGTAGCGCACCAGGTCTCTTTAGTAGCCCTCTGCCGAACGGCATAGGTCCCGCCGTTTCCTTACGAACTATTTTTACGTGCGAAAGGTATGGCACCGAGCCGACATGGTTCCTGATATTCAAGGGCTCTTTTTAGCCGTCATCGACCACCACGACGTCGTGGTCGTAAAATGACTGTACGGCAATCGGCGCGTAGTCCTCAATAACTTCCCGAGCGTTATATGCGGAAATGCAGATAGAAAGTAGTGGACGCCTAGACATATCTGCCCTTGAATTAATAGATCTATCTCGAGCAATTAAATTGACCGTAATGTTATGACCGCTGCCCAACAGGGAATGGACGAAGCGCCTATCGCGGTGCAAAAGTGGCTTAATATCCAACAGAACCATGCGGTGGTAAAATCCCTCCAAGCACCAAAGCCCCATAAGCACCGACCCGGCTTCTTGCTCCACGATTGATAAAGTGCTTATCAAATTCAAACCAATTCAACAAGCGTGTTGTACGCACTTTTTTCAGATACTCCTACCGAGAATTCTCCGACATAAGTGCGAAACATTGGTCACAAGCCAAAGTCTCAAATGACTGCCCGCAAGCACAGAACCGAGGATGGAGCGCTGGTCGAACCTCAAGCGCCTCACTCCTCGGCGCACATCAGGAGCGAGTCCCAAAAGAGAAGATCTTATCTGAGCGACTTCACCTCTTGAAGTCTCTCTTCCCAAGGCAGCGGCCGAGTCGGCCAGCACTTTTGAAAGACTCACATAGAGCCTGAGAGAACCGTCCATTGCTTCATCATTCATTTCCCAGCTCCGACCATATTCCAACAGTCTTCTAGCTACACGCTCGGTATTGTCAATGTATGAGTGTTTGTAGCTGGTCGTGCTACTGCCCTCATTGGGCCTATAGAAGTACAAAACGTCCTCGATGCGTACGAATGAGTCCGCGGAATTTGCGATGGGAAGCAATTGGAGAAGATCCTCCGCGAGCATAAGCCTTGCGCTTGTCCCGTAGGTTGCATTCACATCTATGTGGCAAAGACGAATGGCTTTGCCACATAGGCTGTTCGAGAGGCCGCCGCAGACAGCCTTTTTGAACAGCTTGTAATCATCTCCGCCATAGAAACCTTCTCGCAGAAAGGGAAGGTCGTCCCTTGTGGAGAAATCCTCGCGCCGGGAAAACCGGAAGGACACGATGTCGGCACCGGTCTTGTCGATGCAATTAGAAACGGTCTCCAAGGCATCGCTACGGAATGCATCGTCAGCGTCTAGAAACACTACGTAATCGCCTCTGCAATGAGACAGTCCTCTTCTTCTTGCAAGAAGAGGACCTCGGTTTTCACCATGCAAAACTCGGATGTTTGTTCGTGCAGCTGCAAACTTATCGGCGATGGCGCCGGATCGATCTGTTGATCCGTCGTCAACGATAACGAGCTCATAATTGCTGTAAGTTTGTCTCGCAACCGACTGAAGGCATTCAGATAAGTATCTTTCCCCGTTGTAAACAGGGACAATGATTGAAAAACGCATTAGTAGATACTCCTTATCGCAGAAGAGAGGTGTCGGCCTCCCGCCAACACCCTCCGACCAGGCAACGCAGAGGTCCCATCAAAACCCCTCAACAAGTGCGGGCTCACACGAATGAGTGGCCAGAAAAACACAAAACGCAAAAACCAACTCGGTGTAGCCCGAGAACCCGTTGAAAAAGGCACACCACAAAAAAAGACCAACTACAACGTAGCCATAGGAGCCCGACCCACAATGAATGAAAGAACGAACGACATACACAAAGTAAAGAATTAGTCCTATAAACCCATAGGAAATGAGAAAAGAAAGAAAGTCGTTGTGAGTGCCAACCGTCAGGACGGAATGTTCTACGATCATTCCCACGCCAGCGCCGAACAACTTGTTAAGCGTCGGAAGCGAGCTGTACATTGCAAAGTAGTATTCCCAAATCTGGTCTCTGCCGTTGGAAAAAGATGAGGCGTTTCCCTCAAGGTTGCTACTCTTCTCGAACAGAGCAGTTGAAAAAAGCGCGGGCAGGACCGACACCACGACGACAACTGCAACAAATACAAGAAGGATGCCCCTTAGTCTACGATCAATACGTCTTGATGCCGCGAGGACTTGAATAAGGTAAATCGCGCAACCTGCAATCGTGATAGTTCTAGCCCCTGTCATAAGGAGGGCAAAAAATAGCCCGGTCGAAA
Organism: Collinsella sp. HCP3S3_E11; assembly: GCF_052067375.1. NCBI lineage: Bacteria > Bacillati > Actinomycetota > Coriobacteriia > Coriobacteriales > Coriobacteriaceae > Collinsella > Collinsella sp. HCP3S3_E11. The sequence goes on along the minus strand of NZ_JBQHQI010000002.1, from coordinate 42,318 downwards.
TACAAAGGCGAACGAGCACATAATGTTCATAGCGTTTCAAATCATAGCCAACGAGCGCGATGAGCAAAGTGATTAGTGCGGCTGCCTCATGCTGGCTCGAGAACGCCATCTGAAACGTCTTTACACCCCAAAGGATTCGATAGGAAGAGGGCATGACCAACGAAGCCAATACGAATAGAGATGACGCATACGTCAGCACCCTTACTGCGGTAGCGAGTTTTCCATTCAAAGAAAGCGTAGACAACCGCCGGATAGTCAACAATGCAAATAAGCAGAGAAACAGCTTATTAAATTGTCCCACTACAGTGCCTGCACTAGCCCCAGCGAGAAAGCTAGTGCCGATACTCAACACGAAATAACAAAGAGCGATTATCTCGAACCGCTTGAACCGCAGTCTGCTCTTCGCGCAATCTCTAATAAAGCAAATAAAGAAAGCCAGGCTGAAAAGATAGGTGAAACCGCTGACATACTGGTTGACGAGCTGGAAGAACGGTCGGACAAGGATGAGAAGCTCCATCAGCGACAGACTCCTAAATAACCGAAGACTCTACCGTTCACAACACGGAAATCAAAATCTGCGGATTTGGCATAGGCTGCAGCCGAAAGCTCAGCATAACAGTCCGCAACTGTCCGCACTGCATCCGCGATGGACCTCGCCGTCCCATCGGTCCTCTCGGCAACGGACCCAAAAGGCGCAACAGCGGAGATGCCACCAACATCCGTGCTAATGATTGGCATGCCCATACCCATCGCCTCAAGGATCGTCATTGGCACACCCTCGTGTAACGAGTTCATCACCAAGATATCCGAATCTCGCATCTGCGCGCGCACGCCTTCGGTCTCGAGGCTTCCTTTGAAGGAAGCCTTTCTGCCCGCCAGGGCCTTCAGATGCTCCCGCTCCTCACCGTCGCCCACAATTGCAAGGGACTCCACCTCGGGCATAGCCTCGGCCGCTTCGATGATGGGGCCAATGTTCTTGACGGCCGAAAGCCTTCCCACAAAGAGTAGCCTCACAGCCTTCGGGTCGAAGTCGCGTTCGATCTTCTCGCGGTGATCGATAGAGTTCGATACTATGCGTACGTCGTCGTTCAGATGCTCATAATCTGCCTTGGTCCCCTCGTCCAGAACCAACAGCCGATCTGCCTTCTTTATAACCCATACTAGGTACCGCTGAAAAGCGTCCGCAAGCCAGCTCTTCTTGTAGAATCGCAGGTTATCCTTCATATGCAGGAAGCTGCCATGCGACATTACGACACATCTGCCACGACCAAGTACCTTTACGGGGCCGAACGCCTCAGGCGTGTGTATGAAGTTGACGTCACCTTTATTAAGGCCGATCTTCGGAACGTATTTCAAAAGCCCCTTCGCGAATCGCATACGCAGAGACCCCTGCACGTGCGCGAGGTCGGTATCCGCATAAGCCACAGGTAGAAAACGATACGCAACGCCGCCGATCTCAACCTTGGACTCGATACCCACGGCCCTGGGATCCTTGGTAACGCCCACAAGGAGGGCGCCTTGAGCCGCCGAGGGCTCCTCCTCTGCGAGGAAGCGCAGGAAGTTACGCACACTCGTAAGCTGGCCACCGATGGGGTGGTCAACGTAGTTAGTAGTATCATAGAGAACTAGCATGAAGTCCCTTTCAGGGTTGAAAAAGATCCGACAGGGCCCTGAGGCCCTCATCAAGGCCTTCGACCGCGATCGACGCAGGGCTCGTTATTGTCTCGGCGCACCCGCCCGTGTCGTATGTCACAACGGGAGTCCCACAGGCTTCCGCTTCCAGGTTTACCGTAGGGTAGTTGTCTTCAACAGTCGGGTTGAAGAAGACATTCGCGGCGCTGTAAATGGCCGCCAGTTGTGCGGCCGAATCAGTCCTACGCATCAGAACTGCAACCCCCCCCCAGCCATTTTCACGATGGTGGCCTTCAGGGTAGACATGTCGGCGGGCACCGTGATCGCGGCGCTGGGCTCGGCTATCTCAGCGCAAGCAGAGCCTTCTGCCACAACCACGGGGGTGCCGCAGGCCTGCGCCTCGGCCACCGTCATACCGAAGGTCTCCTCGACGCCGGGGTGCACAAACACATCGGCGGCGCTGTAGGCCTCGGCCAGTTTCTCGGGGCTCTCGGTCTTAGGAAGGGCGATGAGCTGTCTGGAGAGCCGCCTAATCTGTTTCTTAGAGAGCCCGACGAGGACGATTGCGTAATTTTCAGTGCTGAGCTTTTCCGCCAGCTTTACGAAATCGCTCAAACCCTTGCGTTCAGTCCAAGGGCTCGCAACGCCTAGCACCATGAACCGCTCGCCAATACCGTACCTCTCGCGGAAGTCGCTAGGGGTGGGCTTGAAGATGTCGGTGTCGATGGTGTTATGACGAACTTCCACCGGATATTCTTTGAGAAAGCTCTTCCCGACCAGGTCTGCAAGCCACTGTGAAGGTGTTATCAGCGCCATCCGCTCGGGCGGCACGCTCGTGAAGATACGTTTCTTATCTTCATAGTTTCTCGAGCAGTTGGTTTTTGAAATCGTTTTGGGATAGGTGTCGAGCTGCGGGCAGCATTTCGAGTACGCGCAATGAGACTGCCATTGCGCACACTTCACATATGTGAAGTACGCGCAATGGCCCGTAAGGGCCCAGCAATCGTGGAGCGTCCATTTAACCTGGCAGCGATGAGAAGCGAGCCAGGAGAACAGCATCTCTATGTTCACGTAATAGCCGTGTATGTTATGCAAGTGCACCACATCGGGATCGATCTCGTCCAGACGCTTGAGCAATTTTGCGGTATCCCGCTTAGAGTAGAAGCCCATGCGGTCATGCAAGCGCGTCATGGCTCCGTGGGAGAGGTAGCCGGCCTTCGAAGCGCAGCACTGCTCATGGTCGCTTATCGTGTCGTGGCGACGACCCCAGAAGATGTACGAGTCAACCCCGCGCTCGGTCAGCCCACGGTGGAGTTTGCGCATTATGGTGCCGGTGGAACCGTTGTAAAAGCTGTTGAGCTGGACGTAGCGCAGAGGCCGCCCCAAGCCTTCACCCAGAGCGAGAGCCTCATCGACAAGCGCGTCGGTCGTGAGCCCTTGGTTCTGCGACACTAGCTCTTCCTCCACACCATCTTGTCCACTACGCCGGTGTAGCTCTGGATGATCTTAACCACTTTGGTGGACACGGTCTCGTCGGCGTAGTCGGGCACGGGCGCCTCGGGAAGCGACCCCTCCGCGTCGAGCTCGACGGCGGTGTGGACCGCCTGGAGCAGGCCGCGCTCGCTGATGCCGGCCAGCGTGAAGCAGGCCTTGTCCAGCGCCTCGGGGCGCTCGGTCGAGGTGCGGATGCATACCGCCGGGAACGGGCGGCCGACGCTCGCGAAGAAGCTGGACTCCTCGGGCAGCGTGCCGGAGTCGGAGACAACCGCGAAGGCGTTCATCTGCAGGCAGTTGTAGTCGTGGAAGCCCATGGGCTCGTGCATGCGCACGCGCGGGTCCAGCTGAAAGCCCGTGGCCTCCAGGCGCTTGCGGGAGCGCGGGTGGCAGGAGTACAGGATCGGCATGTCGTATCTCTCGGCCAGCGCGTTGATGGCGGTGAACAGGCTCGCGAAGTTCGCCTCGGTGTCGATGTTCTCCTCGCGGTGCGCCGAGAGGAGCATGTACTTCTTCGGCTCCAGACCGAGCTCGGAGAGGATATCGGAGGCCTCGATCTTGTCCAGGTTGGCGCGCAGGACCTCGGCCATGGGAGAGCCTGTGACGTAGGTGCGCTCCGGCGCGCAGCCGGTGTCCTTGAGGTAGCGGCGGGCGTGCTCGGAGTAGGCCAGGTTGACGTCGGAGATCACGTCGACGATGCGGCGGTTGGTCTCCTCGGGCAGGCACTCGTCCTTGCAGCGGTTGCCCGCCTCCATGTGGAAGATGGGGATGTGCAGGCGCTTGGCCGCGATGGCGGACAGGCAGCTGTTGGTGTCGCCCAGGATCAGCAGCGCTTCGGGCTGAACCTGGACCATGAGCCTGTAGCTCGCCGCTATGATGTTGCCCACGGTCTCGCCCAGGTCGGCGCCCACGGCGTCCAGGTAGACGTCCGGGTCGGCGAGCTCCAGGTCGCGGAAGAAGATGCCGTTGAGCGTGTAGTCGTAGTTCTGCCCGGTGTGCGCCAGCAGGCAGTCGAAGTGGCGGCGGCACTTCTTGATGACCTCGGACAGGCGGATGACCTCGGGGCGGGTGCCCACGATGATCAGCAGCTTCAGGCGGCCGTCGTCCCTGAATGCGATATCGGAATAGTCCTTGCCCATGCGGCTAGACCTCCTCGTAGTAGGTGTCGGGGTTCTCGGGGTCGAAGGGCTCGTTGGCCCACATGACCGTCACGAGGTCCTCGGTGTCGGACAGGTTGGTGATGGAGTGCGTGTAGCCGGGGATCATCTCGACCACGCGCATGTCGCTCCCCTTGACGACGTACTCGTCGACGGGGAACGGGTTGCCCTCGGCGTCCTCCCCCACCTTCCTCAGCTTGATGGAGGCGGTGCCGGAGACCACCAGGAACCTCTCCCACTTGCTCATGTGCCAGTGGTTGCCCTTGGTGATTCCGGGCCTCGAGACGTTGATGGAGACCTGCCCGCGCTCAGGCGTGCGCAGGAACTCCGTGAACGAGCCGCGCGAGTCCGTGTTGGGCCTGAGGCTATAGGCGAAGTTGCCCGGCTCGTAGTAGGACAGGAACGTGCTCCAGAGCTTCTTGGAGAAGGAGCCCTCGGAAAGGTCGGGTACGGAGAGCGTTTCGCGGCTGTCGCGGAAAGTGCCCAGCAGGTACACGATCTCGCCCAGGGTCTTCACGTCGGTCTTAGGGACGTAGCAGAACTCGTCGCCCTCTACCCTCTCGAGCCCCTCGTAGCCGCAGCGGTGCTCCCGTCCCAGCAGGGCGCCCAGCATCTCGTCGACCAGGTCGTCGATGTAGAGGAGCTCCAGCTCGACGGAGGGGTCGTTCACGGTGTAGGAGCGGCCGTTGGCGATGGCGTCGCAGAACGTGGCCACGGCGGAGTTGTAGCGCGGGCGGCACCACTTGCCGTAGAGGTTGGGGAAGCGGTAGATGAGCACCGGGGCGCCGGTGCGCTCCGAGTACTCGCGGAACAGGCCCTCCCCCGCGAGCTTCGACTCGCCGTAGACGGAGCCCTCGAAGCGGCCCGACAGGCTCGCCTGCGCGGAGCTGGAGAGCATGACGGGGCACGTGTTCCCGTGGCGCTCGAGGGTCTCCAGCAGCGTGGAGGCGAACCCGAAGTTGCCCTCCATGAACTCCGCCTGGTCCTTGGGGCGGTTGATGCCCGCCAGGTTGAAGACGAAGTCGGCGCGGGAGCAGTACTCCTCCAGCTCAGTGGGCGTCGAGTCGAGGTCGTACTCCATGACCTCGAGGGGAAGGAGCGGCTGGTATTTGGCGCGGCGGTCCTTGCCGTCGCGGATGTTCTTGAGCGCGCAGCAGAGGTTCCTCCCGACGAAGCCCCTCGCGCCGGTGACGAGGACGCGCACCCTACTGCACCGCCTCGTGCTCGCGGCCCTCGAGTGCCAGCTGCACATACTCGGCGGTCTTGATCTTGGCAATGGTGCCCTCCACGTCGAGCCTCTCGGTGTTGTGGGAGGTGTAGGACTCGTCCGCCTGGGTCTCCACCTCGCCGTCGACGACGAACTTGTCGTAGTTCAGGTCGCGCGAGTCGCAGGCGACGCGGTAGTAGCCGCCCATGTCCTCGGCGCGCAGGCGCTCCTCGCGGGTCATGAGGGTCTCGAAGAGCTTCTCGCCGTGGCGGGTGCCGATCACCTGGGTGCCCGTGCGTCCGAAGACCTCCTGCACCGCCTCGGCGAGGTCGCCGATGGTCGAGGCGGGGGCCTTTTGGATGAACAGGTCGCCGGGGTTGGCGTGCTCGAAAGCAAACTGGACCAGATCGACCGCCTCGTCCAGGTTCATGAGGAAGCGGGTCATGTTGGGGTCGGTGACCGTGAGCGGCTCGCCTTTCCGGATGCGGTCGATGAACAGCGGGATGACGCTGCCGCGCGAGCACATGACGTTGCCGTAGCGCGTGCAGCAGATGGTGGTGCGGCCGGCGCCGTTGCGGGCGTTGGCGTAGATGATGGACTCCATCATGGCCTTGGACTTGCCCATGGCGTTGATGGGGTAGGCCGCCTTGTCGGTGGACAGGCACACGACGCGGTCCACGCCCTCGTCGATGGCGGCGTGCAGCACGTTGTCCGTGCCGATGACGTTGGTGCGGACGGCCTCCATGGGGAAGAACTCGCAGGAGGGCACCTGCTTCAGGGCGGCGGCGTGGAAGACGTAGTCCACGCCGTGCATGGCATCGCGCACGCTCTGGGCGTTGCGGACGTCGCCGATGAAGAAGCGCACCTTAGACGCGAGCTCGGGGGACTTCTCCTGCAGGCGGTGGCGCATGTCGTCCTGCTTCTTCTCGTCGCGCGAGAAGATGCGGATCTCGGCCAGGTCGGTGTCCATGAAGTGCTTGAGCACGGTGTTGCCGAACGAGCCGGTGCCGCCCGTGATCATGAGGGTCTTGTCTTTGAATGCATTCGTGGGTTTCATCTACTTGCCTTCCTTGCGCCTTGCACCTGTGAACTGGTAAAAGAGGAATTTGGTATTAGTAATGAGATATCGTTTGAAGAGTCGTTTCGGCTCTTGAATAAGTCTGTATAGCCACTCGAGGCTCAGGTCCTGCATCCATATCGGCGCCTCTGGCACCACACCAGCGAGAACGTTAAAGGCGCCGCCGACGCCAATCATCAAAGGTTGAGGACCGCCTTTGAGCTCGTACATAAGGACTTCCTGGCGAGGGGCGCCCAGAGCAATCCAGGCAAAATCTGCACCAGAATCGGCAATACGCTTGGAGAGCTCGCACTTCTCATTTTCTGTCAAAGGCCGGAAAACTGATGGCTCCATGCCTGCGATGTTCAGGCCAGGATAGGTTTTTTGAAGCGATTGCTTTAGAGCGTCGAGGTTTTTCTGCTCGTTTCCGTAGAAATAATGACTCCATCCGTATTGATTGGAAATCTTGAAAATCTCGCGCATCAGGTCCGGACCAGTAACGCGGTCCATTGATTCAATTGATTTAGACCCCAAAACTGACAGGGGTTTACCGTCGGGAACGGACATGACCGATTCAGCCTGGCAGGCCCAATAAGAAGGATCATCGTGGGCCATAACGGACGTGTGAGCATTTGAAACGCATACGTATTCGCCATGGAGCTCATCAATATGTTTAGTGAGAAATTGAATGCAGCTAGACATATTCGTCCCGGTAATTGGGACATCAATTACCGGGACGCGCTTGAGTTCGGGGTATTTTGAATAACAATCGAGCATTAGCACGCACCCTTGCCTGTGATAACCTCGATCACCGTGAGGACGACAATCTTGAGGTCTGTGACGACACCCCTGTTGGCGATATACTCAAGGTCGCGCTGGACCATTCCGTCGAAGCCGGTCGAGTTACGGTCAGTAACCTGCCACCAGCCAGTGATCCCGGGCTTCACGGCCAGGCGCTGCAGGTCGTACTCGGTGTACTCCGCAACCTCGTTGGGCAGAGGCGGGCGCGGGCCGACAACGGACATCTGGCCCAGGAACACGTTGACGAACTGTGGGAACTCGTCGATGGAGTGCTTTCGGATGAACTTGCCGATCTTCGTTACGCGTGGGTCTTCCTTCATCTTGAACATGGCGCCGGCGATCTCGTTCCGCTCCTTGAGCTCGGCGAGGCGCTCGTCGGCGTCCCTGTACATGGAGCGGAACTTCCACATGCGGAAGGTAGACAGGGTGCCGTCGCGGTGGGTCTGCCCCACGCGAATCTGGCTGTAGAACGGGTTGCCCTCGCTCTCCAGGCGGATTGCCGCTGCGAGCACAAGGCTGGGTATGGCGATGACCGCCAGCACGCAGCCGCTGAACACGATGTCAAAGGCGCGCTTGACGGTGCGGTAGGCCAGGCGGGAGTTGTCCCAGTCCTTGAGGGCCTGCATGGCCTTGTAGCGCATGCTCACGTCGCCGCCGTTCATGGCCTGGGCAACGAGCGCAGCCCCCACCGGCGCTCCTTCTGAAGATTCAGTTTTGTCTGACACTATTTCCTTCAAACCTACGTCCCCGCCCCCGGGGATCCTCCCTGTCCCGTTAAACAGTCGCCCGCAGCTAGGCGATCGCCTTTTTAAGGTTTCGCATTGCGCGCTGCTCGGCCGAAAGCACGGCAAGGCCAACGCGCGTAGTTACGCGTCGGCCACACAGGTCGAGCTCCAAATAAGCAGTGCTCTTGCGTCTGTTAATGGTTTTGATAAGGCCTTCGTGGCCCAGCAGCGGACCTGCCGTCACTACGACCTGGTCGCCGTCCTTTAAGGCCTCGCTCATAGGAACTACGCGGTATCCCTTATGCGTAAAGCTGCCAATAAGCTGGACCTCTTCTTTTGCCAACGGCACAAACTGACCGTCCTGGGATAGCACCCGGGCAAAGTCGTCCATGCGCAGCAGATACTGTTGCACGGTGCGGGGATCTGCCGTATCGCAGATAAGGTAACCGGGAAAGAGCGGCTTGGTCGTGTTGACCCATTCGCCGTGTACTTTAATCTCGGTTTGAAATTGGGGATAAAAGAGCTCCTGAATGGTGCCAGCCGGCACCATGCGCTCAATGCGCTCGCGCATTACATCTTCGCGACCGTTAATGACCTGGATCACATACCACACGAGCACCACCCCCTTGCTGTCTTACGTGTGGCTCACAGGGTTTGGGTATGGCTTCGCCAGGGCGCTTGTGCGCGAAGGCGCTCCATATTCAAACCCTGAGCCCAGTTAGACAAGCGCGTGGCTCTGCCCCACCGTGAACGGTATGTATAAGTGCAGTTGCTAGAGTCGCGGACGTGTATCGCAAAATGACCGCAACCCCAGCTGGCTGCGTGCGATCCAGTCAAGCGGGAACAAAACTGGATCGCACGCAAACAGCTGTAGGACTGCTGCGATGAGTCATGGAATATCGAATCGAAAGAACAGCTTGCACATAGACAAGAACAAAGCCTTTCGATGCGAAACGCATGACGACTATTGGAGCTCGTGGTTTTTCTGGCACCGCCGTTACGACCGGATGCTGATCGACCCTGTGCTTTGCGGCTTGCTGGAGCCGTGAACACAGTTGAACCCATGTAATGTTAGTTATCCTAGCACAGCAGGTAGCCCATACGTTTTGGGGTGTGTTTAGCAACATATTGGTTACTTGCCGTGGTTATGGGGGATATTGTGCCGCCTTGCACACATTGCCGCAGGTTTATGGGGGTATGTGGGTTGGTGAGCACTGCCTGAGATGTATTACTGGCGGCATGAATTGCTCAAACTATTGTGTTTGGCTAACAAACTTTGTACAAAACGGGGAGGTAATTGCGCAACTTTTTGCAGGTTGATGCGAGCGTCACTTTGGTTAGTAGTGTGGACACGTATGAAAAAAGGCCTTCGGTTTTCCGAAGGCCTTTGCATTCACGATGGTGGAGACGAGGGGGATCGAACCCCTGACCTCTTGACTGCCAGTCAAGCGCTCTCCCAGCTGAGCTACGCCCCCGTGACGAGGAGATACTATAGGGGAAGATTTCCTTTGATGCAAGGACTTTTTTGGGTTGTTGCCCTGCCTTACGGGTTTTCCTGGGACGGGGCTGAATTAGCTGGTTTTGGCTTAGCCAAAACCAGCTAATTAACCCACCGTCCCGATAAAACCCTCACGCGGGGATTGTCTACTCGCCCATCGTCCCGATAAAACCCTCACGCCGCGGCACCTTACTTGTAAAGGTAAGCGATGGCCGTGCCGGTGTGGATTTGGATCGTGGCCGTTCTTCTAACGACGTTAGAGATGCCCGTGTCAGCTAACAGGCCTAGAGGGCTGTGGTCGAGTTCCCACTCGAGACCGTGTTCGCTTACTACTGTCCTAGGGGCTATGGCAATGATGGAGAACGTCTTGCCCTCGGCACCCTCGATGATCCAGGTCTCGCCTGCGTGAAGGATGCGGGCGACCACCTTGTCCTCGGCAATCCAAATGGGAGCATCCTCGTAGCCCGCAAGCAGCCCAGTTACGGAAAGCGCCATGTCCGGACGACCGCCGGTGGCGCAGGTCGCAACCACCTCGGCACCCGGCCAGCGCCGGCGGACGGAATCGAGCGCAAGTGCCAAATCGGTATAGTCCTTGTAGGGGTCGTGGCGCTCTACCTCAAAGGCCTCGGCGGCATCTACCAACGCGCGACCGGCGTCGCTCACCGTGTCGGCATCTCCTACATACACGTCGCAACCCAGACCCGCGCCCAGCAGTGCATCGAGCCCGCGGTCCACGGCGACAACGTGGTCGCACTCCCCCGCTAGTCGACGCAACAGGTCCGCGCTCGACAGCACCGGCGAGCCGCAAACAACTAATACCTTACAAGCCACAGCCCTCGCCTAGCCCTCAAACGAAAGAACGCGGGCCAGGTCCAAGTCCTCATAGCTATCGATAAAGATATCGCAGTTATCGCGAACCTCGTCGCGCTCCATACGGCCGTGCGGGTCATAAATGCCCACGCGCTTAAAGCCTGCAGTGCCAGAGCTCTTAAGGCCAAAGACGGCGTCCTCAAACACCCACGCGCGCTCAAACTGGTGCCCGTGGCGCTCCTCAAGGCGGCGCAGCGCCAGCTCGTACACATCGGGGAACTGCTTGGAGCGGCCCGCCTCGCCCGTCGTGGTAATAAACTCCATATAGGCGTCGAGCCCCGCACCCGCGAGTGCGGACTGCACCAGCTCGGCCGGCGTGGACGTGGCCACGCACATGGCAATGCCGGCCAATTTCGCCTGCTCCAAAAATGCCAGGAGCCCCTCGCGCGGCGGCACCTTGGAGTAGCCATCGATCAGGATGTCGCTCAGCTCGCGATACAGCTCCTCGCCATTTTCGCCAATGCCCCACGTGTCGTGGTAGGCCTGGCACTCGTCCTCGAGCGACAAATGCTCAAACTGGGCAAAATCGTCGACCGTTACATCAATGCCGTGACGCCGCAATAGTTCGGGCTGGGCATAGGCCCAAACGGGAGTGCTATTTACCAGTGTGCCGTCGCAATCAAAAATAAAAGCAACATTAGAGGCGGCTGTGTGGCTCATTCGCAAACCTTTCAATGTCAAATGGTAAACAACCTGCTAAAAACGTTTTACCAAACGTAAATCTAAAAATCTTGAAACCCTAATTGGTAAAACTGTCAAGAGTTTTACCATCGCAATTCTGTCAGTGGCATAAACATGGCGCTCACCGATTAAACGCCACCGTAAATCCACTTTCGTCCATAAAAGTAACGGACAGGTGTTATTGTGGTTTTTGCCGAAAGTTCCACCGAGCACGTGAGGTGGGACGAATCATAGAGCTATCGCCGTCCCTTCGATTCGTGCAGCCTTGGACCTTTCGCATCTAGTCACCAAGGCAACACGCTGCCGCGTCATGATGGGATCAAACGTGAGCGATACAAAGCTAAAGCCAGCAACCAAAAAGCCCGCTACCCGTAAAGCCGCCCCGCACGCACCGGAGCTCACCAAGGACGATGTCTATCTGTTTGGCATTGGAATGTGGGAGCGCAGCTGGGAAAAGATGGGCGCGCATCCCGACACGCAGCAGCGCACGCGCGGCTGGCGTTTTTGCGTTTGGGCGCCCGACGTTAAGAGCGTCCACGTTATCGGTGAATTTAACAATTGGGACGAACAAGCCAACCCGCTGGTGCCCGTACACACGAGCGCTATCTGGGAAGGCTTTATTCCTGGCGCCGAGCAGGGCCAGCTCTATAAATACCTCATCGAGACCAACGAGGGCGAAAAGCTCTACAAGGCCGATCCGTACGCCTTTAAGGCCGAGTGCCCTCCGGGAACGGCGAGCGTGCTGTGGACCCTCGATGGCTACCAGTGGAACGACGCCGCGTGGCTCAAGCGCCGCGCCGGCCACAACCACATGTCGCAGCCGCTCAACATCTACGAGGTGCATATTGGCTCGTGGAAGCGCCACGGAGACGAGCCACAGGGCGAGCCGGACGAGTACGGCAACTACCCCGGTCCCATGGACCCCTTCCCTGCGCAGCGCGGCGAGTTTTACACCTACGACGACCTGTCGGTGGAGCTCGTGGACTACGTGCGCGATATGGGCTACACACATATCGAGGTCATGCCGCTTATGGAGCACCCCTTCGATGGCTCCTGGGGCTACCAGACGACCGGCTACTTTGCCGCCACGTCGCGCTACGGCAACCCGCAGCAGCTCATGCACTTTATCGATGCGTGCCACGAGGCGGGCATCGGCGTGATTATGGACTGGGTACCCGGCGGTTTTTGCGCCGACTCCCACGGCCTTGCCACCTTTAACGGCCACATGCTGTTTGAGCACGAGATTCACCCCAACTGGGGCACGCACAAGTTTGACTTCGCCCGCGGCGAGGTCCGCTCCTTCTTGGTCTCCAACGTGCTGTACTGGATCGAGAACTTCCATGTGGACGGCATTCGCATGGACGGCGTGTCCAGCATGCTGTACCTCAACTTTGGCATTGACGATCCTGGCCAAAAGAAGTTCAACAAGTACGGTACCGAGGAGGACCTGGACGCCAGCGCGTTTATCCGTCAGGTCAACTGCGCTGTTGAGGCGCACTACCCCGACGTGATGATGATGGCCGAGGAGTCCACCGCGTGGCCGCTTGTGACCTATCCGCCGCAGGACGGCGGCCTGGGCTTCCACTACAAGTGGGACATGGGCTGGATGAACGACACCCTGCACTACATGCAGACCGATTTTCCGTGGCGCCCCGGCAACCATGGCTTGCTCACGTTCTCCATCATGTACGCCTTTACCGAGAACTTTATCTGCCCGCTGAGCCATGACGAGGTCGTGCACGGCAAGTGCTCGCTCATCGGCCGCATGCCGGGTGACTGGTGGCGCCAGTTTGCCGGCCTGCGCACGCTCGCCTTCTACCAGATGACGCACCCCGGTGCCAAGCTCAACTTTATGGGCAACGAGATCGGCCAGTTTATCGAGTGGCGCTACTACGAATCTATTCAGTGGTTCTTGACCGAGGAGTACGAGACTCACCGTCATCATCAGGCGTTCATTAAGGCGCTCAACCACCTGTATACCGCCGAGCCCGCCCTGTACGAGCGCGGCTACAATGACGACGGCTTTACCTGGATCGACGCGGACAACTCCAAGCAGTCCATCGTGAGCTTTGTGCGTCAGGGCGAGAACGTCGATGACGACCTCGTGATCCTGATCAACTTTGACCCGGCGGCCTACGAGAGCTTCCGTGTGGGCGTGCCGCGTGAGGGCGACTGGGAGGTCATCTTTGACTCCGACCGTCCCGAGTTTGGCGGCAGCGGCTATGCTGGCGAGGAGCCCTACACCTGCTCGAGCGAGCCCTATCCCTGGAACGGGCAGATGGACTCCATCGAGATTAAGGTGCCCAGCCTGGCAGGCGTGGTGCTTAAGCGTCGCGGCCCCAGCAGCTATAAGCCGCCCGTGGTCGAGGAGCCCAAGAAGGCGACCCGCAAGCGTGCGTCCTCGGTAAAGCCCAAGCCAGCGACCGCCAAGAAGGCTCCGGCTAAGGCAAAGGCTACGACGACCAAGGCCAAGGCTAAGGCCGCCGCAAAGCCCGCTGCCAAAGCTACCGCGACCAAGAAGCCGGCTGCCAAAAAGGCCGCTACCAAACCCAAGCCTGCTTCTGTTAAGTCATCACCTAAGGATGCGTAACAAAGCCGTTACAGCTGTAATTACCCGCCCCAGCGGGGCGTAGGATACAAGTCAAAACCGTTCCGGGAGAAACATCCCCGGGGGAAGGAACGTATGAATAAGATCTTCGACAACAAGCAGGAGTTTACCGAGCTCTATCGCGATGCCGTCATGAGCATTAGCGGCAAGAGCGTCGAGGCCGCCAGCGATCTGGATCGCTTTAACGCCCTGGCCAAGCTCGTGGCCGAAAAGGCGCGCACCGTTGCCACCAAGAGCGACGCCCGCGCCACCGCCGAGGGCAAGAAGCGCGTGTACTACTTCTCGATCGAGTTTTTGATCGGCCGCCTGCTCGACAACTACCTGCTCAACTTTGGTGTGCGCGACATGGTCGCCGAGGCGCTCGACGATATGGGTCTTGACCTGTCCGTCATCGAGAGCCAGGAGCCCGATCCGGCGCTGGGCAACGGTGGCCTGGGTCGTCTGGCCGCATGCTTCCTGGATTCCATGGCAGCCGAGGGCATTGCCGGCTACGGCAACGGCATGCGCTACCGCTACGGCCTGTTTAAACAGGAGATCGTCAACGGCAGCCAGGTCGAAACCACCGACGAGTGGCTCACCAACGGCTATCCCTGGGAGGTCCGTCGTCAGGACAAGGCCGTGACCATTAAGTTTGGTGGCCGCGTCGAGGGCTTTGAGGAGAACGGCCGCACGTTCTATCGAACCGTGGACACGCAGGACATCCTGGCCGTCCCTTATGACATCCCCGTGGTGGGCTATGCCGGCGAGACCGTCAACAAGCTGCGCGTCTGGGCCGCTGAGCCGGTCGAGGAGCACTTCGATTTGGAGGCCTTCAACCGCGGCGACTACGCCCTGGCCGACGCCGAGCGCGCCGAGGCCGAGGCCATCAGCGCCATCCTCTACCCCAACGACGCCGGCGAGCACGGCCGTCTGCTGCGTCTGAAGCAGGAATACCTGTTTGTCTCGGCCGGTATCTATAGCTTGCTCGAAACCTTTGAGAAGGAACACGGCGCGAACTGGGAGCTGCTGCCGCAGTTTGTGGCCATCCACACCAACGATACGCACCCCGCCATGTGCGGCCCCGAGCTCATGCGCATCCTCATCGACGAGAAGAAGCTCGAGTGGGATGACGCCTGGAACATCGTGACGCAGGTCGTGAGCTACACCAACCACACCATCCTGCCCGAGGCCCTGGAGAAGTGGCCCATCGGCACGTTCTCCAAGCTCCTCCCCCGTGTGTACCAGATCATCGACGAGATCAGCCGTCGTTGGCATGAGTCGTTCGATACTACGCAGGAGGGCTGGCAGGAGCGTCTGCGCCAGACCGCCATCCTATGGGACGGCGAGGTTCGCATGGCCAACCTGTCCGTGATCTGCAGCCACAGCGTCAACGGCGTGGCCAAGATTCACTCCGATATCATCAAGAACAATGTGCTCAAGGACTTCTATGCCTTAACGCCCGAGAAGTTCAACAACAAGACCAACGGCATCTCGCACCGTCGCTTCTTTGCCGAGGCCAACCCCACCTACGCCAAGCTCGTGACCGAGGCCATTGGCGACGGCTGGCTGAAGGACGCCTTTGAGCTGGAGAAACTTAAAGGTTTCCAGAACGACACCGAGTTCCTTAAGGCCGTGGGTGCCTCCAAGCGCACCAATAAGGAGCGTCTTGCCGCCTACGTTAAGGCAGAGACCGGTCTGGTTATAGACCCCAACACCGTCTTTGATGTTCAGGTAAAGCGTTTTCATGCCTACAAGCGCCAGCTCATGAACATCATGAAGGTGATGGACATCTACAACCGTCGCATCGCCAATCCCAACTTCCACGTGACACCGACGACCTTTATCTTTAGCGGCAAGGCTGCCTCGAGCTACACCTTTGCCAAGGAGACCATCCGCCTGATCAACTCGGTGGCCGAGGTCATCAACAACGACCCGCGCGTCAACGAAGTCATGAAGGTCTGCTTTATCCCCAACTTCCGCGTGAGCAACGCACAGCTCATCTACCCTGCCGCCGAGATTTCGGAGCAGATTTCCACAGCTGGCAAGGAGGCCTCGGGCACGTCCAACATGAAGCTCATGATGAACGGCGCCATTACGCTGGGCACCCTCGACGGAGCCAACATCGAAATCGCCGATTTGGCCGGTCGCGAGAACGAGGCGATCTTTGGCCTGACCGCTCCCGAGGTCGAGCAGCTCTGGGCATCGAACAGCTACTTTGCGTGGGATACGCTCAACAATGATCGCGAACGTCTGGGCCGCGTGATGGATGAGCTCAAGGACAACACGTTTGCCGGCCTTTCGGGTAACTTTGAGAGCATCTACAACGAGCTTATGAACAACAACGACCCCGACCTGGTTATGGCAGACTTCCGCAGCTACGTGGATGCATGGGAGAAGCTCACGGGCAGCTATGGCGACCAGGAGACCTGGAACCGCAAAGCCCTGCTCAACACCGCCTCGAGCGGCTGGTTCTCGAGCGACCGCACCATTCGCGAGTACCGCGACGAGATCTGGCACGCGTAAAGCCCGCGAGTTCCCTTTGCCGCACGGCATTACTCGACGGGCGCGACCGAGCGCCGCGCCCGTCGCTAATGGGTTTAGGAACATCGATGACAGAAGGAGAAATCGATGAGTAAGAAAGAATGCATCGCGATGCTCCTCGCAGGAGGACAGGGAAGCCGATTGGGGGCACTCACCCAAAAGATCGCTAAGCCGGCGGTTAGCTTTGGTGGCAAGTTCCGCATTATCGACTTTTCGCT
Organism: Collinsella sp. HCP3S3_E11; assembly: GCF_052067375.1. Classification (NCBI taxonomy): domain Bacteria; kingdom Bacillati; phylum Actinomycetota; class Coriobacteriia; order Coriobacteriales; family Coriobacteriaceae; genus Collinsella; species Collinsella sp. HCP3S3_E11. The sequence continues at coordinate 25,850 of NZ_JBQHQI010000002.1, read as the reverse complement.
TTCCAACTGCTCCAATTCGGGCATCGACACGGTGGGCGTTCTGACGCAGTATCGTCCCTACCTGCTGCATGCCTACGTGGGCTCTGGCGAGGCGTGGGATCTGGACAGTCGCGACGGTGGCGTGTCGATCCTGCCGCCGTACGAGACGCAAACCGGTGGCGCATGGTATGCGGGCACGGCCGACGCCATCACGCAGAACCTCGACTACATCAAGTCCAACGACCCCAAGTACGTCCTGATTCTTTCGGGCGATCATCTGTATCGCATGGACTACCGCAAGATGCTCAAGACGCACATTGAGAACAACGCCGACCTTACGGTGAGCGTAATGCCCGTGCCGTGGGAGGAGGCCAGCCGCTTTGGCATCCTGACCACCGACCCCGAGGACGGCCGCATCACCAAGTTCACGGAGAAGCCCGAGAAGCCCGATTCGAACCTCGCGTCCATGGGCATCTACATCTTCTCGGCCGACGTGCTGGTCAAGGCGCTCGAGGAGGACGCTCTGGACCAGCGCTCGAGCCACGACTTTGGCAAGGACATCATCCCCAAGCTGCTCGGCGAGGACAAGCGCCTGTACAGCTACGAGTTCCACGGCTTTTGGAAGGACGTCGGCACCATCGCCAGCTTCCACGAGACCTCGATGGACCTGCTGGGCAACAACCCCGAGTTCGATCTGTTTGACAAGAGCTTCCCCATCATGTCCAACATCACCACGCGTCCGCCGCACTACATTGGCCCGGACGGTCGCCTGGACGACTGCCTGGTCTCCAATGGCTGCAAGATCTACGGCACCGCTCGCCACTCGATCCTTTCGACCGATGTCATCATCGAGGAGCGCGCCGTGGTCGAGGACTCCGTGCTGCTGCCGGGTGCGCACGTTAAGAGCGGCGCGCACATTTGCCGCGCTATTTTGGGCGAGAACTCCACGGTCGAAGAGGGCGTGAAGCTCGGCTCTGTCGATACCACCAAGGATACGGCCGTCGTTGGAAATGACGTCGTTGTCGGGAAGGGGGAATGATCCGATGATCAATCGCAAGGCCATCGGCTATATCACCGCTAACTACTCTTCGACCTACGGCAGCGTGCTGCTCAAGGATCGCCCCATCGCGTCCGTTCCGTTTTTGGGCCGCTACCGCCTGATCGACTTTCCGCTGTCCAACATGATGAATGCCGGCATTAAGACCGTCGGCGTTGTCATGCCGGGCAACTACCGCTCGCTGATCGACCACGTGGGCTCGGGCAAGGACTGGGGCCTGGACCGCAAGAAGGGCGGCCTGTTCATGGTGCCCGGCAACGCGTATGGCACCACCAAGGGCGGCATGCGCTTCTTGCTCCGCGACATCATCTCCAACAAGACGCTGTTCCAGCGCTCGGACAAGCCCTATGTTGTGATGATGGGCACCAACGTCATCTTTAACATGGACCTCAACACCATTATCGAGGCGCACGAGAGATCCGGTGCCCAGATGACCGTGGTGTACTGCAAGGCCACGCACAACGTCGAAGACGAGACCAAGCTCGATATCAACGAGAACGGCCGCCTGACGGGCGTAAGCGCCGGCGTCGCGTACGGCGACAACGCCTCTATGGACTGCTGCATCGTCAACCGCGAGACGCTGCTCGAGATTATCGACCACTACCAAGCCGCCGACTATCTGGACCTGCTCGAGGCGCTCCAGGGCGACTTTGGCAACATCGACGTGTGCAGCTATGAGTACAAGGGCGAGGTCGTGGGCGTGTTTAGCGAGAAGTCGCTGTATCGTCGCAGCATGGACCTGCTCGACCAGACCGTGGCCGATCAGCTCTTTGACCCCGAGCGCCCGATCCTGACCAAGGCCCACGACGTGCCGCCTTCTCGTTACGCGACCGGCAGCCACGCCTGCAACTCGATTATCTCGGCCGGCTGCATCATCAAGGGCACCGTGCGCAACTCGATCCTGTCGCGCGGCGTTGTGATCGAGGAAGGCGCCTCGGTGACCAACTCGATCATCAACCAGAGCTGCATCATCAAGAGCGGCGCCCGTGTTGAGAACGCCATCCTGGACAAGAACAACGTGGTTCCCACCAACACCGAGCTTCGCGGTACGCCCGAGAATATCCTGGTGCTGGGCAAGGCTCCGTTAACTTCCGATACCACCATCGCTCGTTAACGTTGGCACCACATAATCGCACGTAACTTGTAGAATAGTCGCCCGGTTAGCGCCAGGCGGCTATTCTCGAATTGCAACATGGGAGACATAATGGCACAAACCAGCAAAAAGATGCAGATCGTGTTTGCCTCGGCCGAGTGCGCACCGTTTGTTAAGACCGGTGGCTTGGGTGACGTGGCGGGCTCGCTGCCTGCGGCACTCGTGCGCGCTGGCGCCGAAGTCATTGTGATGGTGCCCAAGTACGCCACCATCAAGGACGAGTACAAGGCGCAGATGGAGCACTTTGCCGACTTTTACGTGAGCCTGAGCTGGCGCAACGAGTACTGCGGGTTGGAGAAGCTCGAGCACGACGGCGTCACCTATATGTTCGTGGACAACGAGCACTACTTTGCGCGCGACTATCCCTACGGCTTCTTTGACGACGGCGAGCGCTTCGCGTTTTTCTCTAAGGCCATCACCGAGAGCCTGCAGCACCTGCCCGAAGGCTTTGAGTGCGACATCCTGCACTGCAACGACTGGCAGACGGCGCTGGCGCCCGTGTTCTTGCGAGAGTTCTACCAAGGCCTGCCGCTCTACGACCGCGTCAAGACCGTGTTCTCGATCCACAATGTGGCGTTCCAGGGCCAGTTTAGCGACACCGTGATGGAAGACATACTGGGTATGGCGCATATTCCGGCAGCCGCCACGCAGTTGCGCTGTGACGCCTGCAGCATTAACTATATGCTGGGCGCGCTGCACTATGCCGATGCCATCACCACGGTGAGCCCCACCTATGCGAGCGAGATCCAGACGCCCGAGTTTGGCGAGGGCCTGGACGGCGTGCTGCGCGAGCGTTCGTACGCTCTGCAGGGTATCCTCAACGGCATTGACGTTGTGGGTTTTGATCCGGCGACCGACAAGCGCATTGCCGCCAACTACACGGTTGATGACCGCGCGGGGAAGGCCGTATGTAAGGCCAAACTGCAGGAGGAGTTGGGGCTCGAGATTCGCGACGACCGCCCGCTTATGGTGATGGTCACGCGCCTGACGCGACAGAAGGGCATGGACCTGGTCATGTACGCGCTCGACCGCATCCTGTCCGGTGGCGTTCAGGTGGCCGTGCTGGGTACCGGCGACCGCGACTACGAGGACGGCCTGCGCTACTTCCAGGGCAAATACCCCGGCACCATGGCGGCGCGTATCGAGTTTGACCCGGCGCTTTCGCAGCGCATGTACGCCGCCGCCGATATGTTCCTGATGCCTTCGAAGTTTGAGCCCTGTGGCCTGTCGCAGATCATCGCCATGCGCTACGGCACCCTGCCCATTGTGCGCGAGACCGGTGGCCTGAAGGACACCGTGCAACCGTACAACGAGTTTACCGGCGAGGGCACGGGCTTCTCATTTAGTCACTTTAACGGCGACGAGATGGGCGACGCGGTGTTCCGCGCGGCTCGCCTGTTCTGGGATAACCGCGAGGCCTGGAATCAGCTGGTCACGCAGGCCATGAGCCAGGACTTTAGCTGGACACGTTCGGCCGATAAGTATCTGGACCTGTACTTCTTTATGCATCCGGAGATTGAGAGGCCGGTGGCAGTGGAGGCTGCTGCGGCTGTGGAGGAGCCTGTTGCCGCTGAGGCCGAGCCTGCGGCACCCGTTAAGAAGCCCGCTGCTGCCGAGGAGCCCAAGGCCGAGGAGAAGCCGGCTGACGACGGCGAGGTAAAGCCCACGGCGAAGCCTGCCGCCAAGAAGACGACGACCCGCAAGACGACGGCTAAGAAGGCCACGACCACGAAGGCCGCCACGAGCAAGACCACCACTGCCAAGGCAACCACCACGCGTAAGCGTACGACCGCCGCTGCCAAGAAGGCCGTCGAAGCCGAGGCCGCTCCCGTGGTAAAGGCCGAGGCCACCGCTGAGGCTACCACTGCCGAGGCTAAGACCGCGACCAAGACCGCGGCCAAGACCGCTGCCAAGAAGACGACCGCGACCAAGACCGCGACCGCCAAGAAGGCCACGGCTACGAAGTCGCCGGCGACCAAGGCTGCTACGACGAAGGCCGCCGCGAAGACGGCCCCGAAGGCTGCTGCAAAGCCCGCCGTCAAGGTCGAGGAGGCACCCTCCGAGCCCAAGGCCGAGGCAACGGTCGAGGCAAAGCCGGCCGCCAAGACCACCACACGCAAGCGCGCCACGACAACGGCCAAAAAGGCTACGACCAAGACAGCCGCTCCCAAGGCAGAGGCTAAAGCCAAGGACAAACCCGCAGTAAAGGCCGAGCCAGAACCGAAGGCCGCCGAGGTCAAGACCGCTCCAAAGGCTACGGTAAAGACCGAACCCGCCAAGAAGGCCCCGGTCTCCCCCGCCGCTCCAGCCGAGGAAAAGGCTCCGACCAAGAAGACATCCGTCCGCAAGGCAACGGCCACCCGCAAGCGCCGCTAGCCCACAGACGATCTAAAACCTAATAAAAACCCTAAACAAGGGGCGCTCCAATCGGGCGCCCCTTCTCTGTAGATAGTTGGTAAAACGATTTTCTAGGACAACCGTTCGCCGATAGTGTGCGACTGTAGTTTATACAACTAAAGTGCAACGGATATACTTATGCACTGTGCGTTAAGCCCATGACCCGCTGGCCATGATTGTATAGAACTGGACCGTACTATGAGATTGATACACAACAGCCGCCTGACGCAGTTTCGCACTCCTTTTGGCGCTGTGACCACTGGAACTTCCGTTTCGCTTTCGGTGATTTTGGAGGATGCCGACCCCAACCAGGCAACGCTCACCCTGCGCACCTGGGTCGACGGCATCGGAGAAACCTTGATCGCCATGGAGCACAAGGGCGATGGCATCTTTACCGGTGAACTCAACTGCGACGAGCCCTGTCTTGTATGGTACAGCTTTATATGCAATATCGAAGGCCAGTCCGAGGTCCGCTTGGGTGCGCCGCAGGGTCGCACCGGCGGCGAGGGCGTTGTATACAACTCCGCCGAGGTTCCGTCCTTCCAGATTACCGTCTACAAGCACCGCGAGAACCGTCCCACCTGGTACGAGCACGGCATGGTCTACCAGATCTTCCCCGACCGCTACGCCCGCGACGATAACTGGCGCGAACGCACGCTGGCCGAGGTCGAAAAACCGCGTAAGGGAATCCAGCGTCGCATGGTCGAGGACTGGAACGAGCCGCCCGTGTACGAGCGTGCCGAGGATGGATCCATCAAGACTTGGGATTTTTACGGCGGCTCTCTCAAGGGTATCCAAAATGACCTGCCCCGCATCGCCGAGCTGGGCTTTACGGCCATCTACCTCAACCCGATCTTTGAGGCCGCGAGCAACCACCGCTACGACACGGCCGATTACACCAAGATCGACCCGATTCTGGGAACCGAGCAGGACTTTACGGAGCTATGCGAGGCGGCCGAGAAGCTCGGCATTTCCATCATCCTGGACGGCGTCTTCAACCATACGGGCGACGACTCGATCTACTTTAACCGCTACGGCAACTATCCCGGCGTCGGCGCGTGGCAGAGCGAGGACTCCCCGTGGCGCGATGCGTTTACCTTCCACGAGGACGGTTCGTATGACTGCTGGTGGGGCGTGAGCAACATGCCCGCCCTCAACGAGAATTCCGAGCTCGTGCGTAAAAAGCTTCTGGGCAAGGACGGCGTCATTCGCAAGTGGCTGCGCGCCGGTGCCCACGGCTGGCGGCTCGATGTGGCCGACGAGCTTTCCGATGACTTCCTGGCCGATATCAAGGCCGCCGTGCTCGAAGAGAAGCCCGATGCGCTGCTGCTCGGCGAAGTCTGGGAGGACGCGTCCAACAAGATCAGCTATGGCCGTCTGCGCCGTTATCTGCAGGGCTCCGAACTCGATTCCGCCATGGACTACCCCTTCCGCGACATGGTCATCGGCTTTTTGATGGGCTACAGAGATGCCTATCAGGCTGCCGAGGACATCGAGACACTGCGCGAGAACTACCCGCGCGAGGCACTGGCCTGCGCGCTCAATCTGCTTTCGAGCCACGACCGTCCGCGCATTATCTCGGTGCTCGGCGGTGGTCCCGACGAGTCGCAGCTACCCGAGAGCGAGCGTAGCAAATGGCGCTTGGACGAGAACTCCATGGACCTGGCCAAGAGGCGCTTTTGGTTGGCGACGCTCATGCAGATGACCTTCCCCGGCGTGCCCTCGATCTATTATGGCGATGAGTACGGCCTGGAGGGCCTCACCGATCCGGGCAACCGCCGTACCCTGCCGACAAAGGACCAGCTCCACGATTTCGATACGTTGGCCATCGTGAAGAACGCATCTGCCCTGCGCCGCGCGTTGCCGTTTATGGTTGACGGCGAGATCAAGGCCTTCGCGCTTAACGACGACGTCCTAGCCTACACCCGCACGGGCAAAGACGGCGAGGCTGCGACTGTTATCGTCAATCGCAGCCTGCGCAATTCGCACCGCGTGACGATTCCGGCGCTCGGTGAATGCGCGAGCGACGTGATCAGCGGCCACGAGTGCGAGATCCACAACGGCACGGTTACGCTCGACCTGTACCCGCTGGGCTCTTCGATCATCTATCACCATGCCGAGAGGCGCCTGCAAGAGCCGCTCGATCATGGTGCGGGCGTCGTATGCCACATTACCTCGGTGCCGACTGACGATGGCAAGCCGGGTACGATCGGCGCACCCACGCGCCGCTTTATCGACCACCTGGCCGCCATGGGCATGCGCTACTGGCAGGTCCTGCCCGTCAACCCGACGGATTTCTTCCGCTCCCCCTATGCCGGACCCTCGGCTTTTGCGGGTAACATCGACCTGCTGCCCGAGAGTCACGAGGAGCTGGCCGCCGACTTCGCTTCTTGGAAGGCCCACGGTGGCGAAGATGCCGACCCGCTGTACACCGCGTTTAAACATCGCAATGCCGATTGGCTCGAGAAGTACTGCGTCTACATGGCCGTTAAGAAATACTTTGAGGGCGAGTCGCGCCACGATTGGCCGGCAGATGTCGCGCGCTACAACGAGCATCTGATCGACGACAAGCGCTTCCACGACGAGGCCGAGCTTCAGGCGTACATGCAGTACCGCTTTGACCTGGCTTGGTGCGAGCTCATGAACTATGCGCACAAGAAGGGCATCGAGGTCATCGGCGATATCCCGATGTATGTATCGGACGATTCGGCAGATGCGTGGAGCGAGCCCGAGAACTTCTGGCTGTCCGATACCGGCAAGGCAATCGAGATCTCCGGTGCGCCGCCCGACAACTTTGCGCCCGAAGGTCAGGTGTGGGGCAACCCCACCTTCCGCTGGGATCACATGAAGGAGAACGGCTATCGCTGGTGGCTCGATCGCCTGCGCCGAGCGTTCGCGCTCTACGACCGCGTGCGCCTGGACCACTTCCTGGGCTTCCACAACTACTTTAGCATTCCCGCTGGCAAAGCCTGTGCCGACGGCCGCTGGCTTGCTGGTCCGGGCAAGGATCTGTTCCAGACCGCCTACGACGAGCTGGGTCCGCTCAATTTTATTGCCGAGGATCTGGGCTATCTGACGCCTGGCGTTCGCGCTATGGCTTCGACCTGCGGTTTTCCCGGCATGGACGTACTGGAGTTTAGTGACTACGACGTTCGCTGCGGAATTCATCCCACGCCGGGCAAAATCCTGTACACCTCGACGCACGACACTTCGACGCTCGCTGGCTGGTGCACGCGCTCCTTTGCAGGCGGCGACGAGCCGAGCGGTGCTGAGGTGGCAAGAGAGCTCATGGGCAATGCCTTGGCAAGCGATGCTCCGCTCGTTATGATGCCGCTGCAGGATGTGCTGGGGCTGGGCGATGACACACGTATGAACGTGCCGGGTGTAGCCACAGGCAACTGGACGTGGCAGGCACAAGAGGCAGACGTTGCGGAGGCCGAAGGGAAAACTGCGAAGCTCCTGCGCAGCACCCATAGATTCTGGGGCGAAGCGTGATAAAACCCCCGATATGGGGTACAGTTACAGCTGTTTGAATTTTTGCGGGCAGAGCGATCTGCCCGCTTTGTGCTGAAAAGGAAGTATTATGGCGCGCTACGAATACAAGTGCACGAGCTGCGGCAACGTTTTTGAGGTTGAGCACCCCATGTCCGAGACTCCCGAGGTCGTATGCCCCAGCTGCGGCGCCCCGGCATCCAAGACGTTCTCGGCCAGCGGCATTAAGTTCGACGGCAGCGGTTTCTACAACACCGACCAGCGCAGTGGCGGGTCCAGCACCAGCGCCACCAGTGGCTGCTGCGCCGACTGCCCGAACAACCACTAGCGACAAGCGGTCCCGCGTTCAAGCCCGATCGCGGGGTCGAATTTTTCAGGAATGTCCCACGCCCCGGCGACTGGTCTGGGGTTGCGCCACGAAAACGGCCTATCTACTACGTTTGACCCGTATGGTCCGAGCACACCTGCGTTTTTACAAAATCGACGAGCCGTCTACCTGCGGTTTTGATTTCGCTAAATTTGGCATGGTTGAGGGTAATGGGTTTAATGTAGTAGATAGGCCCATTTCGTGGCGGGCAGGTCACCTTGAAACGTAGGGTAGCTAATTTGGGACGGGGCTTTTTTAGCTGCCCCAGCTGATAACGCAAATGTTTGGCCGACTGGCGGCCAGGGCAGCTAAAAAAGCCCCGTCCCAAATTAGCTACCCTTGAAATCCGTTTTACTTGCGGATCAGTCTGGCGCAGAAGTGGCCGTCGTAGGAATCGGCGTTTGCGGGGACGCTCTGGAAAAGTCCACGGTCGTTCTGGCGTACGGAGACAAGCTTCTTTGCCTGCGCGAAATCGGGGAGCTGCAAAATCTGGGCTTCGGAGAGGGGCGCCACGGTAAAGCAGGCGCCCTCGGGAGAGGCCAGGAAGGCATCAACGACCTGCGTGTTCTCCTCGTCGAAGACCGAGCAGGTGGCATAGATAAGCTCACCGCCGGCAGCCACGCGCGCGGCTGCTTCCTTGAGCATCGTCAGCTGCAGGCGGGGCAGCTCAGTCGTAACGTCGCCCTCGGCAAGACGCCACGGTATCTCGGGATGACGGCGCATGGTGCCGGTGCCCGAGCACGGAGCATCGATAAACACCGTGTCGAACAGGGCAGGCTCGCCAAGCATCGCGTCAAAGGACGTGAGCACCTCATTGAGCTCGCAGGCATCGCCCGACACCGTACGAACACCCGTAATATCCGCCTTATACAGACGTGCGAGATTCTGGTCGCACTTGCGGTCGTGCAAATCGAGTGCGGTGTGCTGACGGTCGTAACCGGCACGTTTGGCCTGGCACATCATCACATAGGTCTTGGTGCCACGACCGGCGCCGATCTCTAGACAACGCCCGGGACGGGTCGCCGCGGTAGCGATGAGCTGGGCGTTAAGGTCCGAGGCCACGGCAGCCGCGCGCTCAAACACACCCGACGCAACCGTGGCCTGCGCGTCGACCGGCGCATGGCAACCCGGGAACACGGGTGCCACAAGCTGCGAAATGTACGGATCGGGTTTTGTTGCAAAGGCATTCTCGTGCAAAGCCAGCGGCGCGGGCGCCAGATTGCCGGCAAAGCCGAGCGCGCCCTCGGGTGTATCGAACGACGCCATAATGCGAGCGCACAGCCAGCGCGGCATGCCCATCAGGCGAGATAGGCGAACCAAACGGCGCTCGGACTCATCGGCATCCGCCGCAGTGGCAAAGTCCTCGACGTTGTTCGCAACCTTATGCAGCACGGCGTTCGCCAGACCGGCGGCAGACTTAGCACCGCTGCGCACGAGCTCAACGCCCTGACTCACCGCAACGCGACCCGGGGTATGCAGGTAGAGCATCTCGAAGGCCGAAATACGAAGTGCCATGCGCACACGAGGCGCGACCTTTTTAGGCTTATCGAGAAACTGGTCGAGCAGCTCATCCAAAATGCCTTGGGTGGCTGTAACGCCCAGTGCCAAACGAGCGGCAAAAGCAGAATCGCGCTGGTCAATGGCCTTGGCCGAGGCGCGGGACGAGAGCACGTCACGCGCGTACATGCCGCGGCGATCGGCCTCCATCAAAACATCGAGCGCGAGCTTGCGCGCGGGGGAAAGCTTACTCATGACAAAACACCCCACGAAAGATCCGCACCCTGCAGGCCGGCAGCCCAGGCAGAAGCAGCCATAGCACGCTTACCGTCGGGCTTAACCTCGAGCAGTTCGACCGCGCCATCGGACAGGCCCAGGTAGACGCGCTTGGCCTGAACGGCGACGAGCCCCTCGCCAAGCGATACATCTGCCGGCGCGGCATCGAGCACGCGCACGGTCTTGCCGGCAATCACGCAGCGAGCGGGAGCGGTGTCGGAAGAGGCAAGCACATGACGCACGCAATCAAGCGCCCCCATCTGCGGATCCAGACGCATCTCCTGCTTGGAAATCTTGGCAGCATGAGTGACGAGTGACTCATCCTGCTCAATCCAAACAGCCGAGCCATCGGCAAGCGAGGGAAGCGTATCGGCAAGCAACTTACCGCCCAGCTCACCAAGCTCCATCGTGAGTGCCTCGGCATGTTTACCGGCAACCGAGGTCGACACCTGCGCGCAATAAGCGCCCGTATCCACGCCATGCCCAATGCGCATAATGGAAACGCCGGCAACCTCGTCACCAGCAAGAATGGCACGCTGAATGGGAGCAGCGCCACGCCAACGCGGCAGCAGCGAAGCATGAACATTCACAATACCGAGCGGCGCCATATGCAGCACCTCATCGGGCAAAATGCAGCCATAGGCAGCCACACAGAAAATATCGGCATCAGCAGCCTTAAGGCGATCAATAACATCCGGCGTCATACGATTTGCCTCAACAACGGGCAGACCAAGCTCAAGCGCCTTGGCCTTAACAGGAGACGGCTCCAGCTTTTTACCACGCCCGCGAACAGCATCGGGACGCGTAATTACCAGCGTAATCTCATTCCCAGCCTCAACAAGCGAAGTCAGCGACGGCACCGCGAAATCGGGCGTACCCATAAACACAATACGCATAAAGAACGTCTCCCCTCAAACAAAACCGAGACGGCTACAAATAACAGCGGAAAGCCAAGTCGCCAGCCCATCCGCAATAACAATTCAACAAGAACAAATATACCCAAAACCAAAGAAAGAGCCGCAATAAAAGCAGCTCTTCCAACAAAGCAATTATCAGCGAAGACGCCCCTCCCTGGCCCGACGGCACCCGAGCGAACCGAGTCAAGAACTAGTAGTCCCTGGGGCTGGCCGCCTATATATCATCCCGTGCTCAAACATTCTCGCTGCGCTGCGAAACTGCGCGCGGGACGATATATAGGCGGCCAGCCCCAGGGACGGACGACCTTATTCAGTCTCGCCCGGTCGAGCGCCGCGGGCCAGGGCGTCCTGGTACTCCTTGACGGCCTTGATGCGCTGCATCGGCTTGAGTCGCTCGAACATGGTGTTGCCGTGCAGGTGATCGATCTCGTGCTGCAGGCACACGCAGAACAGGTCGCCAGAGGCCTCATAGCGAATCAGATTGGCGTCCAGATCGTATGCCTCGACAACGACATGGTCGGGACGCTCGATCTCGCAGCTAATGCCAGGGATAGAAAGGCAGCCCTCGCTAAACGGCACCAGATGGTCGCTCTGCTCAACAATGACAGGGTTGATGAGCACGTACGGGTCATAGTCGTTCTTGTCGGTGTAGTCGCAGTCGATGGTGACGAGCTGGATGAGCTCGCCGATCTGCGGGGCAGCCAGGCCGCAACCGCCGTTGTCGAACATCATCTTCTTCATCTTCTCGGCAAGCGCCTCGATCGCCGGGGTGATCTCCTCGATGACGGCGCACTCCTGGCGCAAACGAGGGTCGGGCGAAAGTACGATTCCGTTGGCTTCCATGGCCATCCTTTCGGGTTGTTACATCAAATCATAGGCGTCGACGTCAACGCTCACGCTCACGCCGCGCACGGAGCCCACCTCTTTGAGGCAGGCGTCGATATCATCAGAGACATGGTACCCTACCGGCGACTTGACAAGCAGATGGAAGCGATAACGGTCTTTGGCTCTCTCGATTACACACGAAGCCGGGCCCAGCACCTGCGGCACGACACTTCCGGCCCGCAAAAAGTCAGGCGCGGCGGCATGCCAGCGGCGCTTGAGAAGCTTTGCGATGCGCCCAATGTAGTCCTGCGCATTATCACGATTCGCCGACCACACCAAAATGTTGACAAGACGCACGAAAGGCGGGTACAGGGCGTCGCGGCGCTGGTCCAGGTCGTAGTCGGTAAAGATCGAGCGGTCGTGCTCGGCAACGGCGCGAATGACCGGGTCCTCGGGCAGATACGTCTGGATGATAACCTCGCCGGGACGATCGCCGCGACCGGCGCGACCGGCGACCTGTTCCAGCAAATCGTAGGCGCGCTCCCCCGCCCTAAAATCGGGCAGCTTTAACGCAAAGTCGGCATTGACCACGCCCACGAGCGTGACCTCGGGAAAATCGAGGCCCTTGGCAATCATCTGGGTACCCAGCAACACCGCGCAATCGGCGGCATCGAACTGCTCGAGTAGTTTTTTGTGCGCATCCTTGCCGCGTGTGGAATCGGCGTCCATACGAATGATGGCGACGTCCTCGGGCAGTATCTGGTGTAGGGCGTCCTCGATCTGCTGCGTACCCAGGCCCATTTTTGCCAGGTAGCGGCTGCCGCACTTGGGACAACGACTCGTGGGCGCCGGATAGGGCTGCACGCGCCAGGACGATCCGCAGGTGTGGCACTGCAGTGTGTGCGTGCGCTCGTGGTACGTGAGTGCGGTAGAACAGTGGTTGCAGGTGGGGACGCAGCCGCACTCACGGCACATCAAAAACGGCGCAAAACCGCGGCGGTTGTGCAGCAGTACGGCCTTCTCGCGGCGCTCGACCACGCGTTCCAAGCCCTCCATCAGCGGTTTTGATAACATGGAGCGGCTGCCGTGCGCGAACTCGCGGCGCAGGTCGGCAATGCGGACCGTGGGCAGCACGGCGTGTCCCGGGCGCTCGGGCATCTCGACACGCGTCCAGGTGGCACCGTTGTACATACCGCGACGACAGCGGTCGAGGGCCTCGGCCGAGGGCGTGGCGGAGCCCAACACGAGCGGGCACCGATAGCGGCGCGCCATCTCGGCAGCCACCTCGCGCGCATGGTAGCGCGGGCTGGAGCCCTGCTTGTAGCTGGTCTCGTGCTCCTCGTCGATGATGATGAGGCCAAGATCGCTGAGCGGGCAAAAGAGCGCCGAGCGGGCGCCCACGACCACGCGCGCGGCACCGCTGGCAACCATATCCCACTGGTCCAGACGCTCGCCGGCCGAAAGACGCGAGTGGAAGACCGCGACCGTCTCGCCAAAGCGCGAGCGGAAGCGGCCGACAGTCTGCGCCGTCAGCGAAATCTCGGGCACGAGCACGCAGGCCGAACGGCCGGCCGCCAGCACGCGCTCAATGGCCGAAAGGTAAACCTCGGTTTTACCGGAACCGGTGACGCCATCGACAAGGACCACGTCGCCATGGGCATCAAGGCGGGCGCGTTCAATCTGCGCGAGCGCCTGCTGCTGGCCGTTGGTGAGAGAGACCGGCGCCTTGCCGCTTGCCGAGGACAACGTGGTCTGCTCGCTACACCCACGCCAGGCGCGGCGCTCCTCCACCACCACGACACCGCGTTTTTCGAGCGCTTTAATGGTCGCCGACATGCTGTTGTAGAGCAGGTTGAGGTCGCGCGTCGTGACCGGGCCGCATTGGAGCGCGTCGATGAGCTGACGCTGACGGACCGCTGTCTTAGGCGGCGTGTAGTCGAAACCCTCGGGCGTGAGCATGACCCAACGGTTTTGGATGGGTTTTACGGCGGGGCGCTCAACGGTCCACACGCCGTCATCGCCCTTTACGACACGCGGGCTGCCGCCCGGAGGCAAGAACAGACGCAGGCACTCGGAAAGCGTCGCGACGTACTCGTGGCTCATCCAGCGCGCAATGCGTGCAGCCTCGGCGGTAAAGAGCGGCTTGCTGAGGATGGCCTCGATGGGCTTGATGCGCAAGGGGTCGAGGGCGTCGTTGCCTTGCAGGTCGCCCAGCTCGGGCGCGATATCGACGATATAGCCCGCGGCCGCACGGTTGCCAAAGTGGACCAGGACCGTGGACCCGATCTGGGCATCGTTGGCAAGGGACTGCGGGATGCCGTAGTCGAATGGCTCGGAGAGCGCACGGGTCGGGATGTCGAGGACCACGCTCGCGTAGGCGGAGACGAGTTCGGGTGCGAGCTCGGGCTGCGCCGGGACGGCGGCAGAGGCCTCGGACTTCGGAGCTCCCTTAGGTTCCGGCGAACCAAACAGCGACAGTTGCTCGACCATGGTCTCTGTACCTCCCATCCCATACGTCTTTAGAAACAAGAGCCCCGCTCGGGTGAACGGGGCTCGGAAACATACGTTTACGCAGCTGCTACAGCGCCATCGTGCGGGCGCGGTCGATACGCGCCAAGCAGTCGTCGCGGCCGACGAGCGCCATGGTCTCGCCCAGCGGGGGGCTCACCATGTTACCGCAGACGGCGACGCGCACAGCTTGGAACACCACGCGCTTCTTGAGGTCCATCTGCTCGGGCAGCGGCTCAAGCGCGGCGTCGATGTTGGCAGCCGTCCACTCATCCACGCCCTCGAGCGCGGCCTTGGCGGCATCCAGAATGGCGCCCATGCCTTCCTTGGCCAGACCCTTGTTGACAGACTTCTCGTCATACTCGAGCGTCTCGGCCGTGGCAAAGATGGGGGCGGCGACGGTCACGGCGTCGGCCGGCATCTTGGTGCGAGGCTTGACGATGGCGGCAAGCGCGTCGATCCAGTCCTCGCCGTACTCGATGTTACCCTCGATCATGCCGGCCTCGTGCAGCTCGGGGACCATGATCTCGTCGGCAAACTGGGCGTCGGACATGTTGTTGATATACTCGGCATTGACCCAGTCGAGCTTTTTGGGGTCGAAGGTCGCCGGGTTCTTAGAGATGCGGTCGAGCGAGAACTTACTGGCAAGGACATCGCGCGGGATGATCGTGGTCTCGCCGTCGAGCGACCAGCCGAGCAGCGCCAGGTAGTTAACGAACGCGTCGGACAGGTAGCCGGCGTCGCGGTACTCCTCCACCGAGGTGGCGCCGTGGCGTTTAGAGAGCTTCTTGCCGTCGGCACCCAAGATCATGGAGATGTGGGCGAACGTGGGAACGGGGGCGCCAAGGGCCTCGTAAACCATGACCTGGCGCGGGGTGTTGGACAGATGGTCATCGCCGCGGATGACATGGGTGATCTTCATCATGGCGTCGTCGACGACAGTCGCGAAGTTATACGTGGGCGTGCCATCGGAGCGGAAGATGACGAAGTCGTCGAGCTCCTTGGCGTCGAAGGTCACCTCGCCGTGGACGGCGTCGTGGATGACGACATCGCCGCGGTCCTCGGGCACCTTGATGCGAAGGACGTAGGGCTCTCCGGCCTCGATGCGGCGGCGTGCCTCCTCGGGATCGAGATCGCGACAGCGGCGCTGATAGCCCTGGAAGGGGTCTTTACGCTCCTGGGCGGCCTTACGGTCGGCCTCGAGCTGCTCCTTGGTGCAGAAGCAGGGATAGGCCTTGCCCTCGTCCCAAAGCTTCTGGGCGGCCTGCTTGTACAGGTCCAGGCGCTCGGTCTGGGCATAGGGGCCAAAGTCGCCGCCAACCTCGGGACCCTCGTCCCAGTCCAGGCCCAGCCAACGCATAGCGCGCAGAATGATCTGCGTGTTCTCGTCGGTAGAGCGGGTGGGATCGGTGTCGTCGATGCGCAGGATGAACGTGCCGCCGTTTGCGCGGGCAAAAGCCCAGTTATAGATAGCGGTGCGGGCGCCGCCGATATGCAGCTTGCCCGTCGGTGAGGGTGCAAAGCGGACGCGAACGTCTGATGCCATGGAAATCTCCTCGATTGCAGGATGGATGTCTAACCGCACCAGTATAAAGCAACAATGCCCACCTCCGCACAAAGGGCACCGACCCAGTCATCGAAGCCGGGTAGCTAATTTGGGACGGGGCTTTTTTAGCTGCCCCGGCAGGCTATCGGCTAAACCAGCAAACAATCAGCCGGGGTAGCTAAAAAAGCCCCGTCCCAAATTAGCTACCTAATGAGTAGGTGCGGAAAGGGTGTGAATGTTGGATTTACGCGCTATGATGTGCCCCTGCATACAGAGCCCAGCGGAATGGTAACGGTCGCTGGGACACGTTATTCGAAAGGACAATCATGTCAGAAGAGCTTCGTTCCATCCCGCCCCAGCAGGGGTCTTTTGTGTTTACGTCGGAGTCGGTGACCGAAGGCCATCCCGATAAGATCGCCGACCAGATCAGCGATGCCGTCCTCGACGCAATCCTCGCCAAAGAAATAGAGCTGCAGGAGCAGGGCTATATTGCGCCCAACGGCGTGCCCGCCAACGTTGAAAACGTCCGCTGCGCCTGCGAGACCCTCGTGACCACCGGCACCGTCATCGTCGCCGGAGAGATTCGCACCCAGGCATACGTCGACGTGCAGGAAATCGCCCGTGGCGTCATCCGCCGCATCGGCTACAACCGCGCCAAGTTTGGCTTTGACTGCGATACCTGCGGCGTCATGAGCCTCATCCACGAGCAGTCCCCCGATATCGCCCAGGGCGTCGACGAGTCATTTGAGACCCAGACCGGCGCCACCACCGACCCGATCGACCTGATCGGTGCCGGCGACCAGGGCATGATGTTTGGCTACGCCTCCAACGAGACCAAGACCCTCATGCCCATGCCGCACTACCTGGCAAGCCGCCTGGCGGAACGCCTGTCCGCCGTGCGCCACGACGGCACCCTGCCCTATCTGCGCCCCGACGGCAAGACCCAGGTCACCGTGCGCTACGAGGACGGAAAGCCCGTGGAGGTCACAACCATCGTCATCTCCACGCAGCACGCTGCCGAAGTTGAGGACATGGGCAAGATCAAGGCCGACCTCATCGAGCATGTCATCGCACCCGTCATGGATGCCGAGAACATGCCGTGGGATGGCGCCGATATCTATGTGAACCCCACCGGACGCTTTGTCGTGGGCGGCCCCATGGGCGACACGGGCCTGACCGGCCGCAAGATCATCGTCGACACCTACGGCGGCTACGGCCGTCACGGCGGCGGCGCCTTTAGCGGCAAGGACTGCACCAAGGTCGACCGCTCTGCCGCGTACGCCGCTCGCTGGGTCGCCAAGAACGTAGTCGCCGCCGGCCTGGCCGATCGCTGCGAGGTCGAGCTGGCCTACGCCATCGGCGTGTCCAAGCCGCTGTCGATCATGGTCGACACCTTTGGCACCGCGCATGTTGCCGAGGACAAGATCGTCGAGGCCGTGGAGAAGACCTTTGACCTGCGCCCGGGCGCAATCATCCGCGACCTGGACCTGCGTCGCCCCATCTATGAAAAGACGGCAGCCTACGGTCACTTTGGCCGCGAAGACGCCGACTTTACCTGGGAGAAAACGGACCGCATCGACGAACTCAAAGCAGCCTGCGGCCTGTAAGCTAACGAGAAAAACCACAGCCAAATAAAAACGCACCAAAAAGAGGTACCGGAACAACCGGTACCTCTTTTTTATTTGAACGGTGGTGAAGATATTTCGATATGCAATGCATGACGCGTCACCAGCTAATGAATTTTGCGCACGCGCACTTCTACCATGTATCCTTAGTCCCGAGGGGCGGGGCATAAGGTCGATCGCGAGTTCCGCACGAGCCGGAGGCCACTTAATGTGCTCTCCGTGCGAGTCAGGACTGTCCGAGCAGGCGACCAAATACTAAAGCCCTCGGAACGGCGGGACAGCGTATGCCCCGCCCCTCGGGACGACGGGATAGAAAAGGAGCAGCCATGGCAGGCAAGCCGCAAACACTAGCTACGACCTCGGCATTCGAGATCTTGGGCCCCATCATGGTCGGCCCCAGCTCATCGCACACCGCCGGCGCCCTGCGTTGCGCCCAGGTTGCCGCCAGCCTGCTGGAAGGCCGCATCACCAAGGTCACCTTTGGCCTGTGGAACTCCTTTGCCCACACCTACCGCGGCCATGGCACCGACCGCGCACTCGTCGCGGGCATCTTGGGCCTCGATACCGACGACGAAAACATCAAGCAGGCCTTTGACCTCGCGCGCGAGCGGGGCCTCAGCTATCACTTTGACATTAAGGGCGACGACGCCTCCATCCACCCCAACACCGTCGACATCGACATGGTCGATGACACGGGCGCCACGGCGCAGGTCCGCGGCGAGAGCCTTGGCGGCGGCAAGATGCGCATCAGCCGCATCAACGGCGTCGGCGTCGATATCTCGGGCATGTATTCCACCCTGTTTGTGGCGCACCAGGACGTCCCCGGCGTTCTCGCCGCGCTCACGAACCAGCTCGCCTACGCACACGTAAACATTGCCTTCTGCCGCACCTACCGCACCGAGGTAGGCGGCCAAGCTTATTCCGTCTTTGAGACCGACGGCACCCCCGATGACATCGTCGTTCCCATGCTACGCATGCTCGACCATGTCGATTACGCCACCTTCATTGAGCTTCCCGGCTCGGCCTCATCGCTCTCCCCCGGCGTTTCCGCCAAGGAAATCTTCGACGATGGCGAACAGCTCCTCGACGCCTGCGCCGAACTGGGCCTCAACATTGGCGCCGTCATGGCCGTACGCGAAGCCCGCCTGACCGGCGAGCAGCACGCCGTCGCCGCCATGCGCCTCGTACTCGAGGTCATGCGCGAGGAGACAACGGCGCCCATCGCCGCACCGCAGCGCTCGCTCGGCGGGCTTATCGGCGGCGAGGCAAAACTCGTCGACGCCACACGCCGCAACGATCTGAGCACAAACCTGATGGGCGCGGTCCAAACCGAAGCCGTAGCCCGCGCCATGGCCGTGCTTGAGCGCTCTGCCACCATGGGCGTCATCGTCGCAGCCCCCACGGCCGGCTCTGCGGGCGTCGTGCCCGGCTGCGTGTTGGCGCTCGCCGACCATCTACAGCTCGATGACGAACAGGTCATGGACGCACTCTACTGCTCTGCCGCGATTGGTCTCAACCTCACCACAAGTGCCTGCGTCGCGGGTGCCGAAGGCGGATGTCAGGCTGAGGTGGGCAGCGCCGCCGCCATGGCCGCTGCCGCGCTCGTCCAGATGCTGGGCGGTACGCCCGAGCAGGCACTCGACGCCAGCTCTATCGCACTGAGCAATCTGCTTGGTCTTGTATGCGATCCCGTGGGCGGCCTTGTCGAAGTGCCATGCCAAAACCGCAACGCGATCGGCGTGGCGGCCGCATTTAGCTCGGCGCAGCTCGCCCTTGCAGGTATCAAAAGCCTTGTGCCCTTCGACCAGATGGCACACGTCATGCTCTCGGTGGGCCACGCGTTGCCGGCCACGCTGCGCGAGACGGCCAAGGGCGGCATCGCACAAGCTCCCGCAGCACTTTCGGCTTGCGCTAAATGCGGCGTGTGCGGATAAAGAGCAGTCCAAAACGAGAGGTGGGACAAATGTCCAACCTCTTGCCAATGCCACCGTTTCAATACCACAAACAACTAGGTAATCGCTATAATGCAAGCCCAGTAAAAACACGATGAGCCGCAAGGCGAAATTCGAAGGATATGCATACGATGTCGCAAAACGACCGCACCCAACTGATTCCCGATCCGCAGCAGCCTTCTAGGCCTACCGGCGGCGTTCAGTCGCCGCGCCCCATTACGCCAACGCATAGCACAAAGCATGGTTCGGGAAACACCTCACAGCGCCAGAACCCCCATGCGTATCAGCAGCGTCAGAGCAATAAAGCGACTAAGCACGCGCCTTCACACACGCAAAACCATCACAAGGGCCCCCGTGGGTCAGAGAACCACGCCAACGGGAAAAAATCCGGGGCCAAAATGACCCTTTTCGTTGCTCTGGGCCTCATTGTTGTCGTTTACATTGTTGGCGTTGTCGCGTTTTCGCAGGTAGCCTACCCCAACACCACCATTGCCGGCGTCGACGTCTCGTTCTCCAATGCTTCGTCTGCTGCCACTAAGGTCAACTCGGCATGGAAGCACTATAAGCTCACGGTGACAGGCGATGACTTTAACTGGAGCTATCAGCCCGAGTCCGATGAACCCATCGTCGACGGCGAAGCTGCCGCAAAAGAAATCATCAGCCGCAACGAAGCCTTTATATGGCCGGTCCGCCTTGTGGAATCCTTAAGCGGCAAGACCAAAACAATCGCTACCTCCAACGAAGTCGATCTTGAACAAGACGTCGACCTGTCCATGCTCTCTGACACCTTTGACCAAAAGAAGTTTGAGGAGGATCTGGGCGCCGCCATTGACGAGTTTAACGAGGGCCGTTCGGGTACGTTCGAGGCCAATAGCTCCTATGACGAGCAAGCCGGCAAGTTTACCGTCGAGAAGGCGCGCTCCAACGAAAAACTCAACCGCGAGCATGTCATTAAGTATGCCGAGCTCGAGCTTGCCTCGCTGGCCGAGACCGTAGATCTTTCCAAGCTCGGCAACGATGCCTATGAGCCGCTCAATGAAACGCTGACCAATGATCAGATTCAGGCCGCATGCGATGCCGCCAACAACTTCTTGGGCGTCAACGTGACCCTCAAGCTCAACGGCGAGGATGCCGGCAAGGTCGACGGCAGCTCCGTGTTGCAGTGGATCAGCTTTGCCGATCCGGCCAACCCCACACTCGATACGTCGCAGATCGGTAGCTGGGCAGCCGAGCTCGCCAACGGCTTTAATACCGTGGGCACCACCCGCTGGTGGACGCGTGCCGACGGCAAAGAATGTGCCGTCGAGGGCGGTGACTTTGGCTGGTCCGTCGATAGCGACGCGCTCGCCAAGCAGGTCGAGGACGCCATTAACAACAAGCAGACCGGCGAAATCGAGATTAAGTACTCCCAGAAGGCCGACACCTATACCGCAAAGGGAGAGCCCGACTGGAAGGCGTATATCGACGTCGACCTGTCCGAGCAGCACGCGCGCTACTATGACGAGAACGGTAATATCGTTTGGGAGGCCAACTTTATCTCGGGCAAACCGGGAGAGGATGCCACCCCCGAGGGCGTTTGGCAGATCAATAGCAATGACGGCGCAAGCAAGCTCATCGGTGCCAAAGACCCAAAGACCGGAAAACCAAAATACGAAAGCCCCGTGTCATATTGGATGCCGTTTGAAGGCAACATGGTTGGTTTCCATGATGCAACATGGCAAAACGATCAGAGCTTTGACGACCCAAATTCGTACAAATGGTGCGGCAGCCACGGTTGCATCAACTTGCGTCTGGCCGATGCCAAGGCACTCCACGATTGCATCAACGTAGGCCTATGCGTGGTCGTGCACTCGTAGGGAAACACGCCTTCGCACAACGGGGAACTGACGCTCCAATCTAACAGTTCCGAAAGAATCCGCCATATGCGCCCGCTTCTCGCGACGGGCGCATATACTTATCGAAGAACTTTCTATAAAGGAGACGCCATGTCGAATGTCCCCACCATCACCCCGGGACCGAATGATACCGAGCGAGCGCCCGAGGGTGCCACCGAAACGCTTCCCCTCATAACAAACATGCGCGCCACACAGCAAAACGGCAGCACAAGCGATGCAACCGAGATTTCTGACGAAGAGGCCTACGCCAAGCTCAAGGCGAAGCGTGCCGAGCGTCGGCGCAAAAAGCTCATCCGACGCGGCATTGCGGCCGGCGTCGTGGCCGCCATTGTGCTCATCGCCGTTGTCGTAACCTTCGTCATTAACGCACGGCCCGCAGGTACCAACGGGCCGGTGACCGACATGGTCACCGAGGGTACATTTACGACCACCGTCGAGGCTAAAGGCCAGCTCAAGCCTATCTCGGCTTCGGTGGTCTCCCCTTCTGTCGCCGGCACGGTGGCATCGATCAACGTATCAGCCGGCCAGTCCGTTAACGAGGGCGATGTGCTCATGACCATTAAAAATGACGAGCTCGATCGCAACGTTGCCGAGGCGCAGCGCGCGGTGGCGGCGGCACAGGAAGACCTCGCCAACGCGCAGAAAGCGGTAGCTGCCGCCCAAGCCGCTCCGGCGACTGACACAGATGCGGCAGGCGCAAGTGGCGCCAGCGGTAGCACCGGCACGAGTGCCGACACGAGCGCCATCTCGAGCGCCCAACGTAACCTGGCCTCGGCCCAGGCGACCCTGGACCAGGCCAACGCCAAAGCCGCCGAGCGCACTGTGACCGCGCCCAGCTCGGGCAGCATCGTCGAGCTCAACGCCAAGGTCGGCGCCACGGTGACGGGCGGCATGATTATGGGCGAAGGCGATACGACCGGCGGCAAGCAGTGCATGCAGATCGCTGACCTCTCCAAGATGAAGGTCACCGTTCAGGTGGGCGAAAAGGATATCGCCAAGATCGCAGTGGGCCAGAGCGCCAACGTTACCTATCCGGCCTTTCCCGATATCGTGAGCCAGGGAACGGTCACGACAATCGCTTCGGTGGCAAACTCCGACTCCACCTACGGTGGCGGCGGTAGCGTGACCTATAACGTCGATATTTTGATTGACGCGCCCGACGCGCGCCTCAAGCCGGGCATGACCGCCGAGGTCTCGGTGGTAACCGAGCAGCTCGACGATGTGGTGATGGTGCCGACCATGGCGCTCATGACCGAGGATGGCGAGCACTATTACGTCAACGTGGCAACCGACGGTGAAGGCAAGGAGATGCGCCGCGTGAAGGTGACCATTGTGACGCAAAACGAAAACGACGCCGTGGTCGGCAAGACGCAGGTCAAGCGCGACGACCAGGGCAATGAGATCAACGCAGACGTACCGGTTACCAAGCTGCGCGACGGCGACACCCTCATCGTGGACACCGGCGCAGGCATGACGGCCGACGGCGACGACTCTGGCAGCATGTCTGCCGACGAGGGCTTGTAATGCGTCCCGTCATCAACATCCGCAACGTGCATCGCATTTTTGAGAGCGAGGCCGGCTGCGCCCATATCCTGCATAACGTGAGCCTGGCAGTGAATCCCGGCGAATTCGTGGCCATTACCGGCCCTTCTGGCTCGGGCAAGTCAACGCTCATGAACATCCTGGGCTGCCTGGACAAGCCAACGGCAGGCGATTATTACCTGCAGGGCCTCAACGTGGCGGAGCTCGACGATGACGAGCTCACCGAAGTCCGCGCCCTGAGCATCGGCTTTGTCTTTCAGAGCTTTAACCTGCTGCCGCGCCTATCGGTCATCGAAAACGTCATGCTGCCGCTGTCGTACACCAACGTGCCGCGGGCTCAGCGTGAGATGCGCGCCGTTCATGCGCTGCAAGCCGTCACGCTGCCGGTCGACCACTGGGACCACCGCATCTCCGAGCTCTCAGGCGGACAGATGCAGAGGGTTGCCATCGCGCGCGCCCTCGTCAACGACCCGCCCATCATCCTGGCGGACGAGCCGACGGGAAACCTGGACTCCGCCACCGGAGCGCTCGTGATGGAGACCTTCCACAAACTCCAGGAACGTGGCAAGACCATTGTGCTCATCACGCATGATCCCGGTATCGCCGCCGAGGCCGACCGTGCCGTAACCATTCGCGACGGCCGAATCCACGACGGCGCGTACATCGCGCACGCACCGCAGACCCTGCACGGCGCCATTGATAACCTGCCCATGATTTCCGCACACGCCAATCCGACGAAAGGAGTGAAGGCATGAGCACGTGCGACCTTATCCAAGAAGCCCTTCACTCCCTCGAGGCCAACAAGGGACGCAGCCTACTCACCATCCTGGGCATTGTTATTGGCATCGCCTCCGTCATTGCCATGACCTCGCTTATCGGCGGTATCCAAAACAGCCTGGTCAACAGCCTGGGCCTCAACGCCGCGCGTATGGTGCAGATTTATTCGTCGCAAGAGCTCACCGAGTCGGACGTTGAGAAGCTTCGCAAGATGGTGCCGCAGATCGAGCAGATCGGTATCGTGGACAGTGCCTATACCGAGTACAAGGCCGGTGACAAAAGCTATAACGTCATGGCGCAGGGCGTCGATAGCGACATGCTCGACGCAGTGGGAGCCAGCAAGCTCGTCGCGGGGCGCACCTATACCCAGGCTGAGTCCCAATCTGGCGCACGCGTGGCGCTCATCAGCCGCGGCGGCGCGGACCAGCTGTACGGCAACGAACAGGACGCGCTCGGCAAGACCATCAAGGTGTCGAACGGCGAGGTGCAGATTATCGGCGTTATCGACGGCGGCAGCGACTCCATGGGCTCACTCACGCTCTACATGCCGCGCGAGACCATCTCGGGCCTCTTTGGCGACGAGAACCCGTCTTTTCCCAGCGTAACGGCGCTCGCCGCCGAGGGTACGGACATGGATGAGCTGTGCAAGATGATTGAATCCAAGGTGCGCAGCATGAAGGACATCGCGGATGACGACGAATATGACAGCGTGTCGGCGACCTCAATGAAAAGCGCCATCGACGCCCTCAACTCCTTTATGGGCGCGTTTTCGCTCATCATGGGCGCCGTTGCCAGCATTTCGCTGCTCGTGGGCGGTATCGGCATCATGAACATGATGCTCACCAATGTGACCGAACGCATCCGCGAGATCGGTATTCGTCGAGCCTTGGGTGCCAGCCGTCGCGATATCACCGCACAGTTTTTGGCCGAGTCTTCGGCGCTGTGCATCACCGGCGGTCTGCTAGGTGTCCTGATTGGCTACCTGCTTGCCTGGGGCCTAGCGATGTTCGCCTCGGGTTCCGGCGTGCTTGGCGAACTCGGTGCCAGCGGTACCATAACGCCGAGTTTTTCGATCGCCACGGTGCTGCTGGCCTTTGCGGTCTCCGTCGGCATCGGCGTAATCTTTGGCTTCTACCCCGCCCGCCGGGCCGCAAAACTCGACCCCGTGGAGTGCCTGCGCTACCAGTAATGCAATCCCCCCCCTGAGTTGCGGTGAAATAGGGAGTGTTTTAGCCGTTAAAAGGCCTATTCAGTCCTTATTTCACCGCAACTCGGAGGGGATAAGGCGGTAGTGTCGAGAAAGTTGGTGTAGCGCCCGATCCGAAGCGAGTCGGCCCGGCGTCCCAGAATCTGGAATACGGTTGATATCCTATGCCGCCTCGACCCTGTCCGCAAGCTCGAGGCCGGACTCGAGCATCTTCCTGGCCTCCGCCTCAAGCCGCGCCCACTCGACGGGACCGTCGATCCCCCGGGTGCGACCGTCGTCGTAGAGCTCGTTCATCCTCGCCTCCGAGAAGTACCTGGACTCCTGCCATATCTCGTCCTGTGTTAGCGTCAATCTATTTTTCACCAGTTTCGCTAAACAGGCGCGCCGTTTGCGCAAAGGCGGTTTCACCGGTTGCGCTAACGTATTTTCACCGATTCCGGTCACGGCTTGACGGGACCGTCCCTCGGCAGGTCCTTCAGCCTGTAGGACCTGCCGGTTATCTTGACCAGGTGGCAGTGGTGGCACACCCTGTCCGCGATCGCGCTCGCCGCCACGTCGTCCCCGAACACCCTGCCCCAGCCGCTGATCCCCACGTTGGTGGTGATGATCGTCGAGCGCTGCTCGTAGCGCGTCGATATCAGCTGGAACAGCAGGTCCGCGCCCGCGCTGCCGACGTCGAGGTAGCCGAGCTCGTCGATGATCAGCAGCCTCGAGTGGGCGTAGTACCTGAGCCTCTTCTTGAGGATGCCGCGCGACGAGGCGTCCTCCAGGTCCTCGACGAGCCGGGCGCAGTCCACGAACCTGACCTCGCGCCCCGCCCTGACCGCCTCGATGCCCA